>JBALXR010000029.1:0-30790 GCA_036960525.1 Marinobacter sp.
AAACTGATAAACCGGCTTGGCTTTAGCCGGTTGTTTTAAGTTGATGTCGCTAAGATACGGCGCCAAGAAAATAAGCTCAAATCAATTGATTAAAAAACTGCTATAGTAAATTGCTATTAACCGGCACTGACCGACTCACACTTTGTCGCAAGAGTTTCTGCAGTATTTTTGCATTAAACCAGATGGTGCATTTTGATATGAGTGCAGCTGGACTATCATGGGAACCTGAATCTGGCCACTCGGAATAAGGTACTCCATGTTTCTAGAACGTTTTCACTGTGAAAAGGATGGCCGCGTATACATCAGCGCCGCCCAGGCCAGTCTGTTTGCCAAGGAAGTGGCCGGGGATTTCAACCCGATTCACGACCCGGACGCCCGCCGCTTCTGCGTGCCAGGGGATTTACTGTTTGCTGTGGTACTTTGGCGTTTTGGCCTGTCGACGAATATGACCTTCCACTTTCGCGCCCTGCTGGGTAAAGACGTACCGCTGGAATTTCGCGAAGGCGCCGACGGCACTATTCAAGTGTGCGATCAAGCCGGCAAAGTCTATCTGGAAGTGGCCCGCAGCGGCGACATAACCACCGACAAGGTGTTTATCGAAGAATTCACTTTGGGTTACGTGGCGGCCTCAGGCAAAAACTTCCCGCACACCATGAAGCCTTTGATGGAATCCAACGGCGTAATGTTCAACCCGGACCGGCCAATGGTGATGTACGACAGCATGACCGTCACATTGGATAGCCTGCATGCAGCGTCACCGGAACTGGAGCTGCATAACGCCACATTGGAAGCCAATGGCAAGCGTGGCCAGGTCACTTTGGAGTACCGCCTGATGTCTGGTGACCAGGCGCTGGGTACCGTCTCCAAACGGTTGGTGCTAGGCGGCTTGCGCCCCTATTGCCCGGATGCCATGGCCGATGTGGTGGCGCAGTTCTACCGTCTGAAGGCTCGCGGTGTCAGTTATGGCTCCGACATCGCCAGTACCTGACACAGATCGTTTTTCCGGCAAGATTTCTGGTTACACTGGCCCTTATGAACTTCGCCAGCATAAGGACGGGTGACCATGGACAGCGAATGCTCGTCAAAGAAGCTCCAAGCCGCTTATCAGTTATCTCCTGACGCCATCGTTTCCGCCCTGGAAACCAGCGCGCAAAAAGGCCTTAGCAGCGAAGAAGCCAAGGCCCGCCTCGGGCGCAACGGCGCGAACGAACTGGCCGCAGCACTGCCTGTGCCCGGCTGGCGTAAAGTACTCACCCAGTTCACTGACACTCTGGTTGTCCTTTTATTGCTGGCCGCGGCGATTTCCCTCGGCTTGTGGCTATTCGAGCGTGATTCCACCCTGCCCTATGAGGCCATTGCAATCCTGGCCATTGTTATGTTCAACGCAGCCATGGGTTATGTGCAGCAGGCGCGGGCAGAACAAGCTGTAGCAGAGTTACAACGAATGTCCGCCGCCCAGGCTCGGGTGATTCGAAACGGTGAACGGCAAAGCATCGCCGCTTCTGAGCTGGTAATCGGCGATACTGTTCTGGTAGAGGAAGGCGATACGATTCCCGCAGACGGTCGCCTTATTCAGTCGGTTGCCCTGCAAACCTCCGAAGCCTCACTGACCGGCGAAAGCCTTCCCGCATCCAAAGACCCGGAAACCATCGTTGGGGACGCCCCCATCGGTGATCGCCAGAATATGATTTTCAGCGGCACCACCGTCACCTTCGGCCGTGGCACCGCGGTTATTACCGCCACCGGTATGAACTCCCAGATGGGGCAGATTGCCGGCATGCTGGAGCAGGCACCCGCTGAGACAACACCGTTGCAACAGGATCTTGCCAAGGTTGGCAGAATGCTGGGACTGGTGGTGATTGTGATTGCGGTAGTGATGATTTTCACCATCATCCTGGTAGAACACGTCAGCGGCTTTTCGGCCATTTTCGACGTGCTGATTCTTGGAGTCGCACTGGCCGTGGCGGCGGTACCCGAGGGCTTGCCGGCCATCGTAACCGCCGTGCTTGCCCTCGGAGTTCAGCGCATGGCACGGCGCCATGCGATTGTTCGCCATCTGGCTGCGGTGGAAACCCTGGGCGCCGCCAGCGTGATCGCTTCAGACAAAACAGGCACCCTCACCCGCAACGAAATGACTGTACGCGCCATTGTTACCGCCAGTGGCCGGGTAACTCTGAGCGGCACCGGGTACGAGCCGAGCGGCAAGATTACCGTACACTCCACAGCGAACGACACCGGCGAAAACACAATCAGTGAGCCCCTGAGGCTAGAGCTGGAGCGGGCCCTGACGGTCGGTGATCGCGCCGCCAATGCGGTTTTGCGCGAAGAAGACGGCCGGTGGACTATTCAGGGCGATCCTACCGAAGGCGCACTGCTGGTTGCCGCTCGAAAAGTTGGGCTGACGGAAGATCTTTTGAACACCCGATACGAGCGAGTTGGTGAGGTGCCGTTCTCATCCGAACGCAAAATGATGTCGACACTGCACACCGACAGCCAACAGCAGGCGTCAATTCAGATCTTTACCAAGGGTGCTCCCGACGTTCTGCTGGGCCGCTGCAACCGCGAACGGGTGGGGAACAAAATTCGACCGTTAACGCCAGAGCGCCGCGCCGACATTTTGCAAGCCAACGAAAATCTGGCCGCGGAAGCCCTGCGCACACTGGGCGTAGCAGCCCGTTTCATAACCGCCGCCGGCTTCGAGCCAGACCAGTTAGATGAAGACCTTGAACAAGATCTGGTGTTCGTAGGCCTGATCGGCATGATCGATCCGCCGCGTGAAGAAGCCAAAAAAGCCGTGGCCCAGGCACGAAAAGCGGGCA
Organism: Marinobacter sp.; assembly: GCA_036960525.1. Lineage (GTDB taxonomy): Bacteria > Pseudomonadota > Gammaproteobacteria > Pseudomonadales > Oleiphilaceae > Marinobacter. The sequence continues at coordinate 2,820 of JBALXR010000029.1, forward strand.
TCCGCCCGGTGATGATCACCGGAGACCACCCGGTCACCGCTGCGGTTATTGGTAAAGAGCTGGGTATTTGCACCAATGACCAAGCGCTCACGGGCACGGAAATTGACGAAATGTCGGACGACGCGCTGCACCAGGCCGCGCAAGAGATCTCGGTTTACGCTCGGGTTAACCCTGAACACAAACTGCGTATCGTCAAAGCGTTGCAGAGGGGCAACCATATAGTCGCGATGACCGGCGACGGTGTGAATGACGCTCCCGCCTTGAAGGCCGCTGATATTGGCGTGGCCATGGGCATAACCGGCACTGATGTGTCGCGCCAGGCAGCGGATATCATCCTCGCAGACGACAACTTTGCCACTATTGTTGCTGCTGTGGAGGAAGGGCGCGCGATTTTTGCCAATATCCGCAAATTTTTGCGCTATTTGCTATCGTCCAACATCGGCGAAGTATTCACCATGTTTTTCGGCGTGTTGCTGGCAAATGTGATCGGCCTGACCGCCGATGGTACCGGCTTGGCTCTGCCCTTGCTGGCCACCCAGATTCTATGGATCAACATGGTCAGCGATGGCGCACCGGCCTTGGCGCTGGGGCTGGACCCGGGTGATGAAGCCGCCATGAGCAAACCGCCAAGACCCCGGGAAGAAGGCATCATTACACGGGGCATGTGGGCCGGGATTGTTTTCGTTGGCCTGGTCACCGCAACCGGCACTCTTTTTGTGCTGGATGCCTCGCTGCCCGGCGGTCTGGTGGCCGGCACGGGCAGCCTTGCCTATGGCCAAACCATGGCCTTTACCACCCTGGTATTGTTCTCACTGTTTACCGTGTTTATTTCAAGGTCTGATGAACAAAGCGCCTTTCGCGGTCTGTTTTCTAATCTCTGGCTGTGGGCGGCGGTGGGCCTGTCGCTGCTGTTACAACTGGCGGTGGTCTATCTGCCATTTCTACAAAAACCCTTCTCTACGGTCAGCCTTAGCCTTGAGGACTGGCTATTGTGCACCGCCGTCGCCAGCTCGGTGCTCTGGCTGAAGGAGCTAAGCAAGCTGTTTGTACGCCTGCGCAACCGAGCCTCTGAGTCAGACGCCACGCGCAGTTCATAATCCGCTTTGCTCTGAACACAAAAAACCCCGGATTTCCGGGGTTTTTTGCTAGTAGCAGGCCTGTAATACGAGCCCGTACTGTTTGGTTTCCGTTAAAGAAAACCTCAGATTTTACCAACCAGATCCAGTGAAGGAGACAGAGTCGCTTCACCTTCCTGCCACTTGGCCGGACAAACTTCACCAGGGTGCTTGCGCACGTACTGAGCGGCTTTAACCCGACGCATCAGCTCGGACGCATCACGGCCTACGCCTTCAGCGGTGATTTCCACAGCCTGAATGATGCCATCCGGATCGATCAGGAAAGTCGCACGGTCTGCCAGGCCTTGGCCTTCACGCATCACACCAAAGTTGTTGGTGATGTTGCCGGCCTGATCGCCAACCATGTAGTACTGAATCTTGTTGATGGTTTCAGAAGCATCGTGCCAGGCTTTGTGAGTAAAGTGGGTGTCTGTGGATACAGAGAACACTTCAACGCCCATCTTCTGCAGTTCTTCGTACTTATCGGCTACGTCGCCCAGTTCTGTAGGGCATACGAACGTAAAGTCAGCCGGGTAGAAGAAAAATACAGACCACTTTCCTTTTACGTCTGCTTCAGAAATTTCAACGAACTCGCCCTGCTTGAAGGCGGTTGCGTTAAACGGTTTAATTTCGGAGTTGATGATACCCATAAGATATTCCCCTTTGGTTGCCAGATGATTAATGGATGCATGCAAGTGTAGTGATGCTGCGCGCTTAACAAAAATTGATAATACCCAAGCAAGAGATAGCTTTAATCTATCAACCGCAATCCGCTCGACCCTGAGCAAGCAAGGACGGGTGGTCCAGATCTACGGATGCTAACCCACGCTATTTCAAGTCTGCACCTGGGGGGCTTGCGCCCTCACCCGGTGTGGTTTCCAGCACCGTCAGCCGAACATCCACCGTTACCTGCAATTCGCCCAACGCAGCGGCTCGAGCTAGGCCTTCGGCCTTCGCGCGGTAGAAGTGCGGGGTCATCGCTAACAGATCGGCAATGGCGGCTTCGCCGACCAGTGCGAGGCTGAAACTAATCGTCTGCCGCCCTATTGCCTGAAAGCCCGGAGGCGCTTCGCTGGCGTTGGGTTTGTCGACCTCGGGCTTAAGTACCGGGTAAATCACCTTCCGCAATTCGCGCAAATGATCCGGTCCAGCGTCAACCACTATTACCCGGCCGCCAGTGCGCAGCACCCGCCGGAACTCCGAATACACTGGAAACCCGAACACGCTCAAAATACAGTCCAAAGATCCCTCAGCCAGCGGTATATTGGCGTTGCTGGCGACCACCCATCGCGTTGTTTTTGACTGCTTTGCCGCAGCCAGCACCGCCGGTTTTGAAATATCCAGGCCTACCAGCGACAGCGGCTGTTCGTGTTTCTGACCTGCCAGGCAAGCCTCAAGCTCGCGCAAATAATAGCCTTCACCGCAACCTGCATCCAAACAGGCGAAAAGTTCTTTTATGCCTGGCTGGCGTTCAGCACCCTCACCCTTAATTTCACCCGCACCCACCGTGTTAAATGCTTTCGCCACCCATTGCGCAACCGCTGCGGCTACCGGCTGATAGTGCCCGGCACTTAAAAAACGCTGGCGTGCGGCTACCATTTCCTTGCTGTCACCTGGGGCTAGTGACCGCTTGTTCTGAACTGGCAGCAGGTGCACATAGCCCTGGCGAGCGTTATCAAAACTGTGTCCGTTGGCGCAACGCCAACTGTTTTGCTGCTTCAGCAGGGGTTGTCCGTCTAACGGGCAGGTAAGGTGGGTAAATGGCGTTATGGTCATAATCAGAGGGTATCGCTGGCAGGTGTGCGGGAAGCGCCTTGGTCGCGGCGTTGCTGGGCACTAGGATAGCACTCTCATGACACCCTTATTGAACAGCCTCGTACCACGGGGTTAGCGCAGCTGGCTGTCTTTGCTGGCGCGTCTGTTAACGCCGCCGCTTTTACCCTGCTGTTTTTCCAGCTCGGCCTGGCACCGTATACACAGGCGCACCCCCGGCACCGCCACCCGCCGGGCCTCGGGTATGTCCCGGTCGCATTCTTCACAATGGGTCAAGCTATCGCCCTTACCCAGGCTGCTTCTGGCTTTATTGACTGCATCTTCAACGCTGGCGTCGATCTGATCTTGCACGGCGCCATCCCGTGCCCATCCTCCGGCCATAATCCTTACTCCTTTAACAGCTACGTTGGCTTAGTTATAGCTTAGTTATAGCTTGGTTATTGTTCTACTGACGTGCTGCCGCGGTTTCACCATTTCAACGCGAGGCTTATCCGTTGCTGTACCTACAGGTTACAAAAAAACACACAAAGGCTTTGCAATGATCTCATTTGCGTGTAGAGTGCATCCCGTCGGAAAGATTTAGCAAAGCACTTCATCAATAGAACGTACTAAGTAACGCATCGTCCTGTTTTTGATCACGCCTCATTTTTTGTTTCCCGCATACCGCTGATCCGTCATCATTATGGGTGACTGACAGCACATTACTTTAAGAATTCAGGATTATTATTATGTCTACAGTTACCGGTACCGTTAAGTTCTTCAATGAAGCAAAAGGTTTTGGCTTTATCACTCGCGAAGGCGGCCCCGACGTATTTGTTCACTACAGCTCTATTCAAGGTGGCGGATTCAAGACCCTGGCCGAAGGCCAACAGGTTGAGTTCACTGTTACTCAGGGCCAGAAAGGTCCTCAGGCAGAGAACGTTGTAGCTGTCTAAGCTAGAACAGATAATTGTGCTGTGAATAACAGCCAATAATCAAAAAAGGCAGCTTCGGCTGCCTTTTTGCTGTCCGCATTTTGTGTACGTGTTTTTCCTGCCCCGCTAATGAATACACTTCGCCCCCGCCAACGTAATCACAATAACGCAACTTTGTTGAAGTATAACCTGAAAAGACTGATGACAAGGCCACGCTATGCCCGCAAAACCGATTTTATTCTACGATGGCCAATGCCCGTTGTGCCGCCGCGAAATTGACCATTATCGCAAGGTAGACAAGCAATCGCGCATCGACTGGCAGGATATATTTGCCAGTGACTCAACCTTGGCCCAGTACCAGCTGAGCCACACTGATGCAATGAAAGTCATTCACGCAGTAGACAGCGCAGGCACTCTGAAGTCTGGCGCACACGCGTTTGTGGTGGTGTGGCAGGAGCTTCCGGGCTACCGCCATTTGGCGACAGTGTTGAAAAAACTGCACTTGGTTGGCCTGGTAAACCGAGCCTACCTGGTATTCGCCCGCTTGCGCTTTCGTTCGCGCTGCAAGCAGGGTTGTCAGTTGCCGCCGCGCTAGGTTTTCACACCTTACGCAGTAGGCTGGGCCTGGCTACCGGTTACATAACGAAGAACCCTTTAAATCATGGCCACTTTTTTACCAAGGCCCAACCACATAGCCAAGCTTGTCGGGCAGCCACAGCGCGATACCCGGCACCAACGCCACCAGCAGCAGGCTTACGCCCATAGCGGCAATAAACACCAGCGCCCAACCTAGGGTGTGCTCCAGGCGAATATTGGCAATACGGGTAGTCACCATCAAATTCACCGCCACCGGCGGAGTGAACTGACCAATCGCAATGTTCATGGCCAGCAATATACCGAACCAAACCGGGTTCCAGCCAAAGTGGTTCATGAGCGGCAGTACAATGGGGATCAGGATCAGATAAATGGATACCGCATCCAGCAACATACCCGCCAGCAACACCAACAGCATCACCAATCCCAACAGCACCCAGCCGTTGTCCGACAGCGACAATAACGCATCCGCCAAATGCTGGAAGGTGCCCAAAGTGGTGCCAGCCCAGGCAAAAATACCCGCCAAAGCGATAATCAGCATAACCACGCCGGAGGTAACCGCAGCGTCGGTCACCAGATCAAAAAGCCCGCGCAGGCTCAGATTGCGATAAATCAGGCAGCCCACAATCACCCCGTAGGTGACCGCCACCACCGCGGCCTCGGTAGGTGTGAACAAGCCGGAACGCAGACCACCCAAAATAATCACCGGCGCAAACAAAGCCGGCAAGGCCGCTTTAAAGCTGGGCCAGAAAGGTGGACGTTCTGAGGTTTTCGGGTCTTCCCAGCGATATTTGCGGGAAAAATACAGCGCAGGCACCAGCAGCGAAAGCCCCGCCAGAATCCCGGGGAACACACCAGCGGCAAACAGCGCGCGCAAATCCACCCCCGGCACCACAATGGAATACAGAATCAGCGCGATGGACGGTGGAATCAGAATGGCGGTAGACGACGATGCCGCAATCAGCGTGGCGGAAAACGGCTGCGGATAACCCGCCTTGCGCATGCTGGGTAGCATCACCATGGCCACGGCCGCAGCATCGGCCGGGCCAGAGCCACTCATGCCGCCCATAATCAGGCATACCAGCACGGCAACAACGGTCAGGCCACCGTGGCGCGGGCCGATAATAGCTTGGGCAAATCGCACCAGACTGGCGGCCACGCCGGCACGTTCAAAAATCAAACCGGTCAGTATGAACAGCGGTATGGCAATCAGAGGGTACTTCGCCACGCTGTTGTAGGTATTAGTGCCAAAGGTGGCCAGCATGTCTGGTGACAGCCCGGCCACAATACCCACCGCACCGCCCAGCCCCAAGGCGATGGCCACGGGTACACCCAGCAGCAGCGCCACCATGAAACTGGCGATCATCAACAGATCAGGACTCATGAATAATCTCCGGATCGACTTTGCCGCGCAGGCGATCAATCAAACTCTGGGTCATGCGCACAATAATGGCCAGCGCCATCAGCGGCAGCCAAATCACGTAAACCCAGTTGGGCAAGCCCAACCCGGGTGACAGCGACTCCCACTGGTATTCCTGCCAGGCAAACACGCTGCCGTACCAGGCGGTAATGGCAAACACAGTCACGCCCAACGCCCATTGCACTATGCATACGGCTGTTCTAAGAGGCGCCGGCAGGTGGTGCTCAATCAATTCGATGCGAATGTGCTGATTGTTGCGCGCCGCTACCGAAGCGCCAGCAAAGGTCACCAGAACCAGAAAAAACACCGAAAACTCCTCAGTAAAGGCAAAAGACGCATCGGTGGTATAGCGCACAATCACGTTACCCAAGCTGATCAAACAGATCGCAATCAAAGCAAAAGACGCAAGCCAGGCTTCGGGCCAGCATTTAGGGGGGCGGGTAGACATGAAAACTCCGGGTTGGGCAGCCCGGCTCTGCGCCAGAGTGGAATTCTCGGCACACAGCTCGGGCCAGAACGCTTACTGCTGGCGGTCGGCGACGGCTTGCTGGGCCTTCTTTACCAGATCTTCACCAATCCGCGATGACCATTCCTGATAGACCGACTGGGTCGCGTTGATGAACGCATCGCGCTGGGCCGGTGTCAGTTCAGTGACGGTCACGCCACGCTCTTTGATGGCAGCCAAGGTGGCGTCCAGCTCGCTGCGGGACTTTTCAATTTCCCACTGGCCGGCGTCTATTGCGGCCTGCTTTAGCAAGTCCTGATCGTCGGCGCTGAATGTCGCCCACACCCGATTGCTAACGGCAAATACCAGCGGGTCTGCCATGTAATGCCACAGGGTCAGGTGCTCCTGCCCTACCTGGTCAATACGCGCCACATCAAACACCGACAGCGGGTTTTCCTGACCGTCTACGGCACCGGTGGTCAGCGCCGGCTTGGCGTCGGCCCAACTCATCTGAGTGGGGTTGGCACCCAGAGCATTGAAGGTATCTTGAAACAATGGCGAACCCACCACACGAATTTTCAAGCCTTCCACGTCCGCCGGTTCGCTGATCGCGCGCTGGGAGTTAGACAATTCACGAAAACCGTTTTCGCCCCAGGCCAGCGGCGTTACACCGCGCTTCTGAATAGCAGCAAACACCGCTTCACCGACTTCGCCTTGAGTAATCGCATCAATGGCGGAATAATCCGGCATCAGAAACGGCAGCGAGAACAGATTCAGTTCCGGCACCTGGGGTGACCAGTTGATGGTCGAGCCCACCGCCATATCAATCAGCCCGGAGCGCATGGCCGAAAATTCTTTGGTCTGGTCGCCAGACACCAACTGGGAGTTGCTGAAAATTTTCATGTTGATGCGCCCTTCCGAACGCTCATTCACAAGCTCTACCCATTTATCGGCCGCCTGGCCCCAGGGAAAGGCCGATGGCAACACGGTAGATACTGTGTACTCGTCTTTGTATTGAGCATGGGCAATAGACCCAAACAAGAGCGCGCCTGCAGCGGCGGCAACTAATGTGCAACGTTTCAGCATGTTCTTTTCCTTATTGTTTGGCGAGAAGCTGGCCGCCAGGCAGAAGCGTAGCAGGCGACAGACCCGCGATTATAGGAGGGTAGCTCGGCGCGACGCAAAAAAAACTGCTACGAGCCAGCAGTTAAGTCTATGTCACCTTGAGACTGCACCTCATTGCACACTATGCTTGTTAGCCAAGCCAATGCGGCGCTCACTAAAAGTAGTTCAAAAAAACAGGAGTTACTATGTCATCGCTTTCACAACACCATCATCGCGGTGGCAAGTGGCCTGTACTTTGCGCTTGGCTGGCAATCATCGCGCTGATTGCCGCCAGTGCTCTAATGGCAGCGTCAGGGCCGGCGTTTCGCATGGAGTGGATTGCGCTGGGCGATGCCTTCAGCTGGCTGCGAATGGGCGCGCAACTGGCGGCTGTGGCGGCAGTACTTGGCATACTCACTATTGTAATCGCTGGCCTGTGCCACCGCTGGGGTGCAGCGTTGACCGGCCTGGCGGCAGCCGTACTGGCCGTTACAATGATTGCGATGCCAGTGCAAATGAAACAGCGGGCACAAACAGTACCGCCTATTCACGACATTACCACCGACATGGACAACCCGCCGGCGTTCGTGGCCCTGGCCCGCGCCCGTGAAGCTGCGCCCAACGCTGTGGATTATCCCGGCATTGATACCGCGCGCCAACAACGGGCTGCTTACCCGATGTTGGCGCCCATCACATTGACGGTGCCCATAGAGCAAGTGCAAACAGCGACACGGGATCTGATTGCTGCCCGTGGCTGGCAACTGGCTGAGGCCAGCCCAACAACGCTTGAAGCAACAGCCACCACCCGCTGGTTCGGTTTTAAAGACGATGTGGTGATTCGCCTGACCGACACCAGCAACGGCGTGCTCGTAGACATGCGCTCCGCCTCACGCTTGGGTAAAAGCGATTTGGGCACGAACGCCGAACGAATACAGGATTTCCTGGAAGATCTACAACGCGCGGTGCGCTAATGACGCCGTCGCACATAAAAGGCCAACCCATGGGTTCCCGTTTGTTCACGGCGCCATTTTTTACGCTTGTTATCGGTGTTGCGCTGCTGTGCCTTGCGGCCACCTCAACCCAGGCCCAGGGGTTGTCGCTGCCAGCAATTCCGGGGCTGCCCGGATCGAGCCAGGAAGAGCAGGAACAAACCGCTTCTGCCGAAGAATTGAGCCGGTCACTTGAAATTACCATTCAGGCCCTGCAAGACGACAGCAGCCGCGAAGACCTGATCAAACAGCTGCAAACCCTGCAACAGGGTCTGCAGACGCAGGCCAGTGAAGATCAGCGAAATTCGCCTGCCCAGCGAGGCCTGCTGGGAGCGCTGGCAGAGTTTTTTGACGATCTCACACGCTCTGACGGTGCTGCTGGTGAGTCACTGGGGCGCTGGAAAGTTAATTTTGATAACGCACTGAGTGCCAGCAAAGGACTGATAGCCGGAGCTTCATTCAAGGTGGTGGCCGAAATCGCCATCGGGCTGGCAGTGGGAGTGGCCCTTCTGTACAGTCTGTCGCGCCTGGCCCGCGCGCTGTTTATTCGCCGCGACTGGCCACTGGAAATGCCCCGACGTGCCAAACCCTGGATGCTGATGGCGCATTTTGCGCGCCGGATAGTCCCCTGGATTCTGACACTGGTTGGCCTTTTTTTACTACTGGGCCTGCGCATGCTGGCCATTTCAGACACGGCGCAAAGCACCGTTCTGGTGCTGGCTTATATCAGCCTGTGCGGCCGCCTTCTGACGTCATTATTCGACGTCATGATTTCGGTTTTCTCCAGCGGCCACCGAACCACCGCTGTTGCTATTTTGCATAGGCGTACGCTGTTTCCGCTGTTCTTTATTGGCGCTCTGTTCGCTTTGTCAGACGCTTTGGGGTCGTCGGAGCTGGTGTCACAGCTGGGCGCCGATCTAGCCTCTTCTCTGGCGCTGGTTTTCAGTATGTTTGGTGCCCTGCTGGCAATCTTCGTGATTATCCGCAACCGCCGCCCGATCACCCATCTGATACGCAACCAGCCGTATAACCAGCGCAAGAATCAAGGCGTATGGCGGGAACTGGTCGGCCTGCTGGCGCGGCTCTGGCATATTCCATTATTGCTGGCGCTTGGCGCCTCTATGGTGGCTGTTTTTGCCAAAGGCGGCTCAGGCGATGCAGCCCTGGGCAAGGCGCTTATTGTTTCACTAGTACTGATTGTCACCTTAGCGGCGCAAGGTGTTGTCGGCATTCAAAAAAGCAGCTCCCGCCACAAGTCTCTGAGCACCTTTAGCCGGCGCCTGGTCAAATTCGGCTATCGCCTGCTGCAAATTGCGTTATGGCTGGCCTTTTTTGAGATAGCACTACAGGTATGGGACCTGTCCCTGTTAGGGCTTGCCGACAAGCCATCCCTCAGTGCTGGCCTTGCGGACAGTTTGTTTGCGCTGACGGTTACCGGGCTGATCGCCAGCTTGACCTGGACCTTTGCCGATGAGCTTCTAGAGCGCGCTGTACGCCGTGGCGACCGCAAGAAACGCCTGAGGGCGGCCCGTGCCCAAACTATCGTTCCCATTGTTCGCAACACCATTCTGATCATCATTGTGGTGGTGGCCTTTCTGGTCAGCCTTTCCATTGTCGGGGTAGACGTTACGCCGCTGCTGGCGGGTGCCGGTATTGTCGGTCTGGCGGTCGGTTTTGGTGCCCAGACACTGGTGCAAGATTTAATCACCGGGCTGTTTATTGTGGTGGAAGATTCAATGTCGGTGGGCGACTTCGTAGAAATCAACGGCTTTATGGGCACGGTAGAGGGCTTCAATCTGCGCACCGTGCGGCTGCGGGACCTGGAAGCGGTGGTACACCACATTACCTTCAGCAAAATCAGCTCTATTCACAATATGTCGCGCCAGTTTGGCATTGCGTTGATAAAAATCCAGGTACCACCAGAGCTGCCCATTGATGATGCCATCAAACTGATGACCGACACCGCAGAAGAGCTGCGTGCTGACCCCGCTATGCGCTGGCTGATCTGGTCACCCCTTGAAATTCAGGGTATTCAAGCGTTTACAGACGGCTGCCCAGTGTTGCGCATGCGTATGCGTACCAAGCCAGAGTTCCAGTGGGATGTGTCACGAGCGTTCAATCTGCTGCTGAAGCGGCGGATGGAAGACCTGTATCTGGACGTGGCCGCACCGCGCATCAGCGTGCAAATGGAGGCCGAAGGCGGCGCCCGTTCGCCAGGTCGCGGTGGTCAGGCCGTCGGTATGGAAAAGCAGGATTCACGGCCCAGATATTAAAAACCAGGCTTCGCTAATAGAACGGAGCCTGGCGATAATCAACTCTGTACCTCGCAACGGCAGCGTCAGGCGCTGGCAATGCGCCCGGCCAGCGGTGATGACGGATCGGCCAGCTGGCGGCGGGGCATGCGCCCGGCCAGGAAGGCTTCACGCCCGGCCTGAACCGCCAGGCGCATGGCACGGGCCATGGCAATCGGGTCTGGCGATTGGGCAATAGCCGAGTTCATCAGTACCGCATCGCACCCCAGTTCCATCGCCATAGCCGCCTCGTGAGCAGCACCAATACCGGCATCCACCAACACGGGCACGTTCGCGCGCTCGACGATCAGGCGAATATTGTGGGGGTTTTGAATACCAAGGCCAGAGCCAATCAACGAGCCTAGCGGCATGATCGCGCAGCAGCCGATCTTTTCCAGTTCCAGAGCCACAATGGGATCGTCGCTGGTGTACACCATCACATCGAAACCATCACGGATCAGCTCGTCGGCGGCCTTCAGAGTTTCCACCACATTCGGGTAAAGGGTGGATTCATCGCCCAGCACCTCCAGCTTGACCAGATTATGGCCATCCAGCAATTCGCGAGCCAGCTTGCAGGTGCGCACTGCCGAGCGAGCATCAAAACAGCCAGCCGTATTCGGCAGCAGGGTGTAGCGATTTGGCGGCAGGAAATCCAGCAGGTTAGGCTCATCGGGATTTTGGCCAATGCTGGTCCGGCGAACGGCAAAGGTAACAACTTCTGCACCGCTTGCGTCTAGCGCCCTCGCAGTTTCATCGTAGTCTTTGTAGCGGCCGGTACCCACCATAAGGCGGGATGTAAAGTGCCGTCCTGCAATCACCAGTGGCGTGTCCAGCGAGTGTTCTGTCATGTTGTGTTCCTGTTTGTGAGAGTTGCCGCTTACGTAGGCGGCGACTGTTGAAGGTGTTAGCAAGGTGATTTGATCGCGAACGTAAAAATAATGTGTCAGCGATGCGTTGGCCTGACCAACCCCAAATGTTCGCGCAAAGTGCTGCCCTGATATTCCCTACGAAACAGCCCGCGACTTTGCAGCACCGGCACCACCTGCTCGATGAAGTCTTCAATGCCGCCGGGCAAAGACGGCGGCATCAGGTTAAACCCGTCGGCGCCTTCGTTACGGAACCAGTGCTCCATCTTATCTGCAATCTGCTCGGGCGTGCCTACCATGGTGCAGTGGCCGCCCCCCGCCGCCAGCCGGCCCAGCAGCTGGCGCAGAGTCGGATGCTCAGTTTCGATGATGCGTAAAATGGTGCTGTAGCGGCCCTGTGGCCCGCTGAACTCTTCCAATGGCGGAAGTTTGGGCACCGGCGCGTCCAGATCCCAGCCCGAGCAGTCCTGGCCGATAAACATTGCCAACTGGCGCAAAGACGCATCCGCGGGCAGCAGTTCGTCAAGCTCACGCTGCTTGGCTTTTGCTTGTGCCTCGGTGGGTGCTACGTAAGTGACCAAACCCGGTAAGATCGGTACATAAACCTCGCGGCCCGCGGCCTTTACCCGCTGTTTGATATCACGGTAATAGCTTTGCGCCGCCGGCAAATCGTAGGCAACGGCGTAAATCGCCTCGGCGCATCGGGCCGCCAGCTCCCGCCCGGGTTCTGACGCGCCAGCCTGAAACAGCACCGGATGCCCCTGCACCGGGCGCGGTACGTTCAACGGTCCGTCTACCCTAAAAAACTCACCCTGGTGGTTTATCGGGCGCACCTTGGCGGGATCGGCGTAATGGCCCTGGCGATCAAACCGCAAAGCGTCATCAGCCCAGGAGTCCCACAATCCCAACACAGCCTGCACGAACTCGTCGGCGCGGCGGTATCGCTCGGCGTGGCCGGGCATAGCGTCATAACCGTGGTTGCGCGCTTCTACATCAAACATCGACGTCACCACGTTCCAGCCAATGCGGCCACCAGAGATATGGTCCAGCGATGCGACGAGACGCGCGGCGTGAAACGGTGTGTAAAAGGTGCTGGATACGGTACTGATAAACCCGATCTTTTCCGTGGCCCGGCTCATGGCGGCCATGGCCGTTAGCGGCTCCAGGTAAAACCAGCTGCCATCCGACACATTGCCCGCCGAATTGCTGTCGGCGAAAAACACGGCGTCCAGCTTTCCGCGTTCGGCGGTTTGCGCCAGGCGCTCGTAATAGCGAATATCTCCCAACTGCTCCACTGCCGACTGCGGGTGGCGCCAGGCGGCCCGATGATGACCACAACCCATCAGAAACAGGTTGATGTGCATCATCCGTTGATGTGAATCTGAGGCCGTCATCAGTTTTTCACCAACCCCCCGTCTACCACCAGGTTCTGCCCGGTGACCGAGCGCGACCAGGGTGACGCAAAAAACAAAGTGGCATCGGCAAACTCTGCCGGCGTAGTCACCTGCCGCAACGGTGTGCTGGCGGCGATAAAATCAAACACAGCCTCGGGTGTGGCAGCCGATGCGTCAGTGGTGCGCAGAAGGCCGCCCGATACCATATTGACCGTGATGTTATCCGGCCCTAAATCCTGCGACAAGGTACGGGTCAGCGACAGCAACGCCGCTTTACCCGCAGTGTAATCGTGGTACGGCACAACCGGGTTCTGGAACAAGTTTGTTCCCACATTCACAATACGGCCAAAACCCAGTTCGCGCATACCGGCCAGCGCCGCCTGGGTGGTGTTTAACGCACCACCCACCACGCCGGCAAACTGCTGGTTCAGATTGTCCCAGGTCAGCTGATCTGCGTTCGGGCGAGCGTCGCCGTTGAATGAGAAATCCGGTAAAGCATTATTGATTACCGTGGTCACCGCAAACCCGAAATGTTGCCGAGCCTGAGCAAACATCGCCTGTACAGCGGCGCGGTCGGTCACGTCAGCCTGCACCGCAAGCGCCCGCACCGGTTCTTCAGCGGCCAGTTTGTGCGCCGCTTCGGCGCTGTTGCGGTAGTTGATAACAACGCTGGCGCCTTCGCGCAAAAACGCACGCACCAGATGTTCCCCCAAACCGCGGGCAGCACCGGTTATCAAAACCAGCTGTTGATCAAGACGGACGGACTTATGCATAGACACCTCATGGCTGAGGCGAAGGTATGAGTGGACAGACTTGGTGCAGGCGCACTTTCTGACATCCCTTCGCCAGTATGAACTGGATCAGGTTCAACGGGTGTGCTCTCAGCCCTGCAAAGCAGGACACCCCGTGTCGAGCCAAGACCATAGCATAACGGATGCGCAAATATGCAAGCCAAACTGCCATTAAGAGCTGCAATTGACAAGTACGAACAGACTTCCTACTCTGTTGCCACTCCTGGGGGCGCCATTGCGATGGCTGAGACTCCGCACTTTGTGCGGTAACCCTTTGAACCTGATCCGGGTAATGCCGGCGAAGGGAAGGAAAACGCCTGCTTTATGCTTGCCTGTGCGCTCCTTTCTTTCCCCACTGCTTGTCCCGGTTATCTTGTTAGCCCGCCACCTTTGGCGATGACGCTCCCGCCTGCCGCGGCAAGGAAAATTTACCAATGCTCAGCACCTCTACCGCCCTTATATGGCTGGTTTTATTCGCCGCACTTTTTGCGATACCCGGCCTGATTTACGCCCGCCAAAAGCAAGACAAACTGGACGATTTTCTAGTGGCCCGCAACAGCCAGAGCAGCTCTGCTACCTTGCTGACACTGCTGGCGACCACCATGGGTACCTGGATTCTGTTTGGCCCGGCGCAAGCCGCCACCTGGGGAGGTATTGGTGCCGTTACCGGTTATGCTTTGGGTGCCCTGGCACCGAGGCTGATCATGATTCCCCTGGGTAAACGCATTCGCACACTGATGCCCGAAGGCCACACTCTCACCGAATTTGTGCTCGGCCGCTATGGCCGCGTTATGTACGGCTTCGTGCTGGTGATCATGGTTTTCTATCTGTTTATCAGTCTGACTGCGGGCCTGACTGCCATTGCCAAAATGGTGTCTTTGTTGGCGCCGGTTCCTCTTTGGCTAACGGCAAGCATAGTCATGGGCGCCACCCTTCTATACACCCTTTACGGCGGCCTGAGGGTCACCATTTTTACCGACCGGGTACAAATGCTGGTGATACTGCCATTTCTGGCGCTATTAATTGGCTTTGGCTGGCAGGCCACCGGTGGTTTGGCTCCGGCGCTGCAAGGCTTGCAGGAAAAGGCACCGCACCTCTTAAACCCGCTGGACATCAACGGTTTGAAATCTGGCCTGACCTTTTTCCTGGCAGTGGTGCTGACCGGATTATTTTACCAGGGCACCTGGCAGCGTATTTTTGCCGCCCGCGATAACAAGGTTATCCGAAACGGTTTTATCATCAGCGGTCTGTTGAGTTTCCCCATCATTTTCATCATGGGTTTGTTCGGGCTGGCGTTTGTAGGCCTGGGCTTGCCCGGTGACGGCTCGGTGGCTCTGTTCAGTGTGCTGCTGGCAGATGTGCCCGTGTGGTTTGCGATTGGCCTGTTACCCTTCGGACTGGCGCTGATTATGAGCAGTGCCGACTCCACCATCAGCGGGCTCACTAGCATCATGGTCATAGACCTGCGACGGCTGCTGCCAAAGTTGAGCAACCATAGCCTGCTGTCGCTGTCGCGTTGGCTGATTGTGTTGTTGTCGGTACCGGTGCTGTTTGTCGCGGCCCAGGGTTACAGCGTGCTTTACCTATTTTTGCTGGCCGATCTGCTGTGCTGCGCCGCTGCTTTCCCCGTATTTTTCGGCTTCTACAACGCCCGTTACCAAAGCTACAACGCCGCGATTAGCACTTTTGCCGGCCTGGCTACCGGGTTGATGCTGTTTCCCGCACCAGGGGCGCCGCTCACCTATTTGCTGGAATCTTTCCTGCTGGCAACCTTTGTGCCGATTGCGGTGTCGTTATTACTGCTGCTACTGCCAAAAGGAAAGCTTTTTGATTTCTCTGTACTGGCGCAGCGGGTGCGGGAACTGGAGGGGTAATACCAGGGGCTTAGCGCTGTTTGTACTGCGTTGGACAATAACCCCGGCTTACGTCCGGGCTTCTCAACTTCAGGTGTTTTGTTGAGCGGCCCGATACCCGCGCTCGCCATAACCTGAAGCTACCTGGCTTCAGTGACTTGCGCATAAACCGGATAACCTCGGGTTCTGACATGCCGTACAGCTGTTGAATGGCCTCGAAAGGCGTGCGGTCTTCCCAGGCCATTTCAATAACCCGGGACTCGTCGGATGGATTCATGGCACTTGCCCTAACAGAACAGAATTGTTAAAAATTTTACGTGCTGCCGAGGCTTTTGGATGCAGGCTGGCTGAGTTCACTCAGTGTCCGCCGTAATTGCGATTGGGACTAACACTTCGTTCCGCCGCAAAAACCAGGGCATAAAGGGCGGGTTATACCGCGCCCACACTGGCTCACCAATGACTTTAAAGTCATTTTTCTTTACCCAGGCGTCCAACTTGTCCCTATGGTTCCGGTAACTTTTTTCACTCCAGGTTCCTGAGTAGCGCACCACCGCCATGCGCTGGATGGGAACCTGCCGTAGAGTTATTTTGGAATCTTTAGGCTGCGGCAGCGTCTCCATTGTATAAGACGCGGGCATCATGAAACTTACTACCCAGTTGTCGTTTACCCTCTGCTGACCGACCGGCGAGGTCATATCAATCTTTTCGCTTTTGGCTTCCTGCGCCACAGGTGAGGTCATTTCAATTTTCTGCTGGGACGTGTTATCGCCGGAGATGTATTTGAACAACCGGCCGAATGCCTTATTACCGGCGTCAGAAAACTTTCCGTCTACAACGGTTTCAGCCAGGATGTGTGTCTCGTAATCGCGCACCTCAAAATCCTGATCTTTGAGTACAAGCGTGTATTCAGCTTCTTCGGTCGCCATAACGTTGCCAACTCCGAGAATTGCCACAAGCATCACCCAAACTGCCTGCTTCAGGTGATTCATTAGCGCCCACCACCAAACGCTCTCTGGAGATCCATAGAAACACCTCACTTTTTGTGTACCGTTGAAGTCTGGCATGGAAGATAGAAAGACGCCATATTCCGCCTTTTAAGCCTTCATACGTGGCAATATCCGGGAATCGCTGCCACGCTTTTGATTGTGGAAGGAAATGGCTCCACGCTTGAATTGGGATAAGGAGAAACACTATGTATCGCAAAATTCTCGTGCCCGTCGACCTGTCACGTACGGCGCAAATGTCAAAGGCGCTCAACACGGCAATCGACATCGCCAAGCACTATAACGCCGCACTCTGCTACATCGCGGTCACCAACACGACCCCTTCCGCCGCTGCACACAATCCGGAAGAACTGGCCAAAAAGCTCAACACATTTGCCCAAGAGCAGGGGAAATTACACGGCGTCGCTACCGACAGCAAAGTGATCTCGACGGCAGATACCGCCGTGGAACTGGATGACCGATTGCTGGAATCCATCAAGGAAATCGGTGCAGACCTGGTCATCATGGCGTCACACTCGCCTGGCACCGGCGATCGATTGCACATTCTTCACTCAAATGGTGCAAACATCGTCAGACACAGTAACGTGTCGGTTTTCGTTGTGCGTGAGGATTAATCTTGCGCGGCGCCGGGGCTCGAGACCTTAATCCTGTCGTTTCGAATGTAAAAGTCTCCGTTAATCGTCAAAGCCAAAGGCTGTCCACTTAGCGGAGCCTCTTCGGGCAGGCCTCTTTGAGCATGAACGTGCAAATGCGGCTCAGAACTGTTACCAGAATTACCCATCTCCCCAAGCTTGTCACCAATGTCCAAACCGTCTCCAGCCTGTACCTGAATGCTGCCCTGGCGCAAATGCGCCAGCACCACAAAGAAATCACCGCAATCAACAGCAACGTAATTGCCCGCTATATTCTCGGAGTCCATTTCAGGAACCTGCATGTCCTGAACACCGTCCACAATTCTGGCGACTTCGCCCTTACAGGGTGATAATACCGGTGTTCCGAAGGTGACATAACGAGTTGGGTCAGCGGGTTGCCAGCCTTCTACATGACGGCCAAATGGCGTAATCCGTACGATGTCGAGCGCGCGGCTCTGGCCCCGCCAGGGCCGGAATCGCTCTACCGATTCGTCCAGTGTATGCAGGTGAATATTGACCAGGTTACCTGAGCCCCCGTGCGCCACAAGATAGTCACCCGCGCCAAAGGGCGGTGCAATATTCACGGTGTCTACCTGCGGGAGTTCACGGCCCAGCCATGACAAGTAACCCATATAACCGCCGATCGAGCCTAACCCGGCTACCATCAGCACCAGCGTGGTTGGCCCGGCTGACGCTTGCCACAATCCGTTGCCCAGCAAGCGGCCTCGCACAAGATGCCAAGCTGTGGCCAACAGGAACACAACGCCGTAAAGATACGGTACCCAGAAAGGCGGCATCGTCCATAAGGCCGCGAGCCCTAACCCCAGAATAACCGCGCCAACCGAAATCGCCTGAAGCCCAAAGGCCAGAAAGCCAGCCGCCGGAAACCGTGCAAACCAAAACAACAGCAGTGCCGGCAGAAGAATTTGAGTAACCATGACCATCCAGGACATTAATCGGGGTTCCTTAATTCAAGCCGTAATATTGATAGGGAATGCACACAGAGAATTCTTGTGAGGAGCGCTCACAGCCAAAACACCATCAAAGGCACTTACCACGCCAGCCAGATGACATGCTTAGCACCCTTTCCGGGGCGATGGGCACGTACAGTCACCGGTTCAACAGAAAGCCCGGCACGCTTGATCCGCTCGGTAAAAGTGGGGTCTTGCCCTGCCGACCAGTAAGCCAGAATGCCTTCGGGCGTCAGCGCGGCCTGAGCGGCGGCAATACCGGCGGCGGTGTACAGCCAATCATTTTCCTTACGGGTCATTCCTTCGGGACCATTGTCGATATCCAGCAAAATGGCGTCATAATGGCCCGGCGAGTCTTTGATCAGCTTCACCACGTCGCCGACGTGCACTTTCGTTCTAGGATCATTCAAGGGATAACCCGCCGCAAGGCCCAATGGCCCGCGATTCCATTCCACGACGTCCGGCACCAACTCGGCCACGGTTACTTCAGCCTTATCACCCAAAGCACCCAGAGCTGCTGCCAGCGTAAAGCCCATGCCCAAACCGCCAATCAGCACGCGCGGTGCGGGGTGATCGGCAATCCGCTCGCAAGCGAGCGTTGCCAAAGCATCTTCGGAGCCGTGAAGACGGCTGTTCATCAGTTCACCGGGCTTGCCGGCAATTTTTATCGAAAACTCATCATTGCGCTGAAGCAGGCGCAACTCCGTGCCTTTGCCCGGAATGGTGGCAGTACCCAGTAATTCAAAACGGGTCATAAAAACCTCAAAAATCGTCAACATACCGGCAAAGGATTCGCCGAAATATCCAGGCGCGGCGCTCTATATTCGAGCGCGACACTGTATATTCACGCGCGACATTTTACCATGCTCCTTGTTCTACCCTTTTACCTTTACCTCTACTTACCAAGGCAACTGCTCGCCGTTGCTGTGCCAGAAGGTTCCGGAATTCTCCAGATTCAGCCCTTCAATCAGCGCAACCAACCCTTTCGCAGAGTCTTCTGGCGTAATAAGCCCGCCGAAATTCACCATGCGAGTTTTCACATAGCCCGGGTGCAGCTGAGCGACGGCGATACCGTGAGGCTTCAAGTCTATCGCCAGAGATTTCGCAAACGCGTTCAATGCGGCTTTGGAGGCACGGTAACCGTAGCGACCGCCGGAGTCGTTATCCGCAATCGACCCCATGCGGCTGGTGATATTCGCGATCTTGCCACCGGAAGGCATTTGCGGGAACAGGGCTTCGGCAATTCGCAACGGTGCGTAAGCATTGATCTCCATCTGGGTGCGCAAGGAGTCAAAATCGATGCTGCCCAGTACTTCGTCCTGCAACAGACCCGCGTTGTTAACCAGTACGTCGATTTTAACGCCCTTCAAGCCAGCCATCAGTTTTTCTATGCCGGTGTCGGTTGTCACATCCACACCGTCAACAACCTTTGCGACCGCTTCTGCCAGTTCAGCCGACGTTTCACGACACACACCAATCACCTCACAGCCCTTTGCAGTAAAAAGCCGTGCTAACTCCAGGCCTATTCCGCGGTTGGCACCGGTGATGACCACTACTCGTTTATTCGACATAACAACACCTCATAGATGAATAGGATAAGATGGCAAAAACGCCCTCCAGACAGGACACAGCCACATTGTCTTCGCCACTTTTATTCGCCGTGTTTGCTCTGGCGCTCATCGCTTTCGCAATATTTTACCTGTTTTTCTACCGCAACTGGCGGCGACAGCGTGAACTGCAACAGCCTTTTCCAAAAGCCTGGCGCAAGTTGCTCCTGGCCCATATGCCACTCTATCAAAAACTTCCCCCGCCCCTGAAAAAGCAACTGGAAGAATACGTTCAGCTTTTTCTTTCCGAAAAGGCATTCTTCGGCTGTGCCGGTTTTGATGTGGACGAGCGGGTAAAAATCACCATTGCAGGCCACGCCTGCCTGCTTATTCTGGCCCGCCCTTATGCTTCTTATGACGATGTCCGCAGCATTCTGGTGTACCCGGATGTGTATCGCGTAAAAACGGCCCAGAGTGATGGCATCGTAGTGAGTGTTAGCGATCAGGTACGTGCGGGCGAAGCATCTAACCGGGGGCAAGTGGTGTTAGCGTGGTCTGAATGCGAGGAAGGCGCGATGAATTCAGACGGCCCGCACAACGTTATTCTTCATGAGTTCGCTCACCAACTGGACTATCTGGACGGCACTGCAGACGGCGCTCCGCCGCTTAGCGGCGAGCAGGCCCAGGTGTGGCAAAAAACCATGACCAAAGCGTATGAGAACCTGCGATCCAGCTTGCAGCATCATCAAAAAAGCTGGCTAGACCCCTACGGTGCCACCAAGCCTGCCGAGTTTTTTGCGGTGCTTACAGAAGCCTTTTTTCAGCAGCCAAAACACCTGAAAGCCGAGCAACCTGACGTTTATAGCGCACTGCGCGGTTTTTATCGGCTGGACCCCATAGACTTCAGCCGGTACGAAGGTTGAATCGCCTTCTGCCTTTCGCTGTAGAATGCCAGCACTCAGTTAACACCTTAGCGATGATGCAAAAGAGCGCCACCATGATTGATTTCCGCAGTGACACCGTTACCCGCCCTACCCGGGAAATGCGCGAGGCTATGGCCTACGCCGAGGTTGGCGACGATGTATACGGTGAAGACCCAACAGTGAACAATCTGCAAGCCTATGCAGCCGAGCGACTGGGCTTCGAATCCGCCCTGTTTACGGCCAGCGGCACCCAAGCCAATCTGTTGGCC
The DNA here is from genome assembly GCA_036960525.1 of Marinobacter sp. Classification (GTDB taxonomy): domain Bacteria; phylum Pseudomonadota; class Gammaproteobacteria; order Pseudomonadales; family Oleiphilaceae; genus Marinobacter. The sequence continues at coordinate 23,715 of JBALXR010000029.1, forward strand.
ATCATGAGCCACTGCGGTCGCGGCGACGAATACCTGTGTGGCCAGTCAGCGCACAACTATCGCTACGAAGGCGGTGGCGCCGCCGTACTTGGAAGTGTGCAACCTCAGCCAATAGAGAACGAGCCCGACGGCAGCATCAACCTCGACAAGGCTCGCGCAGCGATAAAACCCGGTGACTTCCATTTCGCCATAACGCGTCTGCTATCGCTGGAAAATACCATCGGTGGCAAAGTGCTATCACTGGACTACCAGCGCCAGGTTCGAGCCTTTTGCGATGAGAATCGGTTGCAGCTTCATCTGGACGGAGCCCGGGTATTTAACGCAGCGGTAAAATCAAACTGTGATGTAACGGACATAACCAAACACTACGATTCCGTCAGCGTTTGCCTGTCGAAGGGACTGAGCGCACCAGTGGGCTCACTGTTGTTAGGTTCAACAGCCTTTATCGAGCGAGCAACACGCCTGCGCAAAATGCTCGGCGGTGGCATGCGCCAGGCTGGCATACTCGCAGCAGCCGGGCGCATTGCCCTGGAACAAGGGCCACTGAGACTGAAAGAAGACCATGAGAACGCCCACTACCTAAGCACCGGGCTTGCCGCGATTTCAGAGCTGGAAATTGACCCGAGCAGCACCCAGACCAACATCGTCTACGCCCGCTGCCGCGCTGGCAAGGCCGCGGCGCTGCGCGATTATCTGGCGAACCAAGGGATTCTAATCACCGCCGGTGAGCCTATTCGCTTCGTGACCCACCGTGACGTTGATAACAACGACGTAAAACAGCTATTAACAGTTATTCAGCGGTTTTATCAGCAGCAGCCTTAGCCGTCGACTGGGGGAGGTTGCCCCCCAACATGTTTTCAACGACGGCCGCATTATAGAAAGCTTCAACCTTTTGGATTTTGTCGCCTAGAACACTAAACCAGACTGCCAGCCGCACGTCGCCAATCGGTTCAAAATTGGTCCGGTAATCCAAAATTGCGAACACGTGTTCTTCATCAGCGCTGAGCTGACGTAGAATCAGGGCTTTTTGAATAGCGACCATCCCGAATTGGTAGGCCATCAAGTCATCCGGGTTCACGAAACGCATATTTGGCCCAACATATTCAAATCCGTCCGTAACCAGTAAGGCCTTCGCCTCGTCAAAACGCTGGGCTTGGATATCAGCAACGAACTGCGCCACGATGTCTTTTGGCTTCATCAATAGACTCCACTTCTAATACGGGATTGGTTTGAGTGCCCAGAAGCTTGCTAAGCTTTAACGCCGCTATAAAAGGCGTTTTTTGTAAAGCAGGGCTTTGGGGTAAAGCGTAAAAACCACCCCCAAGGCGCAGCAAAACAAGCAATGCTTTCTAATGAGTTTGACAAGAACTTCCGTGCCAACCAACGGATACATCAGTCATCTTTCGGCGTAACCGGCTTCGGGGCAACCGGCTTCGGGGCAACCGGCTTCGGGCCCGCAGGAGCAATTTGCCCACTTTTACCTTTAACGACATAATGAACCGCTCCCCCAGCCTTTAAAAAGGCCGCTGTTTGCTCTTCAATTGAAGCCGTTGTTACTGAATCTTTTGTGGGTTTCTTGCTCATAGTATTCTCTCGGTTAAATGTTGGTTTATCTGTCCACTTCAACAATATTTAATCCCGCTGCACAATCTGGTTATGCAGCGTCTAACGGTGTGATTCGGTCAACTTCTTCTTTAACCGATAGCGCTGCAGTCCACAAATCAACAGCGCGCTGCGCATTCAGCCAAAACTCCGGGGAATTACCAAACAAGCGCGCAAGACGTAGTGCCATTTCAGGGCTGACCGCACGGCGCTCCCGCAGCAGTTCATTAACGGACTGGCGAGATACCCCCAAAGATTCAGCCAACCCAGCAACCGTCAGGTCGTAGTCTGGAATGAAATCTTCTCTCAACATTTCACCAGGATGGGTCGGCTTGTGCTGCATACTGCCAGTGTCAGGAATAGCCACAGTTATTATCTCTCCCAGTGGTTGTTGCATATGACCTTGTACGTATTACCATCGTCAAAAGAAAAGCACATACGCCACTGGTCATTTATCGAAATCGTTTGCTGCTCCTGCCTGCCAGGTTTCGATCGCGGCACGCGAGTGTAATTTGTCACGTTACACATGTCAATTGATGGTCACGCGATGGCGGCTTCGTTTCACTTTTAAATTCTAAACTTCGGATATATTACTGTGAGCACACCTTACCGACGTGAAAAGAACCAAGCCAAACCTGATCGCAAAGGTCTACACCCGAGAAATCTGCACAAGCAGGGCTATGATTTTTCATCGCTTGTAAAAAGCTGTCCGCCACTCGCCCCCTATGTGCGTAAAAATGCTTACGGCAACCTTTCCATAGAATTCGCAAACCCACTGGCCGTAAAAGCCCTGAATACCGAACTATTAAAGCGATACTACGGCGTTATTGATTGGGACATTCCAGAGGGTGCTCTTTGCCCGCCTATTCCCGGCAGAGCCGACTACATCCATTACGTAGCCGAGCTACTTGGCGTTGGCGAGCCTACGACAAACCAAGCTAATACCCAGCCCAACATTTCGTTACTTGATATAGGAACGGGTGCGAATGGGATATACCCGCTACTAGCATGCCAAATATACGGCTGGCAGTGTGTGGGTAGTGATATTAACCATCAGTCGCTTGAAAATGTAACCTCGATTATTGCTAATAACCCCTCCCTAAAAGGCCGTTTTACACTGCGCACGCAACACGATAAAAATCACATTTTTGAAGGAATCATTCAAACCGGGGAATTCTTTGATGTCAGTGTATGCAACCCACCCTTTCATGCTTCGCAAGAAGAAGCATTCACAGGCAGCCAGCGTAAACTCAACAACCTTGCCCGTAATCGCGGTGAACAAAAAGCCTCCTCTTCCACTCTGAATTTTGGCGGCCTGGAAGCAGAGCTATGGTGTAAAGGTGGCGAACGGCTGTTCCTAAAAAAACTGATCAAAGAAAGCCAGGTTTTTTCAACTCAATGCCGTTGGTTTACAAGCCTGGTTTCGAAAATTGACAATGTAAAGCCAGCAAAAAAATTGATTCTTAAGCTTGGCGCCACGGACGTACGGGAAATAGAAATGAAGCAGGGCAATAAAACCACGAGAATATTGGCTTGGACTTACATCTGAATTTCGCGCTGGAAAACCGTTGCCCAGGCAGGTGCAGCCAGGCCCATTCCATGAAACGGGCGCTCAATTTTGGCATACATTCATAACGTCGGGGCGACGAACGCCTGTGCCGCCACCTCCAGCGCCGCCGGGTAAGGCAGCGGCCGCGCGATGAGATAACCCTGAGCTTGGTCGCAGCCGTATTCCCGCAGCATGGTAAGCTGCTCTGTGGTTTCTACGCCTTCGGCGATGACCTTAAGCCCCAGACTGTGAGCCATAACGATGATGGTTTTGACAATCACCTCGCTACCCGGGTCTGTCGTCACTTCGTCAATAAACGATTTGTCGATCTTGAGCATGTCGATGGGGAAGCGCTTCAGGTAACTCAGGCTGGAATAACCTGTGCCGAAGTCGTCCAGGGAAATGCCCACACCCAGGTCGTTCATCTGCACCATGGTGACAATGGCCGATTCAACATCGTAGATCAGGGCGCTTTCCGTAATCTCCAGCTCCAGATCGGCCGGCCGCATACCGGTTTCGTCCAGGATCTGACGGGTCATGGCGACGAGGTCTTTCTGGCGGAACTGTCGGGCGGACAGGTTTACCGCCACTTTCAGCCCCTGCTGGGCGGCGCCTTGACGGCAGGCCTCCCGCAGCACCCATTTACCGATGGGTATAATCAATCCGGTCTTTTCGGCGACGGGAATGAAGCGATCCGGGGCAATCATGCCCTGAGTGGGGTGGAGCCAGCGCAATAGCGCCTCCAGCCCCACGACTTGTCCGGAGACAATATCGATCTGGGGCTGATAGTAGAGCTGAAACTGCTCCTGCCCCAGTGCATGTCTCAATGATGTTTCCAGCTCCAGCCCATCATCATCGTATAGCTGGCCTGTGGCCGACACGAAATGCCGGTAATCATTGCCCCCCTGCTGCTTGATAACAGACATCGCACTTCTGGCACTGTTGATCAGTGTATCCTTGTTGCTGCCGTGATACGGATACTCAGCAATGCCGATGCTGCACGAGACGAACAGTTTCCGACTGTCATCCAAGACGATAAGCGAGTCCAGTGCGCCCCTAATGGCGCTGGCGATCAGGGTAGCGTCTCCGGCGGTCTTGGCCGGTAGCAGGACAATGAATTCGTCACCACCCCAGCGGGCAACCGTGTCGGCCATGCTCACACATGAGTTGATCCGCTTCGCCACCTGTCGGAGCACCTCGTCGGCGGCGGTATGCCCGAAGCTGTCGTTGACCTGCTTGAAGCGGTCGAGATCCACATACAGGATGGTGACGATGCCCCGATAGCTGTCGGCCCGGAGCATGGCCTGCTCGAGCCGGTCGAAAAACAGCCGGCGGTTTGGCAGATCCGTGATTTTGTCGAAATGCGTGACATACGCGAGTTGCCGGCTCTTTTCCAGGTTGGCGATCGCGAATGAGATGTCGCCGGCCACCTCCTGTAGCAGCTGCATTTCGGGCTCATCGAAAGAAAACGACTCGCACCGGTAGAGCAGGAAAACCACTTCCGGGGAGTGGTCATCATGAGTCAGCGGGAAAGCCGCCAGGGTCCGTATCCCGAGCCCGACCAGATCCGCAAGCTCGACGTTGCCATGGTGTTCCGCCAGATCATTGCGCACGACGACGCGATGTTCCTGCAGGCATTCGCGAATGGTATCCATCTCGTAGCCAGTCAGCAGTCGAGCTTCGATCTGCTTTTCAGCAGCGTGCGCGGACAAAATCTCGCACCGCCCCGACTCCCTGTCGTATTGCAAGATCAGTGCGGCCGGCAGCCCGCCTTCTTCCGCCGCGATGCGTGTAGCCGCATCGAATAGGACGTCGCGGGTCTGGGTGCGCACGATGAGGGTGTTGATACTACTTAACACTTTGTGCATGCGGTTGAGGCCCAGCATTTTGTGCTCAGCCGCCACGCGCTCGGTGATATCGACGATCGCTGCCATGACGAAGCTACCACCGCTGGTACGGACAGGGTTCAGCGCGATTTCGGCCCGGAATTCGGTGCCGTCCTGGCGCAGGGCGAACAGCTCGCGCCCTGCGCCCATGACTCGCTGAGCAGGGTTGCGCAGATACTCACGACGGTAATTTTTATGGCCCTGACGGAACTGATCGGGTAACAATTGATCCACAGATAGCCCCACCAACCCATGATCCGGGTAACGAAACATTGAGTGCGTTAGCCGGTTAGCCACCAGGATGATACCGTTCTTATCAATCATGATCGTGGCCACCGGGGAAGCGTCTATGGTGGAGCGGAAGCGTTCTTCTTCGCAGTTGAGCGCGTGAGCGCCATGCCAGCTGATAAAACCCAGCACCAGGATGTTGAACAAACTGCTCAGTGCGAAACCGAATGCCTCGGAATAGTGGCCGGCCAACACGCCCTGCATGCTCAGCCAACTGGTAAGGATTGGAGTCAAAATAATGAACGGAAGCAGGCGTCGAAGCGAACGGCCACCCACGAAACGACTGGTAGCCGAACTCATCAGGCCTTCGCCGGGCCGCAGAAGCAGCATGCCAAAACTGCAGAGCAAGAGCAGCACAGCCGTGGGTAAAGCCAGGGTCGAGAAAACAGACAACTGAAACTCCACTATACCGAACGCATAGCCAATCAGCGCTGCGCCACTGATAATAGCCACTCCCAGGGCGAGAACCTGCAATATCAGTGTGGAGTGACGCCCCGGAATTAAACGTACCAACCACGCGGTGCCAATCAGGCTGAAACACCATGCCGTGGCCACAGACATTCGCCCGGGCCAATTCTCTGGTGCCGTCGCCGCATCAAAAATCACCAGATTATCGATGCTCAGCCGCCAACCTGACCCATACTCGAAAAGCGTAAAACCCGATACCGCGAGTATGAGCAACGCCAGAAATACAACAACTGGATCACTGGCTGACGCAGACGCAGGCAAGCTGCGCTTCAAAATGAAACCACAGGCGACAAAGCATAGTGCAGTATTGAACTTCATCGACGGGAGTGAGGGCAGTATGCGTTTTCCCACCTCAATATCAAAAATCCAGGCCGCCAAAACCAAGGTGCCAATAACAATGACTACCCAGCTGAACAGATTGACAATACCGCTGTAGATTCCCAGGGAGCCCGGCGTTGCAACTTTGTGCATGTCGTTTATCCCTGCCATAACATTCTCCGTTTACCTACCCTGGGCAGGCCCCACGCTTCTGTGACGATTTGCCGGTTTATAAGTGACCAAGGATACAGCTTACGCCTAATAATCAGGATCTGAAAGACAAGTGGAATTCACGGTCTGTTTTCTAAGCGACTAAACTAAAAAAATACTTCCGTTCTATTTCTTCCCAAACTTTTTGCTTCATATAATGCCATATCGGCTTTATCTACGACCTCATCAAAAGACATTTCGCCGTCGAAGAAACTTACACCAATACTCACTGTTAACGCTTCTTCGTTAATTAATATCTTATTCACTGAACCATGGAGTCTTTTTGAAAAAATCATTGTTTGTTCAAGGTTAGTGTCAGGTAATAAAATTAAAAACTCTTCCCCACCGTACCGAGAGATTAAATCGCTACTCCTTCCACACTCTTTTAGTAACCGTCCGAACTTTCTTAATACCCTGTCTCCTTCTACATGGCCATACCTGTCATTAATTGTCTTGAAAAAATCTATATCAATCATAAGCATCGACAGTGCACTTTTCGTTCTGGCAAACTGTGAAAATGCAGCCATAGATCGCGCTTTCATCTCTCTTCTATTTAAAAGGCCTGTCAATTCATCGAAAGACGCCAGTTCTTTTAAATTTCGGGCCTGTAACTCCAACGTCTCGCGAGCCTGAATAAGCTCTTCATACAGCGCGCGCTCAATAACTAAGTGCAACACCCTCTAACCGAGTACCGTGTTGCCATGGAAAAACACTATCATCACCTTAGTACCACCGACCGCGTTACGCTCATGTTC
>JBALXR010000002.1:0-68418 GCA_036960525.1 Marinobacter sp.
ATCACCGCCACCTTCATGCGGCACTGTGCGTAGCTCGATGTCAGCCGCAGTAGCAAAGTTCTGCACGACCAGTTGGTCGAGTGAACCGGCACTGCCGATTCCCACTGTCAGGTCACGGGGATTCGCACGGGCGTGCTCAATGAACTGTTCAATGGTCTCAAACTGACTGTCGTTGTGGATGGCCAGCACACTGGGATCGATCATCAGGCGGGCAATCGGGGTAACGTCCTGATAATTCGGAATACCCTGCACACGCAGGGGTGTAATCAGCTGAGTCGGGGTAACCGACAAGATGGCTGATCCGTCCGTTGGCGCCTGATTGGCCAGCCAGGACAGAGCTACTGCGCCGGAACCGCCAACCCGATTATCGACCATTGTGTTGATGTTGAACTTACTTTCCAGCGTGGCGCCCATGTTGCGCATCATGATGTCACCACCACCGCCGGAACTGGAATGGGTTGCCAGCTCGACATCGTCCACAGGCCAAGTTTCCTGCGCGGCGAGCGGCAGGGCGAGCGGCAGGGCTATTACCGTTGATAGGATCAGTTTCTTGTACATTCTGCGTTCTCCTCTACTTTGCTATTTTTGTTGTATCGCGAATCCAAACCTTTCTAAATTTGTTAAAATATAATTTATATAAATTACACTAGCAGGAAAATCCCCACTTGCAAGCGATGAATTTAGAAATTTTTTCAGCCTCGATCCATGGGAGCGGAGAGGTGAGCGGTTTTTGCACGGTGAGGTCCCTTCCGTAATATTGTAAACAGTTTGCAAATTTATGATACCCTTAAGGCTCATTGGCGGGCCGCAGCGCTCATTGGCGGGCGAACGTCAGCGTTAATTTGCATTTTACGGTGTCACCACTCATCTATGGCTAAACTCCCGATGGTATTGCTCAGCTTAGGATTGGGTCTGATTGCAGGGATGCTAGCAAGTCTATTCAAGGTACCGCTACCTTGGATGCTTGGGCCGTTAGGCGCAGTTATGATCGCGTCGCTATGTGGGGTTAAACTCAACATACCAGCCCAGCTACGCAGTGGTAGCCGCAGCATGGTAGGCCTGATCCTGGGTGCCACCGTGACACTGGAAACTCTGGATCGGGTTCATGAGTGGCCGTTGAGTCTGTTGCTGCTGGTGCTAGGCGCCACCCTGATCACAGTATTGTCCAGCCTGTATTTTTTCTACGTCGCTCGTTTTGATCGGCTGACATCAGTATCAGCCTCCCTTCCCGGAGCCATCAGTACCATCCCCTTGGTAGCTATTCAAATGGGTGCGAATCCACGCCAGGTGGTGTTACCGCATCTGTTTCGGGTCACCCTCATTGTGTTGGTGGTACCACCGTTGTTTGCTACCTGGCAGGGTATTGAACTAAACGCCAGCAGCAATGGTTTTGACTTTGACTTATGGGGCAAGAATCTCTGGATCCTACTAACAGTGGCACCCGCCTGGCTGCTGGCAAAGGTAATGCGCTTTCCGATTCCTGAGCTTACCGGACCCCTTTTCGTCTCGGCGGCACTTTCTTTGGCAGGGTATCAGTTGGGTTTGCCAGACTGGCTGTTTGCACTAACTTTTATTGTGCTGGGATCTTCAATCGGCGTGCGTTTTTACGGTATGCCCTGGCAAATGCTGGCTGGCACAGGTCGGCATGCGCTGGTAGGTACTTTTCTGACCCTAGCCATTTCAGCCTTGGTCGCCTTCGGTATTCACCGTTTGACGGACGTACCACTGCCGGTGGCTTTATTGGCAGTGACTCCTGGGGGTATTGCGGAAATGGCCATTCTAGCGGCAGCACTCGGGGTAGATCCGGTGTTTGTGGCGTTTCACCAAATATTTCGCAGTATTCTGCTTAATCTGCTGTCGCCATTTCTGTTGCGCCGGTTCGGCGGGCAGGAGATCCCCTGAGCGGGGCCCAATATTTACGCTTGGTGCTGTGGACATTTTTTGGCGACAATATTTCTTTCAATCGCCGTTTCCGTTGCGAGATCAATGATTCCGATTGGCGCATATGATTTCGAGATGGGCTATCGTCTATTCAGACTTGAAGGACTTTCCTAAAACAAGCTGCAAAGCAAAAGTGAACAACAACCGCAATGCATCCATTAAGCGGCCTACCCATTCAGGCACCATGGAACCGAACATTATCGAGATGCGTAAAGGCTATTAAAGAAGAATTGTTTACCTACGACCGGGATTATGGCACAACGGCGGCCACCGAGTCCCTCATCGTTCTATCACGGATCTGTGGACGTCACGCCCCCCATCATCGTGAAATTATTGCCTACCGTCTGACCTCAAAAATGCCGATCCTAGCCGCCATGTACTATATTTTTGGAAATTCAAGGAATGATCTCGACTACGCCAGAAATCTCCTCCACATGATGATTGCAAACCGCTGCGAAACGAAGCCGCTACTGACGAAAGCCATGGACAAGATCTTCATTCTGCATCCGGATCACGAGCAGAACGACCCTACGTCTACTGTGTGATTCAACGGTTCCACCGGGGCTCATTCGTTCGCCTGTATAATCATCGGTATTGCCGCGTTCTGAGGACCAGGCACATGGCGACCCGAACGTAGCGGTATTTGCTACCGGGTTTACAAAAACCATGAGCCCCGAGCTAAAGTGATGAAAGCCCATTGTGACAATGTATTGCCTGAGTTGGGCACGGAAGATGATCTGCGGCTGAACATTGCCCAGCGTTTGGATAAGGTAGCGCTAGAAGATGACTATTTCATCAGCAAGAATATGTACCCGAACGTAGACTTCTATTCTGGAGTTATTCTGCGGGCAATGAGGATCGTCATCTCAATGTTCACGGTCATTTTCACCATCAGGCGGACACCGAGATGGATTGCGCATTGGAAAGAAATGGTAGAAGGAGAGCATTTAATCGGCCGGCCGCGTCAATTGTATCAGGGTGAAAATCAGCGCCAGCACCCATCTCGCTAGCCATTGCTTTGACCCGCACTCATCGAAGTGATGGACTCGGGTACAGGTCCAAGTGAACGCAGCCTGTCAGGGATTTTCCAGCGTCTGCAGCCAGCGGTACCGACCGTTGCGAACATGGCGCTCGCCGGCTTCGCGGGCGCGCTCACTGTCACCTTCCAGAATGGCGTTCACAATCTCCGTGTGTTCAACATTGGAAGACTTCATCTGTTTCTGTTCGGTCAGCACCAGTTTACGGGCCAGATGAGATTCACGAACCAGATCGTCATAAAAACCGGCGGCGCGACCGTGATCAGCCATTGTCATCAGTGTCTGATGGAAATAAGTGTTGGCTTGGTCGTATTTTTGACCATCATGATCTGCCACAGCAGTGTTCAACTGCGCGAGAATGTCGCGCAAACGCTGACGGTCTTCATCAGTGGCTTTACGAGCGGCCTGCTGACAGATAAACCCTGTGATCACTTCGCGCATTTCACTGTTCTCAAACAGTTCTCCATCGCTCACTACGCGCACGAAAACGCCCCGATTGGGGACGGATACTAATAGGCCGGAGCGAACCAGTCCGCTCCTGGCTTCCCGCAACACACCTCGATTCACGTCAAGACTTTCGGCCAATCGGTGTTCGTTGATGCGCTCACCGGGCTTGAGGTGCCCGGAAATGATCAGGCGCTCGATTTCTTCAGAAACAATGGTAGTGAGAGATTTTCCACGCCGCAGGGCAATGGTCTCTGTGGCGCTTTTTGAAATATCTGTACTCATGTTTAGCTTTCCAACCATTTAATAATCATCACCATCATAACCATAACGTGATCTGGTGATTTTTTATACCAGCGCACGAAACTAGCCGCTAGCATAACTTATCATATTGTAAAAAGTTAACAATCAATTAATAGCCCAATCGTAGCTTGCTGCAAACAATACAAGGGGCAAAAGCTCTGCCGCCATGCTTGAACATTTCCGAGAAAATTGTAGACTGTCAGCAATTACTGTGATCTCAGTTGCCGTCTTGGCATGTCGCTTACATAGTCAAAATTGCTATCCCTGCCTTTTCTCAGCCATGGACAGAATGCCATGTTGTCGCTTATTTACTCCTTGTCTCTTGCCACTGTGGGCGGTCTGATTGCCAGTTGCTTTGGCCTACCCCTGGCTTGGATGATCGGGCCTTTGTTATTTGTGGGCATCGCCACCATGACCGGGGCCTCACTGAACGCGCCGCAGGGGGGGCGGCAGGTGGGTCAAGCGACCGTCGGGGTGGCAGTTGGGCTGCAAATGACGCCCGACGTGGTCGCCTTTCTGCTTCAGGAAATCTGGCTTATTGTGTCAGCAGGTCTGGCAACCATCCTCCTGGGCATTCCCATGGCATTGTTACTGCGCCGGTTGTCCGGGGAAGATACGGCCACTTGCTATTTCTCCGCCGTGCCTGGCGGGCTGTCCGAAATGGCCATACTGGGGCAGCGCTTCGGCGCCCAGATTGAGCCCATAGCCATTGCGCAGACCATGCGTCTGGCTCTGATCGTACTGACTATACCCCCGTTACTGGCGTACTCTGGGATTACCGGGGATGCTCTGAGCGGTCCGGCAGGGGCCGCCATCGCCAGCCCATGGCTGACGATGGCGCTTGTAGCGGTTGGGGTTGTAGTGTCGCGCACCTTGAGTTGCTTACGGGTCAGTAACGCCTGGATTCTGGGTGGCATTCTGACCGGAAGTAGTGTCGCAATCGTCAGTGGCCAAGTTCTGGCTCTACCTTGGCTGGCATTAAACGGCGCCCAGTTCCTGCTGGGGCTGGGGCTGGGGATCATGTTCCGACGGGAATTTGTCACCCGGGCGCCGAGGTTCATGCGCGCGGCAGCTCTGATGGTGCTGGTAATGATTGTCCTCGCCGCCATCTGTGCCTATGCCGTGGCACAGATGACTGACCATGGCTTTGGCACCCTGCTGCTGAGTTTCGCGCCGGCCGGGGTCACCGAAATGATGCTGACGGCAAAAGCCTTGGGTTTCGAAGCCCCTCTTATCACTGCCATCCATCTGACCCGAATTCTCCTGATTGTGTTAATGACCGCAGGTCTGTTCAGACTGTTTTTTCGGCCTGGTCAGCCGGAGTAGATGGGAGCCGAAAGGTGCTGAGCTCTTCCGTATCTAGTTGCGCCAGCAGGCCGGTCTCCCAGGCGAGGTAACGTCGGGCGGCGTCCAGATTACCGTCATGACGGTCGTGCACGAAAAACAGGAAGTCCACGCAGTCAGCATCCGGCGGCGTATCGGGCGTCTGCGCCACAGCAAGGCCAGCTGCCTCGGCTGTCGTCAGGTCCCAGGACCACCAGCCCCGCACCTCATAGCCCTCAGCCAGCAGGTCATGAGCAATGAGTCTGGTACCGTCGGCGTCGGTCGCCACCAACACGATAGGCTGGCGCGGCGCAATGGCCGCCAGCTGGCGGGTGAGCCGGGACCGGTTGACCCAGTGTGCCAGCGCGAGATGGCCCTGCCGGAAAACCGAACTGGTTCGGCAGTCAAGCACGGTGCTGGCTGACAGGATCTTCGCATCAAGGGTCAGCTCGGCCAAGCTAGGCAACAGGGCCCGCACGCGCGAGGAGGCCGGCTCGGGGTTGTATTGCTTCCATTCTTCCTGGTTGCCACTGAACCAGGCCGATTTGATGCCCATTAGTGAAAGCCAGGCCGCTGCCATGGGGGCCCTACAGCCGTCATCGTCCACTAGAATCACCCGCGCTCCGGTGACGCCAATCCAGTGATCGGTGGCCTGCACGAGTTGCCCACCCGGAGCGTGTACCGCGCCCGGAAGGTGGCCGCGGGCATACTCTTCCGCCGTGCGGACATCGAACAGGTAAGTAGTCGTCTTCTGCTCGGTCAACCAGATCCTGGCTTCCGGCGCACTCAGCGCGATGGCACCTTGTTCGATGGAGTGACACCGCACATGACGGGCCTGTTCAAGGGTGGGCTTCACCACATCGGGATAAAGCCGGGCCTGCCCCTCCTCCAGGGACAGCCCCCCCAGTCTCCACCCCTGCGTGCCGTTCTCAAGCGCGTAGACCGGGTTGCTAATGCCAAGCCAGCGCAGGGTCTGAGCACCGATAATAGATCGAGTACGGCCGGCACAGTTCACCACCACTGGCCGTTCGATATCGGGAATCATGTGGACGGCGCGCAGGGCTAATTCGCCATTAGGACAGGCATAACTACCTGGAATGGACATTTTGCGGTATTCAGTCGGTGTGCGCCCGTCGAGCACCGTCACGGGCAGTCCGGTGTTTTGCCATTCTGCCAGTCTCGTTGCACTGATGGACGGTGTCGCAAAAACCTCATGTACCAACTCCCCAAAAGTCTTGCTAGGTACATTAACACCGGCGAAAAGCGTATAGCCAGCGGCTGACCATCCGTTGGCCCCACCGCTAAGGACGTACACCCGGGTGTACCCCAAACCTTCTGCAGCGCGGGCACAGGCCCTAGCCCGACACTCGTCTTGCTGATCAAAGAGCACCATGGTGACATCCCGGCGAGGCACCAGCTGCTCCAGTAGCAGCTCAAACTGGCTGAAGGGGAGGTTGACGGCATGAAAAGGGTGCGCCTCGCCATATTCGCCATGTTCACGCACATCCAGAAACGCTACTTCTTCTTTGGCGGCTTCAAACTGCGCTTTTAATACCTGGGGACAAATTGTCATGAGAGGCATGGGGTCAGTCTCGCTTGATTGGCACCCGAAGGCGGGCGTAACTAGGAGTAAAGCGCAATTTGGCTGAAGAGAGAATTTTTGTCAACTGTTGACAATCATCGAGAAAATCATATTATGGATTTACTGAAAAATACTAAAACAAATAAATAGATAGGAGCGAGCCATTATGGCAGCGGTAAAAAGCTTCACCCCTAACATCGAATCCAATCGCGGCGAAGGCCTAACACGCGAAGTGGCACAGTTCATTCTGGCCACCGGCCAAAAGGATCTGGGTGCAGACCTGGTCGCCATCGGCAAGAAATCCATTCTGGACGGCTTTGGCCTGGCGCTCTCCGGTTCCATTGCCGAGTCCGGACGCATCGTACAGCGCTACCTGCAGGACCAAAACCTGACGGGCAATGCCACGGTCATCGGTACCAGCATGAAAGTGCCGGAGCGTTTCGCCGCGTTTGCCAACGGTGTAGGCATCCACGCGGACGACTACGACGACACCCAGTTGGCCACAGGCATAGACCGGGTCTACGGTCTACTCACCCACCCCACGGCACCTTGCCTGCCCTCGGCCCTAGCCATCGCGGAAACCCAGGATCTCAGTGGCGCGGAGATGATGCTGGCATACCACATCGGTGTCGAAGTAGAGACCAAGGTAGCGGAAGCCATCTCGCCGCGCCACTACCAGCACGGATTCCACGCTACAGCCACCTGCGGCACCCTAGCTTCCGCAGCCGCGGCGGCCCGTCTGCGTGGGCTGGACGAAGAAACGACCCTGCGCGCCCTAGGTGTGGCAGCCAGCCAGTCAGCCGGCCTACGGGAAAATTTTGGTACCATGACCAAGCCCTTCCACGCCGGTCGTTCGTCTGAGTCTGGGATTGTAGCGGTGGACTTTGCACGCGCCGGCTGGACCGCTACGGACAAAATTCTTGAATCGCCCCGCGGCTTTTTCCAAGCCCACGGCGGTGGCTACATGCTGGAAGCCATTTCCGGCAAACTGGGCAATCCTTGGACGTTTATTAATCCCGGTGTGTCCATCAAGCCCAATCCGTCGGGTTCATTGACGCACCCCGGTATGACCACCATGCTGGAGCTAATTCTGAAGCACGACATCAAGCCGGAAGACGTTGACCATGTAGACGTGGGTACCAACCACAACATGCCCAACGCGCTGATTCACCACCGCCCCACCAATGAGCTCCAAGCCAAGTTCTCCATGGAATTCTGTATGGCCATCCTACTGTTGGAACGCCGTGGCAGCCTGCCTGAATTTACCGACGGGGTTGTGAACCGGCCGGATGTAAAAGCCATGATCGAGAAAATAAACTTTGGCATCCACCCGGAAGCCGAAGCCGCCGGCTATGACAAGATGACCACTATCATCGATATCTACCTGAAGAACGGTACCGTGATTTCCGAGCGCTCTGACTTTGGCAAAGGCAGCCCGCAGAAGCCCATGTCCTACGACGACGTTGCTGACAAGTTCTATGGCTGTGCGGACTTCGCCATGTGGGACAGTAACAAAGCCAAAGCCTTGGTTGAGGCCGTACGTGGACTAGAAAACATCAAGTCAGTCCGCGAATTGACCCTCCTGATGAGTAAGTAATCCACCCAAAGTGGCGTCCGTTGGGGTGCCACTGACTGATCGGCACTGTATTTTTTGATGAAAGGAAGAATGTCATGCGTTGGGACATTGATCTGAGCGGCCACACCGCCGTTATTACCGGCGGCACCCGTAACATCGGTCTGGCCATCGCCCAGGCCCTGAAAGCACAAGGCGCGAGAGTATGTGTGGTTGGCGGCAGTGATGCCGGCGCTTTGGCCTCTGCCCTGAGTGCCTTGGGCGGCGAAAACGATGGCGTCACCGGCTTGCTGGCTTCCATTGCAGAGGAAGCCGGAGTCAAGGCGGTATTTGATCATGCCGAAGCGCGTCTGGGTCCGGTTTCCATTCTGATCAATGGAGCTGCCAACCGCCCACACAAGGCCTTTGTCGACATCACACGGGAAGAATGGGACAGGGTGTTGGCAACGGTACTGACCGGACCTTTCATGTTAACCCAACAACTCTTTCGGCGTCTGCCAGATGGCAAGAAAGGCGCCGTCGTCAATATCGGTGGATTAAGTGCCCATCGACCTGCGGTTGAGCGTCCCCATGTGATTGCTGGCAAGTCCGGCCTGGTCGGTTTGACCAAGGCCACGGCAGCCGAGGGCCTAGGCCGCATACGCGCCAATATTATTATACCAGGCGCCATTGAAACAACACGCAAGCCCGGGCAGTCCGTGCCGCATTCTAGCCAGGAGCTGGGCGTTGTTCCGCCGGGAAGCCCGGAAGACGTGGCCCGCGCTGTTCTGCCGTTTGCCGACCCCAGCGACAGTTATGTCACCGGGCAGAGCGTGCATGTGAACGGTGGCCGGTACATGCCTTGAGCTGGCGCCGGTATTCGATAGAAATTTATTTTGCCAACTGTTGACAATAAAAAGTTAACGTAGCAGTCTGAAAGTGAGGAAGGGTTGACTGCCCCTTATCAATTAACTCTAACAATAATGTAAATAGGACTTACCATGAAAAAGCAAAAACTGACTCGCCGTAGCGCGATCAAAACCGGTCTGGCTGGCGTTATGCTGGCGGCGACCGTCTTAACTGCCCCAACCGTAGTAGCGCAAAGCTATCCTAGCCAGCCGTTGACCGTTGTAGTTCCGTTTGCCACCGGTGGCTACAATGACCGCTTGGCGCGTGCTTTCGCTCCCTTTCTACAAGAAGAACTGGGCCAGCCTGTGAACATCCTCAACCGGGGCGGTGCGGGAACCCTACTCGGTAATTCCTACTTCATGCAGCGTCCGGCGGATGGCTACACAATCATGATGAACTCGGTTACACCATACATCCCCATGACCCTGTTGCTGCAGGATCCGCCGTATAAGGCGGACGACTTCCACATGTTGAACCTGCCGTCACGTGACGCGACCTTAGCCGCCACCTCTGCCGACAGCGAATATAAGAGCTGGGGCGAAGTGATTGCCGCACTGAAAGAAGACCCAAGCAGTGTGAGCTTTGGTATTCAGCCGGGTTCTGCCGACTATCTGAACATGATACTGGCACTGGAAGTTGAAGGTATCGACTTCAATGATATGCGCGTTGTGACCTACGACGGTGGTGGTCCAGCACGAACCGCTGCTGCAGGCGCTCAGGTTGATGTAGCGCTGGTCGGTGGTCAGGGCTTTCTGCCACTGGCTTCACAGATCACGCCGCTGATGGTGTTCACCGACGAGCCGTTCCCCGGTTTTGAAGACACCCAGACCGTTGCTGATTATGCCAGTGAAAACGGCTTGAACATTGATTTCGTTGCTGGTTCACAGCGTGGCTGGGTCGTGCACACCGAGTTCATGGAAAAGCATCCAGACCGTTACGAAACCCTCTTGAGTGCCGTGGAGCGTGCGACTAAGAACCCAAAAACCATCGAGAGCCTGCAAAACCAGGAACTGGCTACCGATTGGTATGGGCCGGAAGTGTCCAACCGAGCCTATGAGAAAACATCACAGGTGATGGAGCGTTACGCTGACCTGTTGCGCGAATAATTTACGCCTGACATTTCAAGACTAGACAAACGACCGCCGGGTGATTCCGGCGGTCGTTTTAGAAAGGCTTCTGAAAAGTTTTCGGTGGACACAAATGATTTTTAAGGCTTTCCGCCTCAAATCTAACAATTATTATTCTCGGAGGTAGGCCATGATTCACTTAGCCGGACGCAAAGTCTTGGTGGAATGGGGTCATTTGGCGGTTGCTACACTGATTGCAGTCACTTGCCTGTGGTACCTGCAGGACGCCCGTTCTGCGTCGCTACGTATTGCCAATCTAATTTTGATCCAGCCTGGGGTCATTGTCGCCATTATTCTGTACCTGATCGTGTTGCCACAATGTTTCCATGTATTTAAGGAAGAAGAGCCGATCACCCCTAAAACCGAAGAAGAAGCGACCAAGGAGTCATCAATGACGCCCGCCGAATTTCTCCGGGTTGCGTCTTTGGCAGCGGCATTCGGGGTCTTTGTGTTCAGCCTTGAACGCTTCGGGTTTGATCTGGCGGCATGGCTGTTTATGGCTGTGGGACTGTTTATCTGCGGCGAGCGGCGCTGGCCGGTGCTGGCGTTTTTTCCGCCAGCGTTTGCCCTGATCGTGGTGTATGGCTACCAGCAGCTGATCCCCTATCCCATCGAAACCTTTTTCTTGTAAATAGCGACGCCTATTATGTTTGATTTCAGTGATATTTCCAGCGCATACAACATATTAACGGCCAATCCATCCGCTTGGCTGATGCTGCTCCCAGGGCTTATCATTGGTCTGGTATTTGGGGCGCTGCCCGGCATTTCCATCACCATGGCGATGGCTCTGTTTCTGCCCATGACTATGTATATGGACTTCCTTCCTGCCATTATCTTCCTGACAGCCATTTATACCGGGGCCGGCTTCGGCGGTTCGGTCCCGGCTATCCTCATGCGTATTCCCGGGACCTCGTCGGCAGTGGCAACTACCTTTGACGGTTACCCCATGGCGCAGCAGGGGCGGCACAATGAAGCACTGGGCGTAGCCCTCGGGGCCTCCACCACAGGCGCCATGCTTGCCTACATCATGTTGTTCATCCTCATTGCGCCCATTGCCAAAGTGGTTCTAAAAATGGGCCCCCTGGAAATGTTTGCTATCGCCATCTGGGGCATGCTGCTGCTTGGTTCCCTGGCCGGTAAATACGTCACCCGGGGATTGCTGGCAGGCGCTTTTGGCCTGTTGATGGGCACCATTGGTATGAATACTGCCGGTTATATTCGCGGAACCATGGGTGTGCCTTTCCTATTTGACGGCGTGCCAGTGATTCCCGCCATGATGGGCCTTCTGGCAGCCAGCCAACTATTTAACCTGGTGAATTCCGGCTTCTTGGTCGAGGAGGAGGAAAACCGAAAAATGAACTTCCGCACCATTGTGCGCGGGGTGCGCCAGTCCTGGGAGTCACCCCTAGTGATTCTGAGGGGCTCGGCAATTGGCGCTTTTATCGGTGCTATTCCAGGGGTGGGTTCGTCGATCTCCAACCTGCTCTCGTACTCTGAAACACGCCGCAACGACGCTGACCCGGATAGCTTTGGCAAAGGCAACCCCAAGGGGGTTGTTGGTGCTGAATCCGCCAACAGCAGCTCCGAAGGAGGCGCAATGGCCACCATGCTGGCGCTGGGTATTCCCGGCGGCGGGGCAACCGCCATTCTGCTAGCGGCCTTTGCCACGCACAACGTGGTTGGAGGCCCCCAGTTTATTGAACAGCATACCGATATGGTCTATGCCATCATCATCCTGAATCTGCTACAGGCCGCCTTGCTGCTGGTGGTGGGTCTGGGCTTTGTGTTTGTGGCGAGCTCCATCGTGCGGGTACCACTGCGTTACTTGATTCCATCAGTGTTGGTGGTAGCCGCCTTCGGCGCCTACTCAGTGACCAACAGCATGGCTGGTCCTATGACCCTATTCGTATTCTCCATCTTCGGCTGGGCCTTGGCGCGCTATGAATACCCTGTGGCTGCGGTAGTCGTCGGCCTGCTATTGGGTGGTCTTGTCGAGACGCAGTTGCTGCGCAGTTATCAAGTCAGTGGTGGCGAGCTTTCCTACATAACAGAACGTCCGGGTGCCATCTTGATTATTGCGATTATGATCCTGTCCATGGGCATCACAGCCTGGACCAAAAAGAAGAATGCCCGCAAGAAATTGGACGCCTTGGCTCGCCAGTCCAACTTCGATGAGCAAGGCGCCCTGCACTGATTTAGCTTGCCCAGCCTCCTCACGGTAAGCTGCCCTTTGTGTCTTTAAAAAATCTCAGGGTGTCTTGCCGTATGGAGGTTTTGAGTTTACAGCAGACTACGGGCTATGCCGCCATCGACATTAATGGATTGACCGGTGATATAACTGGCCCTTGGCGATGCCAGGAAAACGATCATGTTGGCCGATTCGACGGCCTGACCAAATCGTTTCATTGGAATCTCATGGGTAAATTCTTCAATAATCGTATCGCGGTCGACCCCACGCTCAGCGGAGAGTGCATCGGCTCTGGTGGTCCACAATGATGTCAGAGTGCGGCCCGGACAAACGGAATTAACGCGAATCTGCTGGTCAGCCAACTCCGCTGCCAAGGTTTTAACCAGGCTAAGCATACCGGCTTTATGAACATTTGAAACAATTTGATTCGGGTACGGCATGCGCGCGGCACCCGCACCCAAGGTGATGACGCGGCCATTACCGGAGGCCTTGAGGCTGAGCTGCAAGGCTCTTATTATACGTACGGTGCCCAGCAGATTAAACTCATAGCTGGCCAGCCAGTCCGCGTCTGTCAGCTCCTCAAATTTGGCGCGGTGACTGCCCCCGACGGTGGTTACCAAAACATCTAGCGCTAACGTGAAGGTTCCCACCCAGGCAACCAACGTATCTACGTCATCTGCTTTGCGCAGGTCAGCCACATGCCATTCTACGGTTTTACCGGTAATTTTCTGTAGTTGCGCAGAGGCCTGAGTCAATTTTTCGGCACTGCGTGAGGCAATCAGCACCCGTGCACCTTCTTCAAGAAACAGTCGTGCAGTTTCGAAGCCAATGCCCTCACTGGCGCCGGCCACAAGGACGGTCTGTCCTTTCAGTTGCAAATCCATAGTCGTATCCTTTTCAACTACATGAGCATAAAAAAACCCCTTTAAGCAATGACAAAAAGGGGCTGCAAAATCACCTCAACGGCGTTAGTGAGTTGGAGTTTCGATTTGACTGAGCGTCTCGACAATTGCGTCGATGTTGTCTAATTCAGTGATATTCCAGACGCTGTCGATGATAGTTTTTTGCCGTTCAGCCGACACCGCGTCGCCACAACAGACCCGGAATTTATGTTCCACTTCATGATCCTGCATAGGCTTTGCTGGACCGCCACGGTAACGCTTGTCGGCTTCCTTATGCAGGGTGCGGCCATCCAGCGTGTCCAGTTCAATGCGTGACCGAATCCACTCAAAGCCCTGGGCTTCAATCTTGGGATCACGGATGGTCTCGATCCGGCGTTGCATGGTTTGCATCGCTTCACCACCGACAAACTCATCAGTGAACTCTGCCGGTCCTGCCTGACGGCGCAGAATGATCATGGCCAACAACCCGGCCATGGAAAACTTGGCTTGTAAATGATTCTTGGCGATGGGATAGCGAATTGGATCAAGGATATTCGAACCAGCGTAGAAGCGAATGTGTTTCACGTCTTCCGGTTTTACGTCATGTTCGGTCACGAGCTCCAGCAACGCATCCATTGACTGGTGGGTCAGAATACCGGATGGATAAGGCTTGATGCTGACCCCGGGCGACACAATGGTCAGCGGATTGGCCAGGCCTTCAGCCGCTTTCTCCGGTGAGAAGCCACCACCCAGAACCTGCAAGAAACCCCAGGGACCATCCAACACTGTCGGATCTGCAGTAAAACCACGCTGGGCCAGCAGGGCCGCAGTGATGCCGTTCTCAGCTGCACGACCGACATGGAGCGGCTTGGTCATGGTGCCGAAATTACATCGAATGCCGGCGGCGAAGCTACCGGCAATGCCAAGGGCCCGAGCCAGTTCCTCGCCTTTCAGGCCTAAAAGTTTAGCAGCCGTCGCACAGGCTCCAAATGTTCCTACTGTGCCGCTGGTATGGTGGCCACGACGATAGTGGCCAGGCAGCATCCACTCAGAAATCTTGCACTCCACTTCAAAACCGACCTGGAAGGCCAGCATCAGGTCTTTGCCGGACACATTGCCCAGGCGCTGGCCGATGGTCAGGGCTGCGGTCAATGGCGGTACCGAGGGATGGGTCAACAACCCGTAGACGTGCGCCGGATCATGGCTAACCTGAGTGTCGTCCCAGTCGTGCGCGTGACCAGCAGTCGCCAGGACACGGGCGGCCATGGGCGCGGGCACCTTTTTGCCGCCGCCGGCGAGGAGTACGGCATCTTCACGGCCGCCGGTATCCTCGGCTTCGTCGATCAGAATCTGTACGGAATGCTCAGTTGTGCCGGCAATGTACAACCCGATGGTGTCGAGCATACAGCGTTTGCCAATCTGTATGGATTCATCCGGCAGGTCCGAAAACTGGGCCGATTCGATGAAATCAATGATGTCTTGGGTAATGGTAGATTCAGTTGCCATAATATTATGATTCTCTAATAGTAGATTAAAACCGCCAACGTCTATGTAACATCGACAGCAAATGTTCAGTTTGGGGCCAGGATTAGGCTGCCTGAATCCGGGCAGCAACGGCTTTGCCAACGGTTTTAGTGCTGGCATTACCACCCATGTCCGGCGTCATCACCTGATCTTCTTCGTAAACCGCAAACATCGACCGTCGCATCAGGTCGGCGGCTTTCAGCAGCCTTTCATCACCATGGCGCAGGCCCATCCATTCAAGGAGCATCGCACCCGAAATAATCATGGCGAACGGATTGGCGATCTGCTTGCCGGAAATATCCGGTGCCGAGCCGTGGGTGGCTTGCGCCATGGCGTAGTTATCGCCGGAAGATAAACCGGGTGCCAGGCCCAGGCCACCTACGAGTCCTGCCGTCAGATCGGACAAGATGTCACCGAACATATTGGTGGTAACAACCACGTCAAAGTCTTCGGGCCTCATAACCACACGCATAGCAAAGGTGTCGACGATGCATTCATTGTATTCAACATCGGGATATTCGCTGGCTACCTTGCGGCATTCTTCGGCAAACATGCCACATCCCAGTTTGAACACGGTATCTTTATGTACCGCCGTGACCTTGTTGTTGCGCTGGCGGGCCAATTCGAATGCGGTAATGGCAACAGCTCGGGAATTTTTTCGGGTAATAACCCGGACTGAAATGGTGGTATCGTGGGTTGGGCGAAATTCCCCACAGCCGGCCACGACATTGCGGTCAGGCTGAAAGCCTTCAGTATTCTCACGGATGATCACCAGGTCGGCCTGCGGGTGAATGGCCGGCATGCCCTTTAGGGCGCGTGCCGGTCGGGTATTGGAGTGCAGTTCAAAATGCTTGCGCAGTATCGGATGCGGGTTAATCGCTTTAGGGTCATCTTTGGGGTATTCCCGGTGGCCGATAGGTCCCAGAACCCAGCCATCCAGTGCGCCCAGAAGTTCCAGGGTATCCGCTGGCATGGTGGTGCCCAGACTGTCGTAGGCGGGACGACCGATGGGAATATCCACCCAGTTCACGGCAAGGCCGGTCTTGTATATGGCGGCTCTCATTGCACGGACGGCTTCCGGAACAATTTCAAGACCAATGTCATCACCATTTAATACGCCAATATCATAATGTTCTTTCATTATTATCTGACCTCTGATGTCACGACAAACACCACCAATGCCACAGCCTTGGGGCGGCGATTCATTATTTTAAATTGTCGACAGTTGACACTATAGCATCGAAGGCAGTAAATCTCGACTGCTTAAGTCGGCTTTTTTGTGCGCTAATAAACACCATTTCTGGAGGAAAAATGGAGCGTAGAGGTTCGGGGGAAGGAGGTGGGTATGGGTGGGTGCACAGGCACGAATGCCTGTGCTAACGATTATCGACTGACTTGTACCTCGACCGATACCGCTTCAATGCGTTTTTTCCATTCCCGAGGGCCGCTCTCGTGCACAGAGTCGCCACGGCTGTCTACCGCCACGGTCACTGGCATGTCTTCCACAATGAACTCGTGAATCGCTTCCATGCCAAGGTCTTCAAAGGCGATCTTGCGTGACTGGCGAATGGCTTTGGACACCAGGTAGGCAGCTCCTCCCACTGCAATCAGGTACGCTGCCTTGTGCTTGCGGATGGACTCCACCGCCACCGGGCCACGCTCGGCTTTGCCAATCATACCGGCCAGACCAACCTCGCTCAGCATCATGTCACTGAACTTGTCCATTCGCGTTGATGTCGTGGGGCCGGCCGGGCCAACGGCCTCGTCCCGCACCGCATCAACCGGGCCAACGTAGTAGATGAATTTATTACGCAGGTTTACCGGCAGTTCTTCGCCATTCGCCAGCATGGTCTGGATGCGTTTATGAGCAGCGTCGCGGCCCGTATAGATGGAGCCCGAGACCATTAGAGTGTCCCCGGAACGCCAGCTCTGCACTTCTTCGGAAGTAATATTGTCCAGATTGACCCGTTTGACACTATCACTGGCCCCCCAGGTAACCTCGGGCCACTGGTCCAGAGTAGGAGCATCCAGTTCTGCCACGCCGCTGCCGTCCAGAGTGAAATGCACGTGCCGGGTGGCGGCGCAATTGGGAATAATAGCCACGGCTTTATTGACGGCATGGGTGGGAAAATCCCGGATCTTGACATCCAGCACTGTAGTAAGGCCACCCAGACCCTGAGCGCCGATGCCCAGTCGATTCACCTTGTCGAATAGCTCCAGGCGAAGCTTCTCGGTGGTGCTTTCCGCACCCTTTGCTTTCAGGTCGTGGATATCGATAGTCTCCATGCAGGCTTCTTTAGCTAGGCGCATGGCCTTGTCCGCCGTGCCACCGATACCAATCCCCAGGATTCCGGGTGGGCACCAGCCTGCACCCATCTTTGGTACCTGCTCTAGTACCCATTCAACAACGTCATCGGATGGGTTCAGCATGGCGAAGCGTGACTTCGCTTCCGATCCACCCCCCTTGGCCGCTAGGGTAATCTCTACCGTATCGCCGGGTACGGAATTAAAATACACCACCGCCGGGGTATTATCCCCGGTGTTTTTCCGGGCTCCGGCCGGGTCGCTGAGTATGGACGCGCGCAGAGGATTATCGAGGTCCATATAAGCCTGCCGTACGCCTTCGTTGACCATGTCTTCCACACCCATGGTAGTGCTGGGGTGCCACTGAACGTTCATACCAATGGTAACGAACACAGTAACAATACCGGTATCCTGGCACAGGGGGCGCTTGCCTTCTGCGGCCATGCGGGAGTTTACCAGTATCTGCGCCATGGCGTCTTTCGCCGCCGGGTTCTCTTCACGCTCGTAAGCGTCATTAAGGGCGGTAATAAAGTCCATGGGGTGATAGTAAGAAATAAACTGCAGCGCGTTAGCCACGCTCTGGATGAGATCATCCTGTTTGATGATAGTCATAGTCTGAATGTTCATACCTCTTATTAGTCCGGGGGATGGACGAGGTGCCTATGGTAGCGAGAACGACCGCCGATCAAAAGTAATGAGCGGCGGCTTGGCTTCAACCAGCTTGCCAGATACTGGCTACCAGCGCGTCGCCGCACTGTGCTGTGCTTGCAGTGCCTCCCATGTCGCCGGCGCGAGTAGCAGGATTCTCAATAACATCTTCAATGGCCGCAATTATGGCATTTGAAGCGTTCTTCTGGCCTAGATGTTCCAGCATCATAGCACCCGACCAGACCTGACCATCGGGTTGGCAATGTCTGGCGCCAAGCCGTGTACGGGTTAATGTTGGCCGACGTGAGGTGCTTCTTGGGCCGGGGCTGCGCCAACTCAACCGCATATTTCATAATGCCGTCGACACCGTGGCGAGTGAACACAGATTCTTGCACGACTATTTCGTTCTCGGTGCTTCGATAAAGTACTCCACCAATTTCAAAATACTCGCACTCAACGTTTTCTCGCACTATGTAGAAATCGATGTCTGTAGAAGTCTGGCCCGCTAGTGGACTGGTGATGCCCTTAAGTAACCGAACCGGCCGGAGGTTCACATACTGCTGAAGGTCTCGGCGGATCGGAATCAACAAACCCCACAAAGAAACATGATCCGGCACTCCGGGGAATCCAACCGCTCCCAGATAAATCGCGTCGTGACCCTTGATGTTGTCAAGAGCGCCTGCGAACATCATTGAGCCAGCCCTGGCGTAATGCTCGCAACTCCAATCTTTATAGTCCTACTCAAATTCGAGGCCAAGACGTTTGCCTACGGCATTCAGTACCTTGATGCCTTCGGGAACAACTTCTTTGCCAATAACGCCACTCGGATTGGTTGCGATTGCGTATTTCACAATAAGCCACCTGTCATTAGGTACCAAATAGAATGGAATTAGAGTTTTAAATCTGACCCAAAATATTGTCGACTATTTACAATCCAGCCAACTACCACTGCTTAGAAGTCAATAGCCATCGCAATGCTGTGCGCTAACGAAAACCTCGCTCGATAAGAATTAGTGCCTAAAGTTTTTTCGGACAGTCAACCCGTGGATTCGTTA
Organism: Marinobacter sp.; assembly: GCA_036960525.1. Taxonomy (GTDB): domain Bacteria; phylum Pseudomonadota; class Gammaproteobacteria; order Pseudomonadales; family Oleiphilaceae; genus Marinobacter. Next base: position 18,819 of record JBALXR010000002.1, read on the forward strand.
ACTAAGGTGCCGCCGATGAGTTAGGCAGACGTTGTTGAACCCAAACGATCGCTCCGCAAAAGTCGACTTATGCCGTCGCGATTTACGATTTACAATGCTACACTGAAAAAAGTTGACAATTTACAGTTGGCAATTAGTAATTATTGACTTCGATAGACGGAGTCACCCGCAACCTGAAAGGTTGAATAAGGATATACACCCCCACGAAAGTGGCTAGGGCGCTCGGGACCAGAAAAAAGCCAGTCAAATGCTGCATTAAGGGTATTTGGAAGCCGGTAAACACTCTCGGAATGAGTCGGGAAACTGGATTAATTCCAGCAATGAGACCAACAAAAACAATCAATAGTGGGTTAATATAAATGAAGAATATTATTCTAGCCGTTGTCGTATCCTCTGTAGCTGTAAGTTCTGTTAACGCAGCTACCGTGTATGAAAAAGACGGTTTGACCTACAAGCTGAATGGGGATTTCCAGATTCAGCTCCGTAAAAATATTGGCGACAATACCAGTGAATATGTCGATTTTGACGACCTAGAGCTAAAAAATTATGTTAGCTATGATCTTGATAACGGCATAAAAGCCTTTGGTCGTTTGGATTTTGATTTCAAGGATCACGCCAACGGCAAAGACGTTAATAAACCTATTGAAGAAGCCTATGTCGGCTTGCAGTACGGAGTTGCATCTTTCTCCATCGGCAAACAGAACTTTGCTTCTGACGAGTTCGGCATCGAAAAAGCATATGAGATACCTCTCGACGATGACCAGTTTGATGCCGTTGGCACCGATGGCGATGATACATTCCGGGTAGATGTTGAGCTTGATAACTTGTATCTGGTTGGTTCCTATGAGCTGGAAGCCGAGGACAAAGGCGGTATCACTGGAGAATTTTTCGACTTGTTTGCCTCCACCAAAGTGGCGGGCCTGACACTGGCAGCCGCGTACCAGCAGCACACCCCCCTTTTGCAAGAGTCCCTTGATACCTTCGGTGTTAGTGTTTCCTATGATTTCGGCCTAGCGAATGTGGGCGCTGACTACAGCGCAACGGATGACAGCAACACTGACTTGGAAACAACCCTGTATAACGTGGCTGCATCATTTGACGTTACCAGCACAACCGGTGTTGCTATCGGTATGCAGAACCAGGAAGAAGATGGAAGCGAAGACGTGACCGCTTGGTACGCCAACGTTACCTATAAGTTCCCGGCACAGAAAAACGTCAGTGTTTTAGTCGAAGTGGCTGATACTGACGAAGATAACACCAACATGGGCATCCTGGCCGGTTTGCGCGTGAAGTTTTAAACAGTCTTCTAAGGGCGACACAGCTTTTACCGAAGAGCGGTGTACAAGACAAAATAAAGAGGCCGGGCAATGCCCGGCCTCTTTATTTTTCGTATAGCCCCATCAAGATGGGACATCTGACAGAGTTTTCCAAGTTTATTGCACAACTCCGATTGATCGTCAAACTTCGTGTGTCGCACTGATGTATTCCGGGCCATTGTCACAGCGGATCTGGCTGGGCTTTCCCCGCCACTCGATGATCTGATCCAGGGCCCGGGCAACACGCTTGTGGTTCTAGGGGTGACCCTTCACGTTGCGCAAATACAGAAGGCACAGACCAAATTCCAGTTTCGCTGGTTATGGGTTAATCGTACCAAAAGATCCGCGATCTCGGCATTTTCACTGGAGAGCTTAGCCTTGTAGGTCGGGCAGAACTCACTGACACTAAAGGCCTCGCTGGCTTTGCGAATGCTACAACGAGCAGTGGTAACGGCTTTTTGCGCCATCTCGCGGCGGAGAGATGGCTTTACCACTTTCCCTCAAGAGCCTCCTTGCGCAACACAGCTTTGAGCCGTTCTTCGGCATACATCTTCTTCAGCCGCCGGTTCTCATCCTTAAGCTCTTTCATGCGCTTGATCATGGAGGTGTCCATTATACTCTGACAAATCACCGCTAACGCCAATCCAGATCATTCTACCGTCACGCTCTTCGCCAAATTGCGAGGCTGGTCAACATCCGTGCCTTTAAGCACGGCAACGTGATACGACAGCAACTGCAAAGGCACGGTGTAAACGATGGGCGCGGTAATCTCGTGTACCGAAGGCAGTGACAACACGTGCAGGCCTTCTTCCGCCTTCACGTTGGCTTGGGCGTCTGCGAATACAAACAGCTCACCGCCGCGGGCGCGAACTTCCTCAAGGTTGGACTTGAGCTTTTCCAGCAGCCCATTGTTTGGCGCTACAGTGACAACCGGCATGTCGCTGTCGACCAGCGCCAGCGGGCCGTGCTTGAGCTCGCCAGCCGGATAGGCTTCGGCGTGTATGTAGGAAATTTCTTTTAATTTTAGCGCGCCCTCCAGCGCCACCGGGAACAGGGAGCCACGGCCCAGAAAAAGGCTGTGGACTTTGTCCAGAAAGGCGCCAGACATCTCAGCGATGGCGCCGTCTAAGGCCAGAACCTGTTCAACCTGCCCCGGCACCTTATGAAGCGCTTCTACGATTTCGGCTTCGCGCTTTTCGCTTAAGCCGTTGTGACGCGCCAGCGCCAGAGTGAAAATCAGCAGCGCAGTCAACTGGGTAGTAAAAGCTTTGGTGGAGGCCACACCGATTTCCGGACCGGCCTGGGTCATCATCACCAAATCGGATTCGCGTACCAGCGAACTGCCTGGCACGTTACAAATAGCCAAAGCTGCGCGGAAACCGGCTTTTTTAGCCTGGCGCAGGGCGGCCAGGGTGTCGGCGGTCTCACCAGACTGGGAAATGCACAGAAACAGGGTATCAGGCTGAATCACGTGCTTGCGATAGCGAAATTCGGAAGCCACTTCCACTGAACAGGGCACGCCGGCCAGGTCTTCAATCCAGTAACGGGCTACCATGCCGGCGTGATAACTGGTGCCACAGGCAATAATCTGCACGTGGCGCACATTTTCGAGCAGGTCTTCGGCGGAGGTGCCAAGCGCCTGTTCCAGAACCCTTTTGGCGGTCACCCGGCCTTCCATAGTGGCTTTGATTACCCGCGGCTGCTCGAAGATTTCCTTTAACATGAAGTGGCGATACGCGCCTTTTTCGGCAGAATCACTGCTGTGTTCAAAGCGATTAACAGGCCGGTCCACAACGTGACCATCGCGGTCGCGAATTTCCATACGGTCGCGGCGGATGTCGGCCATATCGCCTTCTTCCAGAAACATGAAGCGGTCGGTTACTGGCAGCAGCGCAAGCTGGTCAGAGGCAATGAAGTTCTCGCCAATGCCTACACCGATGACCAGTGGGCTGCCTTCGCGGCATACCACCATGTGGTCCGGCTCGTCCGCGTGTATCACCGCCAGGGCGTAAGCGCCGCGCAGGTGCCTGATCGCCTGGCTGACCGCCCGGTACAGATCGCCGGTGGTGCGGTAGTTTTTCTCGATGAGGTGGGCGACCACTTCGGTGTCGGTTTCCGAGGTGAATTCATAGCCTTCGACTTTCAGTTCGTCGCGCAGCTGCTGATAGTTTTCAATAATGCCGTTGTGCACGATGGCAAGGCGGTCGCCAGACATGTGAGGGTGGGCGTTCATCTGCGTGGGCGCACCGTGGGTGGCCCAGCGCGTGTGGGCGATGCCAACAGGCCCAACCGGAGGATTTGCAGCTACCGCATCAGCCAGAGCCGCCACTTTGCCCACTTCGCGGGCGCGGTGTACCTGTGCTGCGGAGTCAATTACGGCCATACCCGCTGAATCGTAACCGCGGTATTCAAGGCGACGCAGCCCCTCGAGGAGTATGCCTTGAACATCCCGTGCTGAAACCGCACCTACAATGCCACACATGCTGTTTGTCCTGTTCGTAGTAAAAGATAGTCGTGAAAACAGTAAAGAAATTTATGGAAACACTGTAAAAAAATGTCGTGATCAGTGTTTTTCAGGCTTTTGCCAACCGGATATATTGCGCTGGCGCCCGCGGGCAACTGCCAGTTCTTGATCTGCAACATCTTTGGTTATGATTGAGCCTGCACCAACGGTAGCACCATTACCAATAGTAACGGGTGCTACCAACGAACTGTTGGAGCCGATAAACACGCCATCGCCCAACACCGTCTGAAACTTGTTCACACCATCATAGTTGCAGGTGATGGTGCCTGCACCGACATTCACGCCGGCACCCAGCGTAGCATCGCCGATGTAGCTCAGGTGGTTAATTTTGCTGCCTTCACCCAAAATGGTTTTTTTAATTTCGACAAAATTACCCACTTTGGTGTTGGCCGCTAACTGTGTACCGGGCCGCAAGCGCGCAAAGGGTCCAACTTGGGCGTTTTCACCCACGCTGGCTTGCTCAATCACGCTGTGGGCGTGGATCTGCGCGCCATCGGCTATGGTCGCATCGGTAATCACACAGCCTGGGCCAATAGACACGTGGCTGCCCAAGGTTACCTTGCCAACGAACACCACGTTGACGTCAATCAGCACGTCATTGCCAATGCTGAGCTCACCACGCACGTCTACCCGCGCCGGATCAGCCAAAGTGGCTCCTTCTGCCATCAGGCGTTTGGCTTCACGGCTTTGATACCAGCGCTCAAGTTCAGCCAGCTGCACGCGGTTATTCACGCCTTGTACTTCAAACGCATTGCTCGGTTGAGCAACGTTGACCGTCATACCCGCCTGCACGGCCATGGCGATGATATCAGTCAGGTAGTATTCACCCTGGGCGTTGCTACTAGAAAGCTGTGGCAACCAGGTTTTGAGATGGCGAGCACTGACAGCAAGGATGCCGGTGTTCACTTCGCAAATCGCCAGCTGTTCCGCACTGGCGTCTTTTTGTTCCACGATGGCTGTTACCTGGCCGGCACTGTCGCGCAGAATACGGCCGTAGCCCTGGGGGTTATCCAGCGTTACTGTCAGCAGCCCCAGGGTGTTTTCATCCAGATTTTGAACCAGCCCCTGCAAGGTGGCTGCGGTGGTCAGTGGTACGTCGCCATAAAGTACCAGCACCCGCGCATCGTCCGGTAACTCTGGCAGTGCCTGGGCAACGGCATGACCAGTCCCCAGCTGCTGGTTCTGCATCACCCAGCTGACCTTATGGTCAGCAGAGGCGGCTTTTACCTGCTCAGCACCATGGCCAATCACCCCGTGAATCCCCGCTGCGCCCAAGGTTTGGGCAGTTGCAATCACGTGGTGCAACATGGATCGCCCGGCAACCTTGTGCAGTACCTTTGGCAGCGACGATTTCATCCGTGAGCCCTGGCCTGCGGCCAGAATAACAACGTGCAGCGGAGACATGGGGTAACTCATCCTTTTTAGTCAGACTCTGTTCAAGGGTAATACAGATAATAAAAAAGCCGCATCCTTGCAGTGGGTGCCGGCATTGCACTCACCCTATATGGTGACACAACACCCGCTACCCACGCCGGGATGCGGCTTGTTCAGGGCGAGCCCTGCCGAACGCTGTTAACGAACGTTCTTACGCAGTTTTGACAATGTGCGAAGCTGAGCGGCGGCTTCTGCCAGCTCTGCTGCAGCACGGTAATACTCGAACTCGCCGGTTTTATTAGCCAGTGCCGCTTCGGCGTCTTTCTGGGCCTGCAATGCTGCGGCCTCGTCGACGTCTTTCGCGCGCACCGCGGTGTCGGCCATCAGGGTGACAAGATTTGGCTGTACTTCCAGGTAGCCCCCGGACACATACAGAATTTCTTCTTCACCACCTTGCTTGATGATCCGCACAGCGCCCGGTTTGAGCGCAGACAGCAGCGGAGCATGGCCGAACTGAATGCCCAATTCACCCTCGGTACCGGTAGCGATCAACATCTCTACCAAGCCGGAGTAAATCTTCTTTTCAGCGCTTACGACGTCGCAATGTACAGTCATAGCCATTATCTAAGCCTCTTGGGTCAGAAATTGAAAGAGGATTACTTAGCTTCTTTCGCTTTCATGGCCTTCGCTTTTTCGACGGCTTCGTCCATGGTGCCGACCATGTAGAACGCCTGTTCAGGCATATCATCATAGTCGCCGTTGAGGATGCCTTCAAAGCTGCTGATAGTCTCTTTCAGAGACACGTACTTGCCGGGTGAACCGGTAAATACTTCAGCAACATGGAACGGCTGAGACAGAAATCGCTCAATCTTACGGGCGCGGGATACGATCTGCTTGTCATCTTCTGACAGCTCGTCCATGCCCAGAATGGCGATAATGTCTTTCAATTCCTTGTAGCGCTGCAGAACGTTCTGCACACCACGGGCAACCGCGTAATGCTGCTCGCCAATCACCAACGGATCCAGCTGGCGCGACGTAGAGTCAAGCGGGTCGATCGCCGGGTAAATACCCTTGGAAGCGATGTCACGGCTCAGTACCACGGTAGCGTCAAGGTGGGAAAAGGTGGTGGCTGGTGACGGGTCGGTCAAGTCATCCGCCGGTACGTATACCGCCTGAATGGACGTAATAGAACCGTTTTTAGTGGAGGTAATACGCTCCTGCAACTCACCCATTTCCTGGGCCAGCGTGGGCTGATAGCCTACTGCGGAAGGCATACGGCCCAGCAGTGCAGACACTTCGGTACCGGCCAAGGTGTAACGGTAGATGTTGTCAACGAAAAACAACACGTCGCGACCTTCGTCACGGAACTTCTCCGCAATGGTCAGACCGGTAAGGGCCACACGCAAACGGTTCCCCGGGGGCTCGTTCATCTGGCCATAGACCATCGCTACTTTATCAAGAACGTTGGAGTCCTTCATTTCGTAGTAGAAGTCGTTACCTTCACGAGTCCGCTCACCAACACCGGCGAATACGGAGAGACCGGAGTGCTCTTTCGCGATGTTGTTGATCAGCTCCATCATGTTAACGGTTTTGCCTACGCCGGCGCCGCCGAACAGGCCCACTTTACCGCCCTTGGCGAACGGGCAGATCAGGTCGATAACCTTGATGCCGGTTTCGAGCAAGTCGGCAGAAGCCGCCTGGTCTGCATAGCCGGGTGCTTTGCGGTGGATAGCCCAACGCTCTTCCTCGCCGATCGGGCCTGCCTCGTCGATAGGACGACCCAGAACGTCCATGATGCGGCCCAGAGTCTGGGTGCCCACGGGTACAGAGATCGGCTTGTGTGTATTGTCTGCCTTCAGGCCGCGCCTTAGGCCTTCGGTGCTGCCCATCGCGATGGTACGTACAACGCCGTCGCCCAGCTGCTGCTGAACTTCCAGAGTTGTTTCGCCGCCTTCAAGCAACAGTGCGTCGTAAATGCCGGGTACGGCATCACGTGGGAATTCCACGTCGATAACCGCGCCAATGATCTGAACGATGTGTCCGCTACTCATGCTCGGTTCCTCGTTATCTTCATAGTCAATAATACCAGTAGGATTGTGGCGGATCAGACCGATGCCGCGCCGCTCACAATTTCCGAAATCTCTTGCGTGATGGCTGCCTGACGAGCTTTGTTATATACCAACTGCAGGTCTTTAATAATGTCACCGGCGTTATCGGTAGCACTCTTCATGGCAATCATCCTGGAAGCCTGTTCGCAGGCCAGATTCTCTACCACGCCCTGATAAACCTGGGACTCAATATAACGTGGCAGTAGCCCGTCCAGAATCGGACGCGAATCCGGCTCGTAGAGGTAATCCCACTGGTGACCGATGTCTTCTTCTTTGCCCTCCGGCAGCGGCAGCAGTTGCTGTGCTTTCGGCATTTGCGTCATGGTGTTGACGAATTCGTTGCTAACCAGGTACAACCGGTCAATCTTGCCGTCCCGGAAAGAATCCAGCATTACCTTGACGTTACCGACCAGAGATTCCGCGCTGGGGTCGTCACCGATGTGCGTTAGCGCTGCAACCACGTTACCGCCGTAGCTGCGGAAAAATGAAGCGCCCTTCTGCCCGATGGCGCAGAGATCAATCGCAACGTCTTTATTTTTCCAGTCGCGCATTTCGCGTACCAGCAGTTTGAATGCGTTAGAGTTCAAACCGCCGCACAAGCCGCGATCAGAGGAGATAACGATGTAGCCTACACGTTTCACCTCACGCTCTAGCATGAACGGATGCCGATAATCTTTGTTGGACTTAGCAATGTGTCCAATTACCTGGCGCATCTTTTCCGCATAAGGCCGAGTTGCCCGCATGCGTTCCTGAGCTTTGCGCATTTTACTCGCCGCCACCATTTCCATGGCGCTGGTGATTTTTTGCGTGCTCTTGATGCTGCCGATCTGATTACGTATTTCTTTTCCGATGGCCATAGGTCACTGCCCTTTCAAGTTAGACACTCATTTGGACCAACAGGCCCGCCGCAGCGGGCCGCCGCTGTTACCAGGTTTGAGTGGTCTTGAATTTTTCCAGCGCAGCTTTCAGGCCAGCGGCAACATCGTCATTGTAGTTGCCGGCAGCGCCGATTTTCTCAAGCAGGTCTTTTTGCTCGGCACGCATCCAGTCCAACAACTGTGCTTCAAACTCGACCACTTTGGTGACATCTATGTCATCAAGGAAGCCTTCGTTGGCGGCATACAGAACGGTTCCCATTTCAGCCACAGACATCGGGCTGTACTGGTTCTGCTTCATCAATTCGGTAACGCGCTGACCGTGCTCAAGCTGTTTACGGGTGGCTTCGTCCAGATCCGAGGCGAACTGGGCGAAAGCTGCCAGTTCACGGTACTGAGCCAAAGCCAGACGGATGTTACCGCCCAGTTTCTTCATGATCTTGGTTTGAGCTGCACCACCTACCCGCGATACCGAAATACCCGCGTTCATCGCCGGACGGATGCCGGAATTAAACAGGTTGGTCTCAAGGAAGATCTGGCCATCCGTGATGGAGATTACGTTGGTCGGTACGAAGGCCGACACGTCGCCTGCCTGGGTTTCGATGATTGGCAGCGCGGTTAAAGAACCGGTTTTACCTTTCACTTCACCGTTGGTGAACTTTTCAACGTAGTCCGCATTCACACGGGAGGAACGCTCCAGCAGACGGGAATGCAAATAGAACACGTCACCCGGATAGGCTTCACGGCCTGGCGGACGACGCAGCAGCAGAGAAATCTGACGGTAAGCAACAGCCTGTTTCGAAAGGTCGTCGTACACAATCAGCGCGTCTTGGCCACGGTCACGGAAGTATTCACCCATGGTGGTGCCGGAATACGGTGCCAGAAACTGCATGGCTGCCGGATCCGCAGCGCCTGCAGCGACCACGATGGTGTGATCCATCGCGCCGTGCTCTTCGAGTTTACGAACGATCGCAGCGATCGACGACTGCTTCTGACCGATAGCAACGTAGATGCACTTAATACCAGAATTCTTCTGGTTGATGATCGCGTCGATGGCGACAGCGGTCTTACCAATCTGGCGGTCACCGATGATTAGCTCACGCTGGCCACGGCCAACTGGAACCATGGTATCGATCGCTTTCATACCGGTTTGAATCGGCTGGTCAACCGACTGACGTTCGATAACGCCCGGTGCGACCTTTTCAACCGCATCGGTCAGGCTGGTACCCAGCTCGCCCTTGCCATCAATCGGATTGCCCAAACCGTCAACGACGCGGCCCAACAGTTCCGGGCCAACAGGGACTTCAAGAATACGACCGGTGCAACGAACTTTCTGGCCTTCGGCCAGGTCTTCGTATTCGCCCAATACCACGGCGCCGACAGAGTCGCGCTCGAGGTTCAAAGCAATACCATAAGTGCCGTTAGCGAATTCAATCATCTCGCCCGACATAACATCCGCCAGGCCGTGAATCAGCACAATACCGTCTGCAACAGACAGAATGGTGCCTTCGTTTTTTGCTTCAGAAGAGATATCGAGCTTGTCGATTCTCTTTTTAATGATGTCACTGATCTCGGATGGATTCAGTTGCTGCATGCCTTTGTCCTCAAACCTTTTGCTGAAATCAGGAGCCCAGTGCTTTGGCCATTTTTGCGAGCTTGCCACGGACTGACGCGTCAATAACCAGATCACCGGAATTTACCACCACGCCGCCAATCAATGAGCGATCAACGGCGGTTTCCAAGGCGACTTTACGCTCCAGTTTTCTGGACAATGCTTCTGCCAAATGTTGCTGCTCTTCAGGTGTCATTTCGTACGCCGTGCTGACTTTCATATTCACCGTACGCTCAAGTTCCGCACGGTAAAAAGCAAACATGGTCGAAATTTCCGGCAGCAGCGCCAGGCGCTTGTTTTCAGCAAGAATCAACAGGAAGTTTCTGAGTGCTTCAGGCAGCTGTTTTTCAGCGGTTTCGAAAAACAGCTCTGCCTTGCGTTGCTCAGACAGGCCAGGATTGGCCAGAATGTTCTTCACAGCTTTGTTAGCCGCCAGAAGACCTACAAAAGCCAGCGCCTGATCCCAGGAATCGACGGCGTCATGTTCTTTAGCGGCTTCAAAAACGGCTTTCGCGTAGGGCCGGGCTAACGTTATCGGTTCTGCCATGGGTCCCTCGCTTAGAGTTGTGCTGCCAGCTTGTTCAGCATGTCGCTGTGAGCTTTAGCATCGACAGACGTTTCTAGAATCTTCTCGGCACCGGCAATGGCAAGTGCTGCCACTTCTGCTCTCAATGCGTCGCGAGTCTGAACACGCTCCTGCTGAATTTCCGCCCGGGCTTGCTCAATGAGCTTTTCACCTTCTTTGCGGGCATCACCTTTGGATGCTTCCACAATCTGGGCGGCGCGCTTATTGGCCTGATCGATAAGAACGGCAGCTTCTTCTTTGGCTTGTTGCATTTGCTGGGCGGCTTTTTCTTGAGCAAGCTCAAGATCTAGCGAAGCCCGGTCAGCAGCAGAAAGACCATCAGCAATCTTCTTCTGGCGCGCTGCCATGGCTGCCGTAATCGGCGGCCACACATACTTCACGCAGAACCAGACGAAAATAGCGAAGGCAATCGATTGCCCTATTAACGTAAGGTTTATATTCACGGCAATATACCTCTTGCTATTCGTTGCGTGCTGGAAACCAAAAACCGGGCGCTTGGCTCTAAAGTTCAGAATTGCGCCCGCATCTTCAGGCTATGTTTAGCCAGCAACAACGAAGATCAGGTACATCGCGATACCAACACCGATCATTGGAACGGCGTCCAACAGACCAGCCATGATGAAGGTTTTGACTTGCAGTTGGTTAGCCATTTCTGGCTGACGAGCTGTAGCTTCAAGCAGTTTTCCGCCAAGAATACCAAAGCCGATACCGGTGGCCAGTGCGCCCATACCGATGATAATCGCTGCTGCAATAAATACCATTTCCATTGAGAACTCCTCAGTTTTTCAGATAGTTAAGGGTTTGCTTTTTAACGGGTAAATCAGTGATCTTCGTGTGCCGATGCAAGATAGACTATGGTCAACATCGTGAAAATAAACGCCTGCAGCGGAATAACCAATATATGGAAAATGGCCCAGGGCACGTTCAGTGTCCACTGCGCCCAAAACGGAAGCAGCGCAATCAGAATAAATACAACCTCACCAGCATACATATTACCGAACAAACGTAACGCCAAACTAATAGGCTTCACAATCAGTACCAGAATTTCCAGCACCAGGTTCACCGGAATCAGCGCCCAATGGTTGAACGGCTGCATACCCAGTTCTTTGGCGAAGCCCTTTATACCTTTAACCTTCAAGCTGTAGAAGATGATCAGTATAAATACGCCAATGGATATGCCAAAAGTAGCGTTGGGATCCGCCGTCGGAACAATTTTGAAGTATTCGAGGCCCATGAACTTGGCCAGCGTCGGAATGTAGTCAACCGGGATCAGCTTGAGCACATTCATCAGCAAAATCCACACGAAAATAGTCATCGCAAGTGGCGCAATTACCGGGTTGCGAGCGTGAAAACCGTCGCGAACCAGGCCTTCTATAAATTCAACGGTCACTTCGACCAGGTTCTGCAGGGCACCTGGCACGCCGGTTGTAGCGCGACTGGCAACAAAGCGGAACAGGCCCAGAAACAATACGCCCATTGCAATAGACCAGCCCATGGTGTCCACGTGGACAGCCATGAAACCCATGTCAGAGGCTTCTTGCGCCGTACGCGCAAGTGTCCAGCTGGTTTCATTCATTACGCTGCCGTCGAAACGCTCATAACCTGCGTCGAGCTTGCCGTAAGTCAGATGCTGTAGGTGGTGCTTGATATACTCTACTGGGGTATCAGCCATTCTGCTCTCGTCCAGTCATCGCCGTGGTTGCGGCCGTATCAGCCAGCGTAATGCGCCGCCCGCTACAACCATCACAGCAAAAGTGAATAATAGAGCCGGCACGTATACCGGCTCCATTAAAGTGAAAACACCCGCGAAAGAAACAGCGGTAAGGGCGATTTTGGTGGATTCCGCCCGGAACAAATTTCCCACCATAAGGCGCGCGTGACGGGCGCCCTGATAACGATACACCCGATGAACAAACCAGGCGTTTGGCACTATAAAAATGAGACCGCCGATGAATGCGGAATAACCAGCCAAAACACTGTGTAGTGACCACAACAGGCTGATTATGATCAGACCTGTTAACTCTATGGCCAGCCAACGAGCTAATGGAACATAGGTGATTCGAGATTGCCGAGATTTCATATCACCGCCATCATTCCAAACGCGCAAAATTATATGATTTAAGCAGCTGTTGTTCAACTAAACTCTGAGCGAAACCTGGCTAAAAATTCATCAGAGCACCACCGGAAACCCGCATTTATCACACAATGTGTGGCTGTCTCTGGAAAAAGTCACGACATCTGGTGTTTCTTCGTCATTTGGCCAAAGCTCTTTTTTATTTTCAATCTACTTGATATGGCCCAAAATTCCGTCTAATTCGTCCAATGAGCTGTATTCGATAACCAGTTTCCCCTTGCCACGCTGGCCGTGATTAATCGCCACTCGAGCGCCCAGACGCTCGGCCAGATCGTCCTGCAGAGCCCGGATATTTGCGTCCACCTTGGGCTTGGCCGCTTTTCCGTTATCGGGTTTGTCCTGCTGCAACTGGCGGACCAGAGCTTCGGTTTGGCGCACCGATAGTGAACGCGCCACTACCTGCCGCGCTACCTGCATTTGCTGCTCTGGCGCAAGAGTTAACATGGCGCGGCCATGGCCCATTTCAAGATCGCCGTGTTCCAGCATCAGCCGCACATCTTCGGTTAAGCCAATCAGGCGCAGCAAGTTGGTGATGGTGGTACGTGACTTGCCCACCGCTTCGGCCACTTGAGCCTGAGTCAGCCCGAATTCGTCTTGTAGACGTTGAAGGGCAAACGCTTCTTCGATGGGGTTCAGGTTTTCGCGCTGAATGTTCTCGATCAGGGCCATAGCGATGGCCGCTTCGTCTGATACGTCCCGAATAATAGCCGGTATCGAGTCCAGGCCGGCTATCTGGGCGGCGCGCCAACGGCGCTCACCAGCGATCAGTTCAAAGCGTTCGGCGGCCAGAGGGCGTACCACAACGGGTTGCATCACGCCTTGCTGGCGAATGGAGTCGGCCAGCTCTTGCAAGGCTGCCGGGTCCATGTCGCGGCGCGGCTGATAACGGCCACGCTGAATCAAATCCAGAGCAATATCCCGCAACTCGCCGTCCTGGCTGGCCGGTGTCTGCTCCAGATTTACGCGGGAATTCGCTAATAGGGCTCCTAGCCCGCGCTCCCCAAGTCCTCGTTTTTTCGCCGCCATGGTGTCAGCCAATGTTTCCGTTAATGTCCATTAAATTGGTTTTTGCGTTGGCGGCATCTTACACCGCAACCGCGTCAGATGCTTTCTTTGCTCCGTGCCGGCGAACCATTTCACCCGCCAGCGCCAGATAGGCAATAGCGCCTTTCGAGGCTTTGTCGTACTTCAAAGCGGGCATGCCGTGGCTGGGTGCTTCGGCCAGACGCACGTTACGGGGAATGACGACGCGGTATACTTTGTCGCCAAAAAACTCGGTGAGCTGGCCGGACACATCCCGCGTCAAACTGCTGCGGGGGTCGTACATCGTACGCAGAATGCCCTCAACCTGCAGATTGGGATTTACCGTTTCCTGAATCTGCTGAACCGTGTTCATGAGCGCTGCCAGGCCTTCCAACGCGTAATACTCACATTGCATCGGAATCAGAATGGAATCGGCGAACGACAGCGCGTTCACCGTCAGCAGGTTCAGCGATGGGGGGCAATCAATCAACACATAATCGTAGTTGTCACGAAGCGGGTTCAGAGCTTGACGCAAACGATGCTCACGGCCGATTTCCGTCATCAGCTCCACTTCAGCTGCGGTCAAATCACCGTTACCCGGCATGATGTCGTAACCCCCCATCTCGTTATAAATGATAATCTCACTGGCGCTGGCACGCTTGGTGAGCAAATCATAACCAGAGAGTTGCAGAGCGTTTTTATCAATGCCGCTGCCCATGGTGGCATTGCCCTGGGGGTCCATGTCTACCAGCAGCACCCGGCGTTTGGTCGCTGCCAGAGATGCGGCAAGGTTGACGCAGGTGGTGGTTTTACCCACACCGCCTTTCTGATTGGTCACTGCAATCACGCGCGCCATCGCCTGCCTCCTGTGTCTGAATGGGTTGTCTGTCAGAGGATCAGCGCTGCTGAATTCCTCAGTGTGGGTGCTCGTTGCGGCCAATAATCAGCACGTTACGCTCACCCTCTACGCCAGGTACTGCCAGCCTATGACTAGAGTTTACCTGCCAGCCACGGCCAAGGGCAGCCACCTCATCATCGGGATACTGGCCTTTCATGGCAATAAACTCACCGTTACCTGCCAGCAGGTGGTCGCACCAGCTCACCTGGTTGTCCAGCGCGGTAAATGCACGGCTGCTGATCTGGGTAAACAGCTCACTGGGCTGGTACGCCTCGGCGCGACTGTGAATAACGTCCAAGTTGCGCAATCCCAACTCCAGCACACACTGCTTCAGGAAGCGGGTCTTCTTACCGTTACTGTCCAGCAGGGTAAAGTGCGTGCCTGGCAGGGCAATGGCCAGCGGAATTCCCGGCAAACCGCCACCAGCACCGGCATCCAGCAGATGGTGGGTAGTTACAAACGGCAAAATGCTTAGGCTGTCCAGCAGTTGACGCGACACCATCTCGCGCTCATCACGCACGGCGGTCAGGTTGAAGGCCTTATTCCATTTAGCCAGCAACGCCAAAAATGCCAGCAACTGTCGCTGTTGGCTGGCGTCGAGCTTGATTTCCATTTGCGCCAGGCCTTCGTCGAGCTGACGCTGCCATATCGGATTCTGTGCCATTTACGCGCTCTGCTTGCGCAACAAGTCGCGCTTTTTCATATGCACCAGAATCTGGCTAATGGCGGCCGGTGTAACACCTTGAACCCGGGATGCCTGGGCTACGGTTTCAGGCCGAACGGCTCCTAGCTTCTGCTTGATTTCATTGGACAATCCACCAATTATGCCATAATCCAAATCAACTGGTAGCGCAGTGTTCTCATTTTTGCGCAGGCGCTCTATCTCGTCGGCCTGGCGCGAAATATAGCCTTCGTACTTAATCTCAATTTCAACCTGATCAGCCACTACGGCGTCATCGGCACGATATTGTGCAATATCGGCAATATGAGCGTACACGATTTCCGGGCGCCGCAGCAGCTCGGCCAATGTGTGGTCACGGCCTAAGGGCTGTTTCAGGAACTGATTGGCACGCTCACCTGCCGCGGTGTTCGGATGCACGCGAGTGCCTTCCAGGCGGGTGCGTTCGGTGCCGATGGCATCGCGCTTGGCGTTGAATTTACCCCAGCGCTCGTCGTCTACTAGGCCCAGTTCGCGGCCGCTGTCGGTCAGGCGCAGGTCGGCGTTGTCTTCGCGCAAAATCAGCCGGTATTCAGCGCGGCTGGTGAACATACGATAGGGCTCCGAAGTACCCATGGTGATCAGATCGTCTACCAGCACACCAATGTAGGCCTCATCACGGCGGGGGTACCAGGCGTCTTTTTCCTGCGCCTGCCGAGCAGCGTTGATGCCCGCCAGCAGTCCCTGGGCAGCCGCTTCTTCGTAACCGGTGGTGCCGTTAATCTGGCCAGCAAAATACAGGCCCTGAATGAACTTGGTTTCCAGGGTATGGCGTAAATCCTGCGGATTCAGATAATCGTACTCGATGGCGTAGCCCGGGCGCATGATGTGGGCGTTTTCAAAGCCCGGAATTGACTGCACTGCCCTAACCTGGATATCAAACGGCAAGCTGGTGGAAATGCCGTTGGGATAAAGCTCGTGTGTGGTCAAGCCTTCAGGCTCGACAAAAATCTGGTGCGAACTCTTGTCGGCAAACCGGCTTACTTTATCTTCTAAAGACGGGCAGTAACGTGGGCCAACACCGCCAATATTGCCGGTGAACATCGGTGAGCGATCAAAGCCGCTGCGGATTATGTCGTGGGTTTCTTCGGTGGTACGGGTGATATAACAGCAAACTTGCCGTGGGTGTTCATCGCGAGAACCCATAAACGACATTACTGGCGATGGGTCATCGCCCCACTGCTGCTGCATCACTGAAAAATCTACGCTGCGGGCGTCAATGCGCGGCGGCGTGCCGGTTTTCAACCGGCCAACGTTAAACGGTAGCTCCCGCAGGCGCTCGGCCAACGAATTGGCCGGAGCATCGCCAGCACGGCCACCGGCGTGATTTTTCATACCAATGTGTATGATGCCGCCCAAAAACGTACCGGTGGTCAACACCACTGTCTTGCTCAAGAAACGGATGCCGGTCTGAGTGACTACGCCGGTTACACGCTCGTTCTCTACAATCAGGTCATCGGCGGACTGCTGGAACAGAGTCAAATTAGGCTGGTTTTCCAGTATTTCGCGGATGGCCGCCTTGTACAGAATGCGGTCGGTTTGGGCCCGGGTAGCGCGCACGGCGGGTCCCTTGCGGCCATTCAACACGCGAAACTGGATACCAGCCCTGTCGGTGGCACGGGCCATAGCGCCGCCCAAGGCGTCGATCTCTTTTACCAGATGGCTTTTACCAATACCGCCAATGGCAGGGTTACAGGACATCTGCCCCAACGTTTCAATGTTGTGGGTCAGCAACAGGGTTTTTGAACCCATACGCGCTGCTGCCAGCGCGGCTTCGGTGCCCGCATGGCCACCACCAATAACAATTACATCGAAACGGGTCGGAAAATCCACAAATCACCTCAGACAACGGAAACAGAATCGGGTAAAAAACCGGGCGGCGAGTATAACGCCTCGGCGACCAGATTGCAGTCAGGATGTGCAAATTTTAACCAGCCAAGGCAGCCTTGAACAGAATTTCTTAAATTTCTCAGCAATGGCTGTGAAATTAACTAGATTTCAACCGCTTGTCATCCTTTGTTCAAGTTCGTCTCGATAAAGTTATCCACAGATCGGCGCGTTTGTTAAATACCCTTATTAACAGCATAACATTATGTTTTGTATCGATTTAAAAAAATAAATTCAATTGCCGCCCGCAGCTTGTTCACTTATTTATCCACATGGCTGACGGTTGATTCCTGCCCTTTGTAGCGGCGAATCCGTAACACCAGCGGCAGTACCAGCAGATTCACCACAGACAAGACCAACAAAAACAATGGAATACTCAAACCGGCAATTCCCAGCAGAAGCATACCCGCCAGCGCACTGACTACCATAAACAACGAATTGATGACGTTCAGCGCAGCGATAATGCGGGCGCGTTTATGGGCTTCGGTGGCACTCTGAATATAAGCGTACAAAGGCACAATAAAGAGTCCGCCGGCGGCGCCAATCAACACCAGATCAACCAGCAGTCTCCAGTACTCAGGTTGACTCAGTAACAACCACCAAGTGGTTGGCGCGGCACTGGCCGGCAGTGCAAAAAACAGATCGATACCCGGTAAGGTTAAACCCAAGGCACCCCAGGGCACGGGCGCCAGGCTGATACTGTGTCGGGTTAGCCGTTCACACAGCACCGAGCCACTGGCAATTCCGACAATAAACAGCGACAGCAATAAGGTCACAACGGTTTCATCGCCCTGCAGATGCAACCGCGCAAAATTTGGGAACTGGGTTAGATAGGCTGCGCCCAAAAACCAGAACCAGGAAATCGCCAATATCGCCAGCAACACCGGGCGCTGTTCGGCGGCCACTGCCATCAAACGCCAACTTTCCCGCAGGGGCTGCCAGCGCATGGGGCTCATTGATTTCGGTAGTTCGGGCGCGGCCGTAGCGGGTATTTGGCGCGCACTCAAGTAACCCAATAGCGCCATAATAACTACGGCAAACGCTATCAGCGGAGTTGCCAGGGGCAAACTGGCCAGTACACCGGCGGCAATGGTGCCCAGCAGTATGGCCACGAATGTGCCGCCACTCACCAGACCATTACCACCCACCAGCTCGCTGGGCTTCAGCACCTGGGGTAAAATGGAGTACTTGACCGGGCCAAAAAAGGCGGACTGGGTGCCCATCAAAAACAGCAGGCACAGCAGCACGCCGTACCAACCTTGCCATAGCGCTAACGCGGCCAAGGTCATGATGGCAATTTCTGCGGCTTTCACCCAACGAATAATACGGGCTTTTTCGTGGCGGTCTGCCAACTGGCCGGCCAGCCCGGAAAACAGAAAATAAGGCACAATAAACAAAAACGCAGCCAAATTGACCACCAGGTCCACCGGCAGGCCGGCCCAGCCTACGGTGGTAAAGGTGATCAGCAGCAAGAGCGCGTTCTTGTAAAGGTTGTCGTTAAAAGCGCCGCTGAACTGGGTCAGGTAGAACGGCAAAAATCGCCGCTGGCGCAATAGCTGAAATTGGCTCGAACTGGTTTTGGGGTTGGTGTTAAGACTGCTCACTGAGCGCTTCCAGCTTTCGCTCAACAGTGTTGGCAGAGCTGGCAAAACGCGCCAGCAAATTGTACAGCACCGGCACAATAAACAGCGTCATGCTGGTGGCAAACACCAGCCCCCCCAGTATGACCACACCAATAGCGGCACGGCTTTCAGCGCCAGCACCGGTTGCCAGTACCAGAGGAACAGCACCAAACACCGTAGAGATGGTGGTCATCAGTACCGGGCGGAAACGCAACACGGAGCCTTCCACAATGGCGTCGCGTACCGAGTAGCCCTGATCCCGCAGCTGATTGGCAAATTCAACAATCAAAATGCCGTTTTTCGCCATTAATCCCAGCAGCATAATAATGCCAATCTGGCTGTAAATGTTCAGGCTGATTCCGGTCCACCACAGGGCCATGAGTGCACCGGTAATCGACAGCGGCACCGACAACATAATAATCAGCGGATGGATCCAACTTTCAAACTGCGCAGCCAACACCAGAAATACAATCAAAAAAGCCAGGCCAAAGGTGATAAATATAGCCGATGAAGATTCCTGGAACTCTCGCGACAGCCCGCGATAGCTTACCCGCGCTTCCGGCGGCAGGGTGTCCATCGCCAGGGTGTTCAAGTAATCCAGCGCCGAGGCCAGGTCATAACCGTCGGCCAGGGATCCGCTGATGACGACCGCCGGCAACCGGTCGATGCGGCGCAAATCCGGATTGGCGCCAACCTCTTTCCAGCTCACCAAAGCCTGCAAAGGCACCATTTGCCCGCCTTCCCGCGGGCGCAGGAAAATCTGGCCCAGGTCTTCCGGCGTAGCACGGTCGGCGTCTGCGGCCTGCACGATAACATCGTATTCGCGGCCACGGTCAACGTAAGTCGTCACCTGGCGCGACGCCAGCATGGTTTGCAGGGTTAAACCGACATCCTGCACGGTAATATCCAGGTCGGCAGCGCGTTCGCGGTCTATGTTTACCCGCAGTTCCGGTCGGGTCAGTTCGAAATCGGTTTCCAGGCTGAGCAGATTGGGGTTCTGTTTCGCCCGTTCGATCAGTTCTTCACTCCAGGCCTGCACCGATGCGTAATCCGGCCCCGCTACCACAAATTCAACCGGCTGGCTGAAACCGCGCTGGCCCAGGCCCGGCGGGTTGATGGGAATAACCCTTGCCCCGGAGATCTGGCTCATTTTTTGGCGAATCTGATTGGTCACATCCTGTTGTTTGATGTCACGTTCATTCCAGGGCACCAGGCCCATGATCATAAACCCGCGGTCTTCCTCACCGCGAAAGCCCACGATGGACAGCATCCGGCTAGCAACGCCGTCTTCCAGATAGGGCAACAGCTGAGCTTCCGCCTGGCGTACATAATGATCGGTGAATTCCACGGTCGAGCCGCGGGGGGCGCTGACCGGCATGATAATGGTGCCACGGTCTTCGGTTGGCGCCAGTTCTTGCGGCAACTGGGGATAAATAGCACCGGCGGCCACCAGACCCGCCAGCCCTAATCCCAACCACAAACCGGGCTGGCGCAGGGCAAATTCCAATCCCCTGCGATAGCCACTGGCAAGACCATCAAGACTTTTTTCAATGACCGCCCAAAAACCCTTGGTCTGCCCGGCCTTGAGGCTAGGGCGCAGCCATTTTGAACACAGCATGGGCGCCAGGGTAAGCGCCACAAAACTGGAAAACACCACCGCAGCGGCCAGGGTAAAACCGAATTCGGCAAACAGCCGACCCACGTTGCCACCCATAAAGGAAATGGGCACGAACACCGCCACCAGGGTAACGGTCGTAGCGATCACCGCAAACGCCACCTGGCGCGCGCCGTGATAGGCCGCAAGCAACGGCGCTTCGCCGTCATCAATGCGACGCTGAATGTTTTCAAGCATTACAATCGCGTCGTCCACCACCAGGCCAATGGCCAGTATTACCGCTAACAACGTCAGCACGTTAACCGAGAAGCCAAGAAGGCCGAGGCCAATGAAAGCACCAATCACCGCCACCGGAATGGTCACCGCCGGGATCAGAGTGGCGCGCCAGGAGCGCAAAAACAGGAAGATGACCAGAATCACCAGAGCCACGGAAATAGCCAGAGTGGTCATGACCTCTTTGATAGACGCGCGAATAAACACCGATTCGTCGTAGCTTTCAGCAATCGACACTTCCGGGGGCAGGGATTCGCGAATCTGCGCTAACTCGGCCTGTACGGCGTCGGACACGGCCACTGTATTGGCTTTAGACTGGCGGATAATACCCAGGCCTATAGATGTCTTGCCGCTAGCACGCAGGCTGCCGGCATCGTTTTCAACGCCCATTTGCACATTGGCCACTTCACCCAGGCGCAGCAAATCGTTGCCGGAGCGACGCACCACCAGATTGCGGAACTCATCAACGGTGGTCAGTCGGCCCTCAGCACGCACGGTAAAGTTACGGGTAGAAGATTCTATCGAACCAGCAGGAAGTTCCACGTTGTTAGCCCGCAGAGCCTGTTCCACCTCGGCGACGGTAACGTCCCGCGCGGCCAGCTTCTCACGGTCTAGCCATACACGTATGGCGTAGCGACGTTCGCCACCAATACGCACATCCGCCACGCCATCCAGCACCGAGAAGCGGTCTGCCAGAACACGGTCGGCATAATCGCTCAATTCTGCGCTGTCCCACACGTCACTGCGCAGGGTGATCCACATCATTGGGCGGGCATCGGAATCGGCTTTGCTTACCACCGGCGCGTCGGCTTCTTCCGGCAACTGATTGCTAATGCGCGATACCGCATCGCGCACGTCGTTAGCGGCAATGTCGATATCGCGGCTAGTGTTGAATTCAATGCTGGTACGGGATTCGCCCTGTTCGGTGGACGATTCAATAGAACGTATGCCTTCGATACCGCTGATGGCGCCTTCAATCAATTCGGTAATCTGGGTATCCACCACTTCGGCGGCGGCGCCGGTGTAATCGGTGCTTATGGACACCACCGGCGGGTCGATATCCGGGTATTCGCGCACCGGCAGCCCCATTAACGCGGTCAGGCCAAACACCACTATTAACAAGCTCAATACCGTGGCAAACACCGGGCGCTTGATCGACACATCGGACAGCACCATAGCTTAAGACTCCCCGCCATTGTCTGCGCCTGCGCCCGAAATAAAGCGGTTAGCGGGCAGCTGCGCGTCAGGGTTCGGCGACACCCGTTCGCCACTGCTCAAACGATCCTGACCGGTTACGATAACCTCGGCGCCCTCTTCCAGGCCCTCCGTCACTTCTACCTGGCCCGGCAAGCGTGCGCCCAGGCTCACGGTCAAACGCCGGGCGATGCCATCTTCAGCCACGAACACGTAGCTGTTGTCACCGCGCACGATCACCGCTTGTTCTGGAATCACCAAAGACTGGCGCTGTTGCAGAGTCAAGCTGGCCGACATGAACTGGCCCGGGCGCAGCCGACCATCGGCGTTGTCGATCAGAGCGCGCACAGCCAGCGAACGGTTGAGCTCACTCACCCGCGAATCCAGCGCCACCAGTTCGCCGCCAAATGACTGCCCCGGGTAGGCCGGAGACTCGCCCTGCACTGCCAGGCCGGCTTTAAGCTGGCCCAGGTAGCGTTCCGGCACTGAGAAGTTCAGTTCCATACGGCGGGTACTGTCGAGTGACGCAAGGCGAGTGCCGGCAGTGACGTAAGCGCCCAGGCTGACATCACTGAGGCCAATAACGCCGGCAAACGGCGCAGTAATTCGATGGTTTTCCAAATTGACTTTAGCCGCTACGCGCTGGGCCTGAAGCACGTCGGCGGCGGTGCGCAGCTCGTCCATCTGGGCAATGGCGATGTTGTTATTGGTGCTCAACTGGCGGGCCCGATCGTATTGGCGTTTGGCATCAGCCAAGCGGGCTTCGATAACCTGCAGATCGGCCTGAGCCTGACGATCATCAAGGCGCAACAGCAAATCGCCTTTGGCCACCCGCTGCCCGGGTTCGAGGTTGAGTTGCACAACCCGGCCGCTGAGTTCAGTGGTCAAGGCGATCGAGTCTTCGGCCTGAAGGTTGCCTACCGCTTTTACTCGGTCGCTCACGGTGGTGCGTTCCGGAAACGCCACGGCCACCGATGTGGGCGCACGCTCACGGGCACTCGATGCACCCGAATCAGCATTACTGTTGTAATACTGCACTAGCCACGCTGCCGCAAGAGCAGCCACCAATAGCACCGCAGCGATCAACCATTGTTTCATAATGACTCAGCCTGTGTCTTTTTCCATTCGCTCGCAGTCGTTCACGCTGCGCTGGCGGTCAGGGTTGCTTTTGAATAACCAGAACGATTTCGCCCACATCAATCCCCCACTTGCTCATGGTGGTTTGATTAATCAGCGTATCCGGCGTTACCAGGTACATCCAATCGTCCATGCGCACTTCAAGGGTACCGTCGCCGTAAGCCACCTCCAGCATATAGTTCATGTGTATGGCATTGCCCGACCAGCGCATGGTGCCGGCTTCGGTAACGTCACCGGCGGTGGCGCGATAACTCTCGCCGTCTGGCGTTAAGGTCCATACCCGGGTTTGTACTTCGCCATCATCAAAGCGGAACACCTCGTCTAACGTACCCACGCCCTGTTCGGTCCATGATGCCTTGATGTCCGCGTCAAAGGTACGAATAACAGCGCCAGACCAGTCTTTGACCACACCACGTGCAGACAGGTTGCCAGTGAAGAACTGGTCGGGCACCAGCGCTGGCGCACGGCCTTGATAATCGTCCAGAGAAGGGCCGGCACAACCGCCCAGCAGAAGAAACGGTAGCAGCATCCACAGTCGTATCCAGCCCGGCGCAAGACTGTGCCTGTTATTTTTCATCATTATTTCACTCCCTGGAGCAATGGCGAGTTGAGGCGGCTGAAATATCAGCCACCGCAACAGTAACGCACGTTTGGAGAGTTTACGCTGGCGCCCGAGGTTCCGATCAGATTTCGGTGAGCGCCAGAGTTTCAGAACAGAGCAGCGTTAAGCCAAAGGTGGGAAAGTATGGCCAGCACGTAGCCAAGAGCAATAGCCGGAGTCCAGCGCAGGTGGCTCATAAACGTGTAGTGGCCACGGGCCTGGCCCATCAGTGCCACACCGGCAGCCGAGCCAATAGACAGCATCGAACCGCCCACACCGGCCGTAAGAGTAACCAGCAACCACTGGCCGTGGGACATGTCCGGGTTCATTGACAGCACCGCGAACATCACCGGTATGTTATCCACCACCGCCGACAACAAACCCACCGCCGAGTTGGCCAGCGTGTGATTCCAGTCATTATAGATAACGTTGGATATTTCAGACAGATAACCAATGTAACCAAGACCACCCACCGCCAGCACCACACCGTAGAAGAACAGCAGAGTGTCCCATTCCGCACGGGCAATCGGGTTGAACACGTTAAACGGCAGCGCCTTGTCCAAGCGGTTCAGCAAGCGGAAATCTTGATGTACTTCGGCCCGTTTACGTTCTTTTTCCACATGCTGCTTGAAAGTCTGACCCAGGTAATAACCAAATATCTGGAGGTATCCCAGACCCATCATCATGCCCACCACCGGCGGCAAGTGCAGAAAGTTGCTGCCGCAAACAGCGGTGATAATGGTCAACAAAAACAGCGCAACGCAGCGACGGGCACCGCGTTTCATAATGACCGCTTCCGTCGCCGGGTTGGGCATGTCATTGGGAATGAAGAAACTCATGATAATGGCCGGCACCGTGAAACTGATAAGCGCAGGTATAAACAAGTCAAAAAACTCGGTGAAATTAACCACACCCTTTTGCCACACCATCAGCGTGGTGATATCGCCAAAGGGCGAAAATGCACCACCGGCGTTGGCCGCCACCACAATGTTAATACAGCCCAGGCTGATAAATTTTGGACTGTTCTCACCTACTTTCAGCAGTACCGCGCACATCAGCAAAGCGGTAGTCAGGTTGTCAGCCACCGGAGATATGCAAAATGCCAACACACCGGTAATCCAGAACAGACTCCGGTAACTAAAACCTTTGCCTACCAACCAGGCCCGCAAGGCGTCAAACAGCTGCCGCTCCTCCATAGCGTTTATGTAGGTCATCGCCACCAACAAAAACAGCATCAGCTCGGAAAATTCCAGTAAGTTGTGGCGCAGTGCCACTGCGGTGCTTTCGTTATCACCATTGGCCACGTAAACCGCGGCTATCGCAAACCAGATCAAACCAGCGGCTATCAACACCGGCTTGGATTTTCGCAGATGCAGTTTTTCTTCCATCATGACGAAAATATAGGCAATCACAAACAGCATAATGGCAATGTAGCCTACCGGATGGTTGGTCAGGTCCATGCTCTCGGTTGGTGTGGCCAAAGCAGAACCACTGAAAGCAAATACGGCAAAAAATACACTGAGGAGGAACACAGACCAGCGCCGGACGGCCGCAGCTAGAGGGAGTGACATTACTAGGCACCTGAAAGTGTTCTTGGGTTTTGGTAATTTAGAGCGCGATCTAAGAGTGGGCTCTATTAGAGCGCGAAGCGGTTGCAAAGAGCTTGACTGATGTCGGTTAAAGCCGCTTTTTTGTTAACTACCCATTGGTTTACATAATAAATATTTCAGCAATTTGCACCCGGCGCCGTACCGCTGCCCACGGAAGCGGCGCCGGACTTGTCTTCAGGGCACGGGCAGATCCGTCACTGCACCGGTCGACGCCGAGCTCACGGTGCGCGCGTACTTGGCTAGCACGCCGCGAGTATAGCGCGGTTGCGGTTGCTGCCAAGCTTCGCGGCGGCGTTGCAGTTCAACGTCACTAACGCTCAGCTCAATACTGTCGGCCACGGCATCAATCACAATTTCGTCGCCGTCTTGAACCAAGGCAATAGGGCCGCCATCAAAGGCTTCCGGGGTAACGTGGCCGACTACGAAGCCGTGGCTGCCACCAGAGAAACGACCGTCAGTTATCAAAGCCACATCGCTGCCAAGTCCGCGGCCCATAATCGCTGATGTGGGTGACAGCATTTCACGCATGCCCGGCCCACCGCGTGGGCCCTCGTAGCGAATGACCAGCACATCGCCAGCTACTACGGTGCCATCCAGGATTCGCGCCTGGGCTTCTTCTTCCGAACCAAACACCCGCGCCCGACCTTTAAAGTGGGTGCCTTCCTTACCGGTAATTTTTGCCACAGAACCTTCCGGCGCCAGATTACCAAACAGAATGCGCAGGTGGCTTTCCGCTTTGATGGGCTGATCCAGAGGCATAATGATTTTCTGGCCGTCGGCATAAGGTTCTACCGTGGCCAGGTTTTCCGCCAGGGTTTTGCCGGTTACCGTCAGACAATCGCCGTGCAGCATGCCAGCGTCTAGCAGCATTTTCATTAGTGGCTGAATGCCGCCAATGGCCACCAATTCGCTCATCATGTAGTGCCCGCTAGGGCGCAGGTCCGCCAACAATGGAACCTTCTTACCAATGCGGGTGAAGTCATCCAGGGTCAGCTCTACACCCGCCGTGTTGGCCATACCAATCAGGTGCAGTACGGCGTTGGTGGAACCACCCAAGGTGATGATCACAGTGATGGCGTTTTCAAAAGCGTGCTGAGTCATAATGTCGGAAGGTTTGATATCTCGATCCAACAGATTCATGACCGCGGCGCCGGCGGCTTCGCAGTCGGCTTTTTTGTCATTCGACACCGCGTTCTGCGCCGAGCTGCCGGGCAGGCTCATACCCAGCGCTTCGATGGCCGAAGCCATGGTGTTGGCCGTGTACATGCCGCCACAGGAACCGGGGCCCGGAATGGCGGTTTCTTCAATCTGCTTCACTTCAATCAGCGACAGCTCGCCCTTGGCATGGGCGCCCACCGCTTCAAACACGGAAATAATGTCGGTGTGGCCTTCGCCGGGTAAAATAGTACCGCCGTAAACAAACACGCTGGGCCGGTTCAGCCGCGCCAGGCCCATGATGCAGCCAGGCATGTTTTTGTCACAGCCGCCAATGGCCACCAGACCGTCAAAACCTTCACAACCGGCCACGGTTTCAATAGAGTCGGCGATGACTTCCCGCGACACCAGGGAATACTTCATGCCTTCGGTGCCGTTGGCAATACCATCAGAAATAGTAATGGTGTTAAAAATAACGCCTTTGCCACCGGCCTGGTCCGCACCCTTACAAGCAATGTCGGCCAGCTCGTTAATGTGGCTATTACAGGGGGTGACCATACTCCAGGTGGACGCAATGCCGATCTGCGGTTTACTGAAATCTTCATCGTTAAAACCGACGGCCCTCAGCATGGAGCGGCTGGCGGATTTAGCCACACCGTCCACAACCGGGGAAGAATAACGGCGGCGAGGGTCTTGGGGGGTATCACTCATGGCGCTGTGTCCTTGTTTTTGTCGTCCTGTCGTTGCGGGTGACAGGCGGCTTTAAGAGGGTTGGCCCGCAAGTTTACACCAGGACTCCACAGCGCTGAAATATTACCGCGAATGACGGCAAAAAATGGGTCACACTTTTATTATTCTCTTATCAGTCACCATAATGGCGCTCCCGGCTTCCTGCCCGGCGCAGGTTGAAAACAGCCGCACCGCACATTGCTTCAGGTTAAACGGAGCCTTTACGGAACTGCCTTATAAATGCCTCAGACTCGGCGATGGAAACTTCAATATCGCGAATCAGACTGTCTACATTCTGGCGGATTTGTCCTAGCTCACCTTCTAAAGCGCCAATCGCCTGGGCATTCAGGTTGTGTTTAAGAAACAACACCTGATCTTCAAACGCTTCCAGCACCGGACCCATACTTTTTTCAACCTGATGCATACGGCTCATCAAACTGCTATAGCGTTCGCGGGTTTCACCCAGCTGGCGCTCGCTGTTCTCGCGCAAAGACTCACTCTTATACAGTTTCAGCTCGTCTTCCCACTCATCAAACAATGCAACGGAAACGTTCTCTACCGAGTCAATGCGGTCACTTACACGTTTTGCCGCGTTCACGCTTTTATTGTAAGCGTCGCTGATCGCGTCATACTTTTCCTGCAGGCCGGTATTGGGCGTATCCACCACGCTCTGAAACCGCTCCAGTGATGAGCGGAAAGTTTCACGGGCGTCACTTTGGGCATCACGGGCTTCCCCAACCCTATCCACCAGAATATCGCGTTTTTCTACGCCTATTTTATCCATAGCACTGTAATACATAGAGCTGCAGCCGCTGAATAGCACCAACAAGCACAACAGGCCGGTTAAGCGGGTAACTGCGGAAAAATGCTTTATGGGTGTATACATACTGTGACTGGGTCCTTTTATCGCTGAATGCATCAGTTAACGCGTCTGTGTTTAACGAGCTGTTATACTCTTTATGCTTTGCAGCCCAACCACCTTGGTAAACACGCCATCACAATGCCTGATTCATCTACTATCCCACACTGCCCTTGTGGCAGCCAGAATACCTACGTCGAATGCTGTCAGCGCTATCACCAGGGCACCCCTGCCCCCACGCCCGAAGCGTTGATGCGCTCACGTTTTAGTGGGTTTGCGCTTAAGCTTGGCGACTATGTGCGCACCAGCTGGCACCCAAGCACACGGCCGCCAACGCTGAATCTGGACGACACGCCAGACTGGGTGGCTCTGCGCATTCTGGGTAGCAACCAAACCGGCGACACGGGTCAGGTGCATTTTCAGGCCATTTACCGATTGCATCCGGGTTGGGGCTATTTGCAGGAACACTCGCAGTTTGTGCGGGAAGATAGCCGCTGGTATTACCTGCTGGGCGAGCCCCACGAAGGCGTTTTGAAACCCGGTCGAAATGAGCCATGCCCCTGTGGCAGCGGCAAAAAATTCAAAGCTTGTTGCCTTTCGTCTCAGTGACGTCCACTAAGGTGATCACTACGCCATCAATCACATTATCTAACCGCCGGTACGGTATAATCCTCACTGAAAAAGATCGGTGGTCGTTTGTGACAATTTTCTTTTCACTGACGACCAGCGTACTCAGCGTTTGCCGGGCGTCTTCCTGCAGCCCCGGATAACTAAGACTGGTGCTCAGATCACTGAGCGGTCGCCCTATATCATTTTCGCGCAGGCTTATAATAGTCGCGGCTCGTTCGGTGAAACGCCGCACGTTCAAGTCTTGATCCAAAAACAGAACCGCAATTTCAATGCTGTTGAGCACATTCTGCATATCGCCTTGGGCAAGCGCAAGATCGTCCAGCTTGGTTTGCAGTTCTGCGTTAATGGTTTGCAGCTCTTCGTTCATTGACTGCATTTCTTCTTTTGAGGTTATCAGTTCCTCATTGGCAGACTGCAATTCCTCATTGGTAGATTGAAGTTCCTCATTCGATGTCTGAAGTTGCTCACGGGACCGCCTTGTCTCTTCGTTTAAACGTTCAATCTCTTGCTGATACCGATGAATCTCTACCGTGCTGCCCGCAATAGCGGACGGTGTCTGTTTTTCGCGTTTTTGTGGTAAATGCTCAGCTGCATCTCGGAACACCACCATGGTCATACCCTTCAATACAGGGGGTTCGCAAAAAGCCTGTACCGACACATCAACGGCCTTAATACCCGAATCGGTTTGTACCGGCAGTTCCTTGAGTTCGACCGGTTCCTGTTGTTCTGTGGCCTGTTTCAACGCCGTAAACAGTGGCGCACGCAGCCCGTCACGAGCCATGGCATGAATGTTCCAATTGGATTTTCCAGCCGCGGGTTCCAAGTATTTTCCGGTACGTCCACTGATGTACACGATGTCTGCATCGGAGTTCAGAACCACGGCCGCGGGCGCATACAGCTGTAACAGAACATAGTCAGCTGCCAACTGCAGATTGTTGGTGATGTCGGGTGCGGGATCCTGGGGGGCTGGCACGGTTAGCTCCTTGGAAAGTATGGATAGCGGCGGAAACGATTTTAGCAAGAAATCGGTATTTCGAATGGATTCGTGAACCTTGTTTCGATAAAGCCGTAATTTTGGATTTAATGCCGAGAATAAATGGTTCAACCGGCCAACAGTTTCTGAACTACCCAACATTAATAACCCGTTCGGGCGGAGACTGTAGTGAAACAGCGGCAGAATTCTGCGTTGCAACGAGGCATCGAAATAGATCAGAAGATTGCGGCAGGCAATAAAATCCAGCTTGGTGAATGGTGGATCCAGAATCACATCGTGCTGGGCAAACAGAACCCTGTCACGAATGAAAGGTCGTATCTGATAATGATTGTCATGCTTGGTAAAAAAACGGGACAGCCGCGCTTCAGACACAGAGTGTTCAATATTGAGCGGGTATTGCCCCCGTCGCGCCAACGCAATGGCTTCGGGGCTGATATCGGAGGCAAAAATTTGCAGATTCATTCCTTGGCCAGGCGTTAATACTTCCATCGCCTCTATAAAAACCATAGCGAGGGAGTAGGCCTCTTCGCCGGTTGAGCAACCCACCACCCAAGCGCGAAATGTATATTCAAGCGGGCGTGTTGCCATAAGTTCAGGCAACGCGTGGGTGGTGAGGTAATTCCAGATGTCAAAATCCCGGAAAAACTGGGTGACGCCGATCAGTATTTCCTGAAACAACATCTTTACCTCTTGGCTATTGCTCGCCAAGAAGCGACTGTAACCATCCAGATCCGAAATGCCATGGATCGCCATGCGCCGCACAATCCGACGATGCAGCGTAGTGGGTTTGTACAGGGAAAAATCGTGCCGGGTGTGTTGCCGCAGCAGCCGCAAAATCGATTCCATCGTTGTCGACGATGCGGCACCAGGCTGAATTGTGTCTGGAGCGAGAACGCGCCGCACGTAGGCAAGAATGCGTTCCGGTAACTCGTCGGCGGGTGCCACAATGTCCGCACAACCGGCGGCTATGGCACTTTTGGGCATTGCATCGAACTGAGCGGATTCAGGCGTTTGCACTACTGAAAGCCCGCCGGTAGCCTTTATTGCCTGCAGGCCCAAAGTGCCATCAGACCCCATACCGGAAAGTACAACGGCAATCGCCTGCTCGTTCTGTGCGCTAGCCAGCGATGAAAACAATACATCAATAGGCAGACGCAACCCTCTGGGTTGTGCTGGCGGAACCAGTTTCAAAGTTCCATCAAATACCCGCAGCTCCCGGTTCGGTGGAATAACATACACAGAATCCGCGCAAACCGGCATGTTCTGTTCCGCTTCTTGCACAGGCATATCTGTGCAGCGTTGCAGAAGCTCCGGCAACAGTGTCTTCTGGGTAGGGTCCAGGTGTTGCACCACCAGAAACGCCATTCCTGTATCGCAGGGCATATTGCAGAAAAATTCTTCAAGAGCGGTCAGG
This sequence comes from Marinobacter sp., assembly GCA_036960525.1. Taxonomy (GTDB): domain Bacteria; phylum Pseudomonadota; class Gammaproteobacteria; order Pseudomonadales; family Oleiphilaceae; genus Marinobacter. Next base: position 49,707 of record JBALXR010000002.1, read on the forward strand.
CCACCGGCGGATGCCCCAATTCCAACAATTCGCATCAGAATTTTTCAGGCACTGCCGTAATGCCGGTCAGTATCATCATAGTGCTATCCCCGGCGGCTGTGAGCGTCACACGGACTGCCATACACCTGCCATCCATTAGCTTCACCAAAGTCGTTTCTAAACCCTGCGCCTGCTTCCCGACGTTGCCCAACAACCGGTTAACGACATCGCCCTGCCCGGGTGCCAGGAAGTCACACAACGCTTTGCCAGCCAGAACCATGGCGGATTCACCAAACAGTGCACCTGCGGCGTGATTACCTTCGACAATCTGACCGTCGTTGGCAACCATTAAATAGGCTGCGGGCGCGTTTTCGTAGAGTGACTTGTAATGAGTCAGCTCCTCGGTGATGTCCTGTTCGTTTGCCTGAAGCTGTTCATAAAGAAGATCAAGCTCAACTTGGTGAGTTTTCAGCTCATGAAGTATTTTCAGAGCGTCGGCAGCAGATTCAGGGTTACTCGCACGCTGATACAACAGGGTTAGCGCATCCACACCAAGCGCACCGCCACTGCCTCGCGGCATTGCCCCTCTTTGAATGAGCGCCTCTGCGCTGCGACGCAGCCGGTCATGGTCTTCGGCTTTCGGGTATCCACAGGTAGCTGTCATCGAGCCTCCAAAAATCGACGTCACATTTACACTAATTAATACTACTCCACCTTGCCGCACCGAAGTAGCAAGCCCTTAATATTTGTGCAGAGATAAATTTGCTATGTGGGTTGCCGAACGGACGGCGCTCTTAACCTCAAGGTAAATTTATTAAATAAGGGTAGTTTTAATCACCAAAAATGGAGACTGCAAGATGTCAAAATATCCCAGCTTCTCTCCCATAAAAGATGTGTTGCCTATGGGCATTTTGATAACCGATCGGAATGGTATCGGCATTTACAGCAATGCAGCTTATCAGAAGCTTTGCGGCCGATCGGGGGATGAATTGAGCGGGTCACATTGGACCATGGTCGTCCATTCCCAAGACCGCGACGCAGCTGCAGTGCACTGGGATGCGGCCGTAATGATGAAAAATGCTTTTCTTTTCGAAGCACGATTGGAGCTTCAGAATGGCGAGACTGTCTGGACACGTCACAACGCGGCACCCGTGTCGGATCATTTCTCGGATGATGGCTATATTCACGTAATTGAAGACATAAGTTGTTATAAAGTTCAGGAGCAGGCGCGGCTAGTGGCGGAGGAACAATTGTTCGAAGAAAAGGAGCGAGCGCAGACCACGCTCAACTCCATTGGCGATGCCGTGTTGAGTATCAATATTGATGGCCAGGTTACTTATATGAACCCAGTGTCAGAAACGCTGACCGGTTTCAATTGTGACGAGGCTGTGGGGCTGTCTTTGAACGAAGTTTTTTATGTAGTGGATGCACACAGCCTCGAACTGACGACTAATCCGACCCGGAAAGCTATTGAATCGGACAGTATTGTTACGCTGGACGCGAACACTTTGTTGATCGCCAAAAGCGGCGATACGCTGGCCATCGAAGGTTCTGCAGCCCCTATTCATGATTTCGATGCCGCAATTACAGGTGCGATCATTGTATTCCGTGGCGTACGGCTTTCACACGAAACCACCTCTCGCATGGCGCGCTTTGCGCAACACGACGCCCTAACAGGCTTATACAACCGCCATGCATTTTGCGAACGTTTCGAGCAGTCTTTGGCCTTGGCGCAACAGCATAAGACAAAGATGGGCCTGTTGTTCATCAATCTTGACAAATTCAAGCAGATGAACGATGCCCTTGGCCATGACGGCGGAGACACCATTCTGATTACACTCGCAAACAGGCTCCGAAGCTGCGTAAGATCCACGGATATGGTTTGCCGTTACGGTGGCGACGAGTTTGTGGTGTTACTGAGTGAAATTGAAACACCTATGCAAGCATTTGATGTCGCCAAAAAAATAGGCGAAGCGGCGGCTGCAACCATAAAGATTGGGGAAAAAAATATTGCCCTTCAGCTCAGTATCGGGGTCAGTGTGTACCCGGAAAATGGAAATACTCCCAAAGCACTGCTAAAAATAGCGGATTTAGCCATGTATCGAATTAAAACCGCAAAACGCCGAACATCTGACGAAAAAAGCCCGGTGGCCATATCAGAGAACCAAAATAATTGGCCTAAAGAATGGATCCGTAGGACGACAGACGTTCGCTTTCCCTCTTAACCACCGCGTAGCATTCGCAGCTAAGCGCTTCGAGTGCAGGCCTGTTGATGATCGTTATGTGGCCACGGCAGTATTGAATTACACCCAAATCCTTCAATTTCCCAGCAGCTTCCGTAATACCCTCGCGGCGAACACCCAACATGCTGGCAATCAACTCTTGGGTCATCGCCAGTCGGTTACTCCCAAGTCGATCCAGCGACAACAGGAGCCAGCGGCACAATTGCTGATCAATGGAGTGATGGCGATTGCACACGGCCGTTTGAGACATCTGGCTAATCAGTGCCTGGGTGAAGCGCAACATCAACACACGCACCCCGGAATCGGCATTGAATATGCCTTTTAGCTCTGCTGCAGGCAGCCGGTATGCAACACCGGAACTTTGCACAACCGCCCGATTGGGGGTGCTCTCGCCCCCCATGAATACAGCAACCCCAACCATGCCCTCAAAACCCACTGCCGCAATTTCAGCAGAAGCACCATTCTCCAGAACGTATAGCATTGAAATTATGCCACTCGTCGGAAAATAGACGTAATCGACGGACTGACCGGATTCGTAAATAACATCGCCCAGTTTGAGCTTCACCAATTTCAGGTGCGGGAAAATCCGCTCTCTGACGTTACACGGAAAAGCGGCCAGCAAATGATTCTGTTCAGGGGAGTGGACCGCTGTCGTATCCATCTGGTCACCCTTACTTTGCATTCCGCGGGTCAGTGTCGTAACAGGGCGTTGAGTTCATCAATGGCCTCGGCCCAGTCGCTGTCGTCTTCCAGACCTTCTCGTAAAAACTGGGACTGGCCCAGACTCCAGAAATCTGCGTCTGCTAGCACAACTTCAGGTGCCAGTGGAGAATGCTGACGCACAAACTGCTCCATGCCGGCGCTATCTGCTGACAGACCTAATTGCTGAAACAAGGTAGAAAGGTTGTGTTTGTTGGTATCCATAGGCGGTCTCTTTCTTGGCAAAATCAGATTTACACCAAACTTTAGCCAACTTTCTGAATCTTTCCAATGGCGCCGGTGCTTAAGCCAATACTCTATCTGGCTAAAGGCGCGTCTGAAAGAAGTTTGTCGTAAAGTTATTTTCTATTGTTGTTTTACTTCCCGACGTTAAACGAGCCAAAAATCTTGCCCAACAGCTCATTCTGCGTTATCTGTCCGGTAATTTCTCCTAGTGCATCCTGCGCGGCACGTGGGCGTTGAACTCATCAATAATTTCCCCGAATAAAATCAGAGTAGCGCTAAACTTCAGCACAACACTTATTGAAATGGAGTACTGAATGTCTGAATTTTCACTTTTTGGACGCAGCTTAGTCAGTGGTGAAGCTGAGGGCAAAATACTGTTTGCCAGCACTGGCATTAGCTTTTGGGGTGGAGTTAACCCTTCCACGGGTGAGGTTATAGATGAGCACCACTCTTTAAACGGTCAAAATATAACTGGAAAGATTTTGGCCATACCCGGTGGGAGGGGCTCCTGCACTGGCAGCAGTGTGTTGCTCGAGTTGATCACAAACGGTCATGCACCGGCAGCCCTGGTGTTTTCTGAAAGAGAGGAAATCCTTACTCTCGGTGTCATAATCGCTGACGTGTTATTCAAACAATCGATCCCCGTTCTCTATCTCGATACGGAGTCATTTACGACGTTGAAACTGGCTCGGTTTGGTCGCCTTCACGGAACCCATCTGAGTGTTTTAAACAGCTTGCCTGGCAGCAGCCGGGACTGTGCGAATGATCAGAAAAGCGTTACTGAAAGCTCAACCGTCGAGCTCGATCAGATAGACCGTGAAATACTTGATGGCAGCCATGGAAAGGCGGCGCAGGTTGCCATGAGCATCACTCTGCGAATGGCCAGCTTACAGGGAGCGCGCAAACTGATTGACGTTACCCAGGCCCACATTGATGGCTGCATCTATACAGGGCCGGCAAGCTTGCGGTTTGCCCAAAAACTAAGGGATTTAGGGGCTAAAGTCCGGGTTCCGACGACTTTGAATTCGATATCGGTGGATCAGCGGCGCTGGCGGGATATGGGAGTGAAGACAGAGCTTGGGGAGCCCTCCAGCGCATTGGCTGACGTTTACATGGGCATGGGAGCAAAGATGAGTTTTACCTGCGCGCCTTACTTACTCGAAAGCGCACCTAAAGCTTTCGAACAGATCGTGTGGGCTGAGTCAAATGCGGTCGTCTACGCAAACAGTGTTATTGGTGCACGGACACAGAAATATCCAGACTATTTGGACATCTGCATTGCCCTGACCGGTCGTGCGCCTATGACCGGCTGCCACCTTGACCGGCATCGCCACGCAACGGTTCGTATTGATGTGGCGCTGCCCGAAGGTTCAGATGATTCCTTCTGGCCACTGCTTGGCTATCACGCCGGCCTGCTCGCCGGAACTTCGGTCCCGGTAGTTTGTGGTCTTGAAAAAGCTAAGCCGGATCTTGACGACCTGAAAGCCTTCGGTGCCGCTTTTGCAACGAGTTCTGCCGCACCCATGTTTCACATTACAGGCATTACCCCGGAAGCAATAACCGTTTCGATGGCAACCGGAGGCACAGCCCCGGCGAGAAGTGTCCGCGTCGAAGCAATTGATCTGTTGGCCAGTTGGCGTGAGCTTAATGGCGCCAATAACTCTCAGGTGGATCTTGTTGCACTGGGCAATCCGCACTTTTCTTTAACCGAATGTGCAAAGCTTGCTGAGCTTTGCGATGGTCGCGAAAAGGACATCAATGTCTGCCTGGCGGTGACATTAGGGCGTGCCGTTCACGAACAGGCACGTGCGGCGGGTTACATCAAAAAATTAGAGAAGTTCGGTGCGTTACTGATCAATGACACCTGCTGGTGCATGCTTGGCGAACCCGTAATACCGCCAACAGCCCGGGCGCTGATGACAAACTCAGGAAAATACGCCCATTACGCCCCTAACCTGACAGGGCGAAAGGTGCATTTTGGCAGCCTGGCCGCATGTGTTAATGCCGCATGCAGTGGCCATGCAGCCGAACAAGTCCCGGAATGGCTAGCCGCAGCTACCTGAAACTATTTGATCAATTTTTAAGGAGTTAAAATGACGACCCCCTTTTCTAACACTTATCAAACGAAACTGTGGTGGTCGCTACCCTACTTATTTCCCAATACAAAAAGAGCCAAAAATCTTGCCCAAAAGCTCGTCCGGCGTCATCTGGCCGGTAATTTCTCCTAACGCGTCCTGCGCCGCGCGCAGATCTTCTGCTAACAGTTCACCGGCGCCATAGCCTTCAAGCTGAGCCTGGCCTTGAACCAAGAATTCGGCGGCTCGTTCGAGCGCGTCCAAATGGCGACGGCGAGCCAGAAACCCGCCCTCAGTGGTGCTCGCGAAGCCCATGCACTGCTTTAGATGATCCCTGAGTGCTTCCAATCCCACGCTGGATTTGGCAGCCAAACGGATCACCGGGGCTTGCTGCGGGGACAGTTCAAATAAACCTACGTTTTCACCCGATAAATCCACTTTGTTGCGAATAACCGTAATCGGCGCGGTAGCGGGCAGCTGGCCAATGAAGTCTGGCCAGATTTCATGAGGGCTGGTTTTATCAGTGGTAGTGGCATCCACCATGAGCAGTATGCGGTCGGCTTGGCGTATTTCATCCCATGCGCGGGCAATGCCAATCTGTTCGACTTCGTCTAGGCTATCGCGCAGGCCGGCGGTGTCGATGATGTGCAGCGGCATACCATCAATGTGGATATGTTCCCGCAATACGTCACGGGTAGTGCCTTCGATAGCGGTCACAATCGCTGCCTCACGGCCAGCAAGGGCGTTCAACAGGCTGGATTTACCGGCGTTAGGCCTGCCGGCAATCACCACTTTCATACCGTCCCGTAAAATAGTGCCCTGCTGGGCTTCTAACATGATGCCTTGGAGCTGGTCTCGCAGATTCTGAAGATCGGTAGCCACTTTTCCATCGGCCAAAAAGTCGATTTCTTCTTCCGGAAAATCGATAGCGGCTTCTACATAAATCCGTAGGTGGGTAACCGCATCCACTAACGCTTCAATACGCCGCGAGAAAACGCCTTGCATAGAGCGCACCGCACATCTGGCTGCCTGTTCCGAGCTGCTCTCGATCAAATCGGCAATGGCTTCTGCCTGGGCAAGGTCAAGCTTGTCATTAAGAAAAGCCCGTTCCGAGAATTCTCCCGGCCTGGCCAGCCTTGCGCCCAGAGCGCAGACCTCCCGTAGCAGCAGGTCCAGAATTACGGTTCCGCCGTGGCCCTGGAGTTCGAACACGTCTTCGCCGGTGAACGAGTGAGGGTTTGGAAAAAACAGGCCAATACCTTCGTCGATCAGTTCGCCTTGGCGGTCTTTAAATGGGCCGTAGTGGGCATAGCGCGGTTTGGGTTCGTAACCCAGAAGGCTGTGGGCAATAGCGGTTGCCTGGGGGCCAGAAACCCTCACAATGCCAACGCCGGCCTGGCCAGGTGCGGTAGCGATGGCTGCAATTGTTTCTGTGGGGTGATTCATGGCCGCGGCTCCAGGGTAAAATGAGCGGGATAAGATGGTTTATAACGCTTGTTTTTCCAAGGTATTGAAACAGCAAGGGCCCCGTAACGGAGCCCTTGCTGGATAATCTGACTAAGTAGGCTTTTTAATGCTTTTTTTCCGCCATTTGAGCTTCAATCTTACGAGTAATGTACCACTGCTGACTGATAGACAAAACGTTGTTCACTACCCAGTACAGTACCAGACCTGCCGGGAACCATAGGAAGAAGATGGTAAATACGACTGGCATCAACTTCATAATCTTTGCTTGCAAGGGGTCTGGTGGCGTGGGATTCAGGTGCATCTGCAACATCATGCTGGCACCCATGATAATCGGCAGAATGAAATACGGGTCCATCACCGACAAATCATGAATCCACAGCGCAAACGGTGCGTGACGCAGCTGTACACTTTCAAACAGAACCCAGTACAGGGAGATAAACACTGGCATCTGCACCAGTATGGGCAGGCAGCCGCCCAATGGATTGATTTTCTCACGCTTGTACAGTGCCATCATTTCTGTCGACATACGCTGGCGGTCATCACCGTACAGCTCTTTCATACGAGCTAACTTAGGCGCTACGGCACGCATTCGTGCCATAGAGCGGTAACTGGTTGCTGACAGATGGAAAAACAGGCCTTTAACCAACACGGTCAGCAGTATGATTGCCACACCCCAGTTACCGATAATGCCATGGAACCAATCTAGCACCACAAACAACGGCAGCGAGATAAAAAACAGCCAGCCAAAGTCTATGGTGCGGTCCAGATTAGGAGCCACTGTTTCCAGCCGGTCAATAATTTTTGGGCCAACGTAGGCAGATGCACCAACTTCCATTGTGTCGCCAGCAGCGACGTTGGTAGCCGGGTACACAAAGCCCATAACGGCTAGAGGGCCACGACGAGTGGTCTGGAACTGTGCTTGTTGGTCTGGTTCTGGTACCCAAGCGGTCAGGAAATAGTGTTGCAGAAACGCCATCCAGCCATTGGTGACAGACTGGTTGATCGGCTTGTCTTTAAGATCGTCAAAGTCATATTTTTCATACGGATCTTCAGGCGTGCTGACAACCAACCCCAAAAAAGCTTTGATACCCATGCTGTTTTGGGATGTTTGATCACCGGCTTGGTCACGTACAATTTTACCAGTAAAGTTTGCTTGCCACTCACTTTCTGACTGGTTATCGATCAAATAACGAATATCAATCTGGTAGTCATCACGGTTGAAAGTGAAGCGCTTTATAATATTTACGCCGCTGTCAGTAGAGTAGTTTAAATCCACTGCAAGCTGATTTTCGCCTTCAGCCATTTGATAGCTGTTCTGAGTTGAGCTGTAGACTGGTGCATCGCCATTGCTGCTGTTGTCTGGGCCGTCGCGACCTATTAATCCGCTTTCCAGCACGTATAGCCTGTTTTGGGTATTTGACAGCAGTTTCAATGGCTCGTCGCCGTTTAGCTCTCGGTCATATTGCAGAAGGGAACTGCTGACAAGATTACCGCTGACTCGGTCTATGGTGATATCAAACACATCGGTTATAACGTGGACGTACTGATTGCTAACGTTGCTGGGGTTGTTTGTATTGTTCAGCGACGTTCCGCTTTCCGGTGTGGCGAACTCACCGGAGCTATCGGTGTTGGCGGTGCCTGGTTGAGGTAGCGTCATGGTGTCGCTGTTTCCAGCGGTAGAAAAGTCAACTGGCTCGCTGGTTTGAGCTACTGGCACAGGCTGGTGATAGTCCTCGTTCCAGGCGAGTACCATCAAATAACTGACAACTGCCAGGCCGGCAAAAAGTACTATGCGCTTGATATCCATAAATTTACTGTCTGGTTTCGTGAGTTGTTGGAACTTGATGATGCTTGACATAACAGGTGCCCGGAACCGGATCATAACCGGAACTCCCCCACGGATGACACCGCAGTAATCGTTTCAGCGCGAGTAAAGAGCCTTTAGTGGCACCGTGCTGGGTAATAGCCTGAGCAGCATAATCTGAACAAGTGGGGTAATAACGGCAACGACTGGGCAACATCGGGCTTAGACAATACTGATAAAAACGAATGGGCAGTAGCAAAAGCTGGCGCATTATTCCGTTCCTTTTTCTTGGCCAGATGGCACAGAGGCTGCGGATGCGGGGGTAGATTGTAGTTTGCTGTATTTGCGTTCCAGTCGTTGCCAGAGATCCAGCAAGGCCAGATTGACCTGAGCATTGTCTAACTGAGCTAGGCCCTGACGGCCAAGGACAATAATGTCCAGCGCCGGGAGTTGATGCTTCAGCCTGAATGTTTCACGAATTCGCCGTTTAACACGGTTGCGCTGCACAGCTAGTTTCAGGTTTTTTTTTGAAAATATGAGTCCGATTCTGGCATGTCCCAGAGAATTGGGCGTTGCCAGAATCAGAAAATTCCGGTGCGGAACCTTCAGTTGCACGTCATCGAAGACTTTTCCGTAATCGGCCGGTTTGAGCAGGCGATGCGATTTCGGAAAGTTCAAAGCCTTCATGAGGCAGTCCAAAAATTACGCAGACAGACGTGCGCGACCTTTTGCACGACGGCGAGCCAGAACTTTACGGCCATTTGCTGTGGCCATACGGGCACGAAAGCCGTGAACGCGCTTACGCTTCAGTACGCTTGGTTGAAACGTTCTTTTCATGGGAATGATCTCACAATTCTGGATTAGGAATTCAGTCTGTGGTTGGAAAATGAACAACCAAAACAGGAGCGGCATTCTATGCAAATCTGGGAGGGAATTCAACGGTAATAAACGAGTTGTTTTTATAGACGCTGGAATCAGCTCAAGAGGGCTGTCTAATTATCGTTGCCACCTGAGTTTTGGTTCGAGCAAAAAACCAGAAAATACGTTCAGGTAACTGTAGTAATTGTTCTTTTATAATTCTCTTTAAAGATTGAATACTACTGTTATTACGCAGCCCTTTTTCTGTGGATAAGCGATTTAAAATGAACTAAATCATGGGGTTTTCCAGTTGACGAAGGTGATGACAAGTGCCAGTGGGGGTTGTGGACAAGGGTAATGTGAATTGTGGATAACTTAAATTAGGGAATATCGGGCGAGTTATGCACCTTGCGTACTCAGGTTGTCCACAGGGGTTAGAGGTGGATGTACACACACCTTTGTGCATAACTTTTATGCTTTTATTTTCTGTACACAAGGCTGTCAGTAAGTCTTTAATTACATGAAATATATAATTATTTTTTTCCACAGGCTGTTTATAATTGTTGCGAGTGCTTTTACTGATGGTCGTGGCAGGGTAGAATCGCGAGTTCTCTTCAAAGGCCGGCGGTATAAGAATCGCGGGGCCCCAGAAAAATGCAGTGTTCTGTTATTAGGTGGTGCCAATACGGTATGTGGCAGCAATGTCTTGAAGTACTCCGGGACGAGTTTCCGGCACAGCAGTTCAATACCTGGTTGCGGCCTTTGCAGCCAGATTTGCGCGATGGCCAATTGGTGCTTTTTGCCCCAAACCGGTTTGTAATGGACTGGGTAAATGAAAAATACCTTCGCCGTATCGAAGAAATACTGAAAGAGCTGAACGGTGGTCTCGCGCCCAGAGTAGGCATGAAAGTGGGTTCTGCACCCAAAGTCGGTGATTCAGAGCGCCGCGAGCCCGTTGTGGCTAGTGACAATGCAGCGACAAAAGACAATCGCGGTGAATCGGTAAGCCCGCAGACCAGACCAGCGGCGCCCGTAACCGCGCCGGCAGCTTCGCGCCCAAGAGCATCGGGTACTCGCCCCGGCGCCCAGATTGAAGGCGACATCAAGCACCAGAGCTTCCTGAACGAAACATTCACGTTTCAGACCTTTGTTGAGGGTAAATCCAACCAGCTGGCCCGCGCAGCATCTATGCAGGTTGCTGAAAACCCCGGTGGTGCCTATAACCCGCTTTTTTTATACGGTGGCGTTGGTCTTGGTAAAACCCACCTTATGCATGCGGTGGGTAATGAAATTGTACGGCGCAATCCGAACGCGAAGGTCGCCTATCTTCGTTCAGAACGTTTTGTGGCTGACATGGTGAAAGCGCTGCAGCTGAACGCGATTAACGAATTTAAACGTTATTACCGCTCGGTAGACGCACTGTTAATTGATGATATTCAGTTTTTTGCCCGTAAAGAACGCTCCCAGGAAGAATTCTTTCACACCTTTAATGCTCTGCTTGAAGGTGGCCAACAGGTCATTGTGACCAGTGACCGTTTCCCGAAAGAAATCGTGGATCTGGAAGAACGACTGAAGTCGCGTTTTGGTTGGGGTCTGACGGTTATGGTTGAGCCGCCGGAACTTGAAACCCGGGTGGCTATTCTTATGAAAAAAGCCGAGCAGGTGAACGTGAAGCTGAGCAGCGAAGCGGCTTTTTTTATTGCTCAGAAAATTCGTTCCAACGTGCGGGAACTAGAAGGAGCTTTGCGCCTGGTAATCGCCAACGCCCACTTTACAGGCTCGGAAATTACGCCACCGTTTATCCGCGAAAGTCTGAAAGATTTGCTGGCACTGCATGAAAAGCAAGTCAGTATTGATAATATTCAACGTACGGTGGCGGAATATTACAAAATCAAAGTGGCGGACCTACATTCCAAGCGCCGAACCCGCAATGTGACTCGCCCGCGCCAGGTGGCCATGTCACTGTCGAAGGAACTGACTAACCACAGTTTGCCGGAAATTGGTGGTGCTTTTGGCGGTCGGGACCACACCACTGTGCTTCATGCCTGCAAAAAAATCATAGAATTGCAGGAGACTGACCCGAATATACGGGAAGATTACCAGAATTTTATGCGATTATTGACCAGCTGACCGGCGTGTTACTGCGCGTTCTCTGCCGGCTTTGAACCCTGACAAATTTCACCAAAAGAATGTTGAGTGCCATGAAACTGACGATCAGCCGTGAATCCCTGCTTACCCCGCTGCAAAGCATTGCAGGCGTGGTAGAAAAGAAACAGACCATGCCCGTGCTTTCCAACGTGTTGCTGGTGGCCGAGGACAACACCCTGACCCTGACTGGCACCAATATGGAAGTGGAGCTGGTTGCGCGCATTACTCCGGTGCATATAGACCAGCCTGGGCGCATAACCGTTCCGGCGCGAAAGCTTGCTGATATTTGCCGCGCCTTGGGTGAGGAATCGCCCATCGAGCTCGATCAGCAGGGCGACCGCTTGCATCTGCGCTGTGGCAAAAGTCACTTCACCCTGGCGACTTTGCCTGCCGAGCATTTTCCCAATGTGGAAGACGAAGTCGAGAGTTTTCGTTTGGAGCTGCCACAGAGAGAGTTGGGGCGAATGCTCCAGAGCACTGCGTTTGCCATGGCCCAGCAGGACGTGCGTTATTACCTGAACGGTTTGCTGTTGGAAGTGGCGGCTGACCACGTGCGTACCGTAGCAACCGATGGTCACCGGCTGGCGATGGCCCATCAAGATATTGAAACCGGTTGCTCAGAGGCGCGACAGGTTATTGTGCCGCGTAAAGGCGTTCTGGAGCTGGCTCGCCTGCTGGATGATGTAGACACACCTGTAACCTTGGTGATTGGCGATAACCATTTACGCGCCACTGTGGGCAGTTACACGTTCACATCTAAGTTGATTGAAGGGAAGTTTCCCGATTACAACCGGGTTATTCCCCGTGGCGGCGATAAAGTAGTGCTGGCAGATCGAATTACCCTCAAGAATACCTTGCAGCGGGCGGGTATTTTGTCACATGAAAATATCCGCGGCGTGCGGTTGAATCTGGCTCCAAATGAACTCCAGGTGTTCGCTAATAATCCGGACCAGGAACAGGCAGAAGACGCGTTGCCGGTGGATTATCAGGGTGAAACCCTGCAAATAGGCTTCAACGTTGGCTATCTGATAGACGTCATGAACGCGCTGGATGATGACCAGGTAAAAGTCACTCTGTCGAATCCGAACAGCAGTGCGCTGATTGAGTCCCAAACGGATGCCCGTTGCCTTTATGTGGTTATGCCAATGCGGTTGTAGGTTATTGCAGTCACCACACAAACATTCGGTGTAAGCATTCTGCGTATAGTCGGTGTATGCAACCCACTCAAAAAAAGCGCTGCAAAGTTTTAATAACAGGAGTTCCGGGGCATGGTGACACGTTTAAAAGACGGTATAAAAGGTGCGTTTCGCATTGGCCAGACCATAAGTGTGCTCGGGCGTACTGGGTTTAACTGGGTACGTGGTGACCGCCCCCCTGCTCCGCGTTTGTTACGGCAGACTTTCGAATCTCTTGGTGCGACCTACATAAAGCTCGGGCAATTCATTGCCAGCTCACCGACTTTTTTTCCGAAAGAGTATGTGGAAGAGTTTCAGGGTTGCCTGGATAGCACCCCAAACTTGCCGTACCGGGTGATTCGCAAAATCATTGAGGAAGAATTAGGCTGTCCGGTTGAAGAGGTGTTCACCGATATAGACCCGGTAGCGCTGGCGTCGGCATCCATCGCCCAAGTGCATGTGGCGCGGTTGATCAGCGGTGAGGAAGTGGTTATCAAGGTGCAAAAACCCGGAGTGCGCAATATTCTGCTCACGGACCTGAACTTTTTGTATGTATCTGCCCGAATCCTTGAGACTCTAGCTCCAAAGCTGTCGTGGACATCGTTATCCGACATTGTTGATGAAATTCAGCGCACGATGATGGAAGAGTGCGACTTTATCAAGGAAGCCAATAACCTGGAGGTCTTTAGGCGGTTTCTACACGACACTCATAACACCGACGCTACCGTGCCCAAGGTGTATGAGCAGTGTAGCTCCCGTCGCATTTTGGTAATGGAGCGTTTTCACGGTGTTTCTTTGACCGATCTGGAGAGTATTCGTGGATACACAGACGATCCGGAAGGAACCCTGATTACTGCCATGAACACCTGGTTTTCCAGCCTTACGCAATGCGAGTTTTTTCATGCGGATGTACACGCTGGCAACCTGATGGTATTGCGCGACGGTCGGGTTGGATTTATCGACTTCGGGATAGTCGGGCGTATTGCGCCAGACACCTGGCAGGCAGTGAACGATTTTATCCAGACAGTGATGGTGGGCAATTTTGACGGCATGGCCGATGCAATGATGCGCATTGGGGTTACTAGACACACGGTTGAAGCCAGTTTGCTCGCTAATGATTTACGGACGCTTTATTCAAAAATGGATCAGATGGTGCCAGATACCGTTGCCTACACGGCAGGCCAAGCTGAAGACGACGTAAATCATTTGCTGATGGATATGGTCAAAGTAGGTGAAAGTCACGGGCTGCACTTTCCGCGGGAATTTGCACTGCTGTTGAAGCAATTTTTGTATTTTGACCGTTACGTACACATATTGGCGCCGGAAATGGATATGTTCATGGACGACCGCTTAAAGATGTTGCACTAGGGGCTTAGGCCCTTAGTTTTTTTATGGCACTGATTACACTGCAAACCGAACACTTCCGTAACTTGGCGGCCAAGCCCGTCACCTTCTCCCCTGCTTTTAATCTGATATGCGGCGCCAATGGCAGTGGTAAAACAAGTTTGCTGGAAGCTATCGGCTACCTGGGCCTGGGTCGCTCGTTTCGCGTTAGTCGCCACCAGGCTGTGGTTCAACATCAGCAGCAGCGATTTACGGTGTTTGGCGGCTTGGATGCTGGCACTCCTAATTGTGGTGGTGCCAATTCTGACGTTTCAACTCCTGATCGGTTTAACTCCGATGCTATTAACTCTGGAATTGCGAATTCTGTACGGAAGACTGCACCTGAAATCAGTGCCTTAAGTTATGCGCATCGCTTGGGTATTTCCAGAGATGTCGGCCTTAAGGAGACTGTGTTAAGGGTAGACGGTGAAGCCGTGCGTAATCTATCGGCGTTAGCGCGACATCTTCCGGTATTGGTGATCGACCCGGGCGTGTTTGATATTGTGGCCGGCGGCCCTGGTAAGCGACGGCAGTTTCTGGATTGGTCAGTGTTCCACGTGGAACCTTCTTTTGGCGGCACCTGGCAGCAATGTCAGCGGGTAATATCACAGCGGAACCAAACGCTGAGAAATGGTAGAATAGACGAATCGTTGATGCGGGCCTGGGATGCCCAGTACGACCTGTTAAGCAATCGAGTGACGGATGCGCGTCTTGCGGCGTTTGCCCTGTTTAAAGAGGCCTTCTGGCTCCTTCTCGGGGAAACCGACGTAACCTGGGCTAATCAACTGAAACTGGAATTTTATCCTGGCTGGGACCATTCCCAGCCGCTGTTGGAAGTGCTGGTCAGCCATCGGGATCAGGAGCGGCGAATGGGGCATACTCTGTATGGACCCAACCGAGCTGACATTCGTTTAAAAATACAGGGCCGGCCGGTGGCGGAAATACTGTCCCGCGGTCAGCAAAAGACCCTGGTCATTTTAATGAAGATTGCCCAAGGCATGGTCTTACGTCCGTTGGGTAAGCAAGTTACATTTTTATTGGACGACATAAACGCCGAGCTGGACAGTCGAAATCGGCAAATGTTGGCCGAGAAATTACGTTCGCTGCAGTGTCAGGTGTTTATCACCTCCATCGAACAGCAGACGCCCGACACCTTATGGCCGGGTACAACAACGCCGGATTTTAAAATGTTCCACGTGGAACATGGTCAGGTAACGGAAGAACATTAGCTGGCCGCATTTTTTAATCACGCTGCGGTCATCAGCCTTCAGGAGTTTTTTAATGAGTGAATCAACCTACAATTCCTCCAGTATCAAAGTACTGAAAGGCCTGGACGCGGTGCGCAAGCGGCCGGGCATGTACATCGGCGATACGGACGACGGCACCGGCCTGCACCACATGGTGTTCGAACTGGTAGACAACTCCATTGACGAAGCGCTTGCTGGCCACTGCACCGAAATCGGAATTCGTATTCATCCGGACGAATCCGTCAGCGTGCACGACAACGGTCGCGGTATTCCAGTCGATCTGCACGAAGGCGAAGGCATTTCTGCTGCCGAAGTTATCATGACAGTACTCCACGCCGGCGGTAAGTTTGACGACAACACCTATAAAGTGTCTGGTGGTCTTCACGGTGTGGGTGTGTCGGTTGTTAATGCCCTATCCTCGGTGTTGACGTTAACCATTCGTCGCAGCGGAAAAGTTTACGAGCAAACTTATAACCACGGTGTTCCTGCGGCGCCTTTGCACGAGGTCGGCAGCACTGACGCCAGTGGTACCAAGGTACACTTCATTCCGTCAGAAGCTACGTTCACCAATATCAAGTTTCATTACGAAATTCTGGCAAAACGGGTACGGGAACTGGCATTTTTGAACAGCGGTGTCCGCATTCGCCTGACCGATGAGCGCAGCGGAAAAGAAGAAATCTTTGAATATGAAGGTGGTTTGCGGGCGTTTGTAGAACACTTGAACACCAACAAAACCCCCATCAACCGGGTATTCCACTTTACTCAACAGCGTGAAGACGGTATTGAAGTAGAAGTGGCTATGCAGTGGAACGATGCGTTTCAGGAAAATATTTACTGTTTCACCAATAATATTCCACAACGTGACGGCGGTACGCACCTGGTTGGGTTTCGTACAGCACTGACTCGTTCTTTGAACAGCTACATTGAGCACGAAGGCTTGGGCAAGAAAGCCAAAGTGAGCACTTCTGGCGACGACGCCCGTGAAGGTCTGACGGCCATCATCAGTGTGAAAGTGCCAGACCCAAAGTTTTCTTCCCAGACCAAAGACAAGTTGGTGTCCTCCGAGGTGAAGACCGCTGTGGAACAGGAGCTCTACCAGAGCTTTGCAGCTTATCTTCAGGAGCAACCCAGTGAAGCACGGCTAATCGTCAACAAGATGATCGAGGCCGCTCGTGCCCGCGAAGCAGCGCGTAAAGCCCGTGACATGACCCGCCGTAAAGGCGCTCTGGATATTGCCGGCCTGCCCGGAAAACTGGCCGACTGCCAGGAAAAGGACCCCGCTCTTTCCGAACTGTTCATAGTGGAGGGTGATTCCGCAGGGGGTAGCGCAAAGCAGGGTCGGGAACGTCGAAACCAGGCGATTCTACCGCTGAAAGGTAAAATCCTGAACGTTGAAAAAGCCCGCTTTGACAAGATGCTGTCATCTGCAGAAGTCGGCAATCTGATTACGGCTCTGGGCTGTGGCATCGGGCGCGAAGAGTTTAACGTTGAAAAACTGCGTTATCATTCTATTATCATCATGACTGACGCAGACGTGGATGGTTCGCACATCCGCACCCTGCTGCTGACCTTTCTGTTCCGTCAAATGCGTGAAGTGATTGAGCGCGGTCACGTGTTCATTGCCATGCCACCGCTGTACAAAGTAAAGCGTGGCAAGCAAGAGCAGTATCTGAAGGATGAAAACGCACGCGAAAGCTATCTGACACAGACGGCATTGGAAGGCGCACAGCTGTTTGTTAACGCCGATGCCCCAGCCATCAAAGATTCTGCTTTGGAAACCATGGTGAAGGATTATCAGGCGGTAATGGCCATGATTGACCGACTGTCACGGGCCTATCCGTCTAAGGTGCTGGAGCAGATGTTGCACAACAACACTCTTACATCTGAACAACTGAAAGACGAAAGTGCCGTTGCGGCTTGGGTAGGCCGCCTGGGTAATAACCTGGAACTGGATACCCGTACCGGCACCAAGTACGTGTTCTCGGTACGCCACGACACCGAGCGCAATCTGTATCTGCCCATGGTAACTGTGCACTTACACGGCATGGCTCACGAGCACGTGTTCAGTCATACGTTCTTCGAGGCGCCGTCTTACAAGGCAATTGCCCGCTTGGGTGAAACCCTTGATACTCTGGTTGAAGAAGGAGCTTTCGTCCAGCGTGGTGAGCGTAAGCAGGCTGTTTTGTCGTTTGAAGGCGCCCTTGCCTGGCTGATAAAAGAAGCCCAGCGCGGTCTGACCCTTCAGCGCTATAAGGGTTTGGGCGAGATGAACCCGGAACAGCTTTGGGAAACCACCATGGACCCGGAATCCCGCCGTATGATGAAAGTGAACATTGAAGACGCTTTTGCTGCTGACCAGATGTTCACCACGTTGATGGGCGATGATGTCGAGCCGCGCCGTAACTTCATTCAGACCCACGCTTTGGAAGTCACTAACCTGGATATCTAATTTTTTAAAAATCGGGATCAAAAAAACGGCGAAGATGTCAATCTTCGCCGTTTTTTTATACTTGAAATTTACTTTATTTATCAGCCAGATGGGGCGCCATTACCTGCTCCAGCTTGTACCCGGTCAGGCGGCTGATGGTGCGCCATAAATACCAGAAAATGAGCATCATCATTACCATAGATGGAATGGCAATCATCGGATAGCTGATCAGCGTCATTCTCCCCAGTTCTTCGTTGAACGCTTGAGTGCCGGCGTCACTGGTCACAATCCAGCGCGCAAGCACGTAGTTCATGATGGATGAGAACAAAAAAGTAGCGGCAAAAAAGTAACTGGCGTTCAGCAACCGGGCTTCAAATTCTGCGACTTTGCCCTTCTCTGCCAACGTTTGGTGAATCTTGTCCACGTCCAGCACGTTGGGGTTGTAAAGCAAGGTGCGCACCAGTGGGTAACGAGTACGTGTAGAAACCAGCACCGCGAGACCAATCACCGCAGGCACCGCGGCTTCTTTGATGGCTAGCCAGCCGGCATCCAGTTCCAGCAAGCCAATACCGCCGGTGAGGGTCACACTGATTATCCCCAACAGGGCGATAAAGTTCTTTTTCCCATAGCGGATCAATTCAAACAGACCCCATCCCAGAGGAAACGCCAGGCCAACAATCAGCGCGTTTACGCTGCCCAGGTATTCATCGCCGCTGAACTTCATCAGAATGACGGAAGGGATAATAATACTGACCAGCAGGTCTATCCAGGGCCTCGGTTTGTGATCGGATACAGATGCAGTATTCGGTGACGTCATGATTCTGCCTGGTTGATGAAACGGCGACGAGGCTGGCAAAGTTGCGTGAGCCTCATTGGGCACTGAACGCAGTATACGAGAAATAAGAGCTACCATGTAGATACGACGAGCATGACACGGTCGATTCAAATTCTGTTGACTAG
>JBALXR010000030.1:0-29914 GCA_036960525.1 Marinobacter sp.
GTTGATGCCGCTATGGGTGGTGAGCTAGAAGTGCCAACGCTGGATGGCCGCGTGAAGCTGAAAATACCTGCCGAGACCCAAACCGGAAAATTGTTCCGTCTGCGCAACAAAGGCGTAGCGCCGGTGCGTGGTGGCGGTGCTGGCGATTTGCTGTGTCGGGTGACCATCGAAACCCCGGTACGCCTGACCAAGCGCCAGAAAGAACTGTTGAATGAGTTTCAGGATACTCTCGACAGCGGTGACGGCGACCAGCACGGCCCGAAGAAAACATCGTGGTTTAGAGGCGTGAAGAGCTTCTTCGACGAAACCAAGTTCTGAAGGTGCGCAGATGTGGATACTGAAAGCTTATATAGATGCAAGCACTGAGGGTTTATAGATGAAGGTAGCCATCATCGGCGCCGCGGGGCGCATGGGGAAAGTACTGATCGAGGCCGTTGACGGCACCGATGGCCTGGAGCTGGGCGCGGCCATTGTCGAGCCTGGAAATAGCCTGATTGGTGCTGATGCTGGCGACATGACCGGCATCGGAAAAACCGGTGTCGCTATGGCTGGCAGCCTGGCGGACGTGAAAGATGATTTTGACGTGCTGATCGACTTCACATTTCCAGATCTTACCTTGGAAAATGCCCGTTTCTGCTTGGTCCACGGCAAATCCCACGTTATTGGTACCACCGGATTGTCGGACGCCGAAAAGCAACAGCTGGCACAAGTCGCCGAAAATGTACCGGTGGTGTTTGCCCCTAACATGAGTGTGGGCGTAAATGTGGTGCTGAACTTACTGCGCACTGCGGCAGCTGCGCTGGGTGACGACTACGATGTTGAGATCATCGAAGCTCATCACCGCCACAAAAAAGATGCTCCGTCAGGCACGGCGCTGCGTATGGGCGAAGTGGTTGCTGATGCGCTGGGCCGCGACCTGAAAGAATGCGCTGTTTACGGCCGCGAAGGCTTCACCGGCGAACGTACCCGCAAAGAAATCGGCTTTGAAACCATTCGCGCGGGCGACGTTGTGGGCGATCACACCGTCCTGTTCGCCACCGAAGGCGAGCGCATTGAAATTACCCACAAAGCCAGCAGCCGCATGACCTTCGCCAAAGGCGCAATGCGTGCCGCGCTGTGGCTGAAAGACAAACCTGCCGGCTTGTACGATATGCAGGATGTGCTGGAATTGCAGCAATAACGCCATCGGGCGGATTCTTCGTGGACAAAAAGCGCCTTATTTTCTACAATAGGGCGCTTTAACTGCATCAAGCGTAGTTTTTACAGCGCCACGGGAAACACATTTCGTTCCCGTAGGTCAAAACAGCGGGACGGAGCCACAACTCCCTCTCGCTTTTTTGCGACCTGAATTTGCGCCTACGCTCCCGTTCATGACGAACATGACGCCACTCGATGAGGATAGAAGCCTTGAGTACACCCGCAATCCTTGCACTCGCAGACGGCAGCCTGTTTTACGGCACCGCTATTGGCGCTGACGGCGAAACCAGCGGCGAAGTGGTGTTTAACACCGCCATGACCGGCTATCAGGAAATACTGACCGATCCTTCCTACGCCCGCCAGCTGGTGACACTCACGTACCCGCACATTGGCAACACCGGCGTAAACCCGGAAGACGTGGAATCAGACCGTATACACGCCGCCGCTTTGATCATCCGCGACCTGCCGCTGGCCGCCAGCAATTGGCGCAGCACCCAGAGCCTGGATGGCTATTTGCGCGACAACAATATTGTGGGCATTGCCGATATTGACACCCGTCGCCTAACCCGCATTCTGCGCGACAAAGGCTCCCAAAGTGGTGCCGTTGTTGCTGGCGAAAACGCTACCGCCGAACGCGCCCTGGAATTAGCAAAAGCATTCCCAGGTCTCAAAGGAATGGACCTGGCGAAAGAAGTCAGCTCGAAAGAGGTTAGCCACTGGACAGAAACCGAGTGGGACCTGGTCAGCGGTTACGGCCAGCAGGACAGCCCGCGCTTTAAAATCGTGGCTTACGATTACGGTATTAAACTGAACATTCTGCGCATGCTGGCATCGCGCGGTTGCGACATCACCGTTGTGCCGGCACAAACGTCTGCAGTCGAGGTGTTGGCGATGAATCCAGACGGCGTGTTTCTGTCCAACGGCCCCGGTGATCCTGAGCCCTGTGATTACGCCATAAAAGCGATTCGGGACATTTTGGAAGCCGACCTGCCGGTGTTTGGTATCTGCTTGGGTCACCAGCTTCTGGCTTTGGCCAGCGGCGCCAAGACCATGAAGATGAACCACGGGCATCACGGTGCCAATCATCCGGTGCAGTGCCTGGCTGACGGCACAGTCATGATCACCAGCCAGAATCACGGTTTCGCTGTAGACGAGGCCAGCCTTCCGGCGAATCTGGAGGCTACTCACAAGTCGCTGTTTGATGGCACGCTGCAAGGTTTGCGCCGCACCGATAAAGCGGCGTTTAGCTTTCAGGGTCACCCGGAAGCTAGCCCTGGTCCCCACGATGTTGCGCCACTGTTTGACGAGTTTATCCGCTCGATGGAAGCCCGGCGCGCTTAAGGTCTAGGCGAGCGAGGTCGGCCAATGGCCTCGCGCAAACAGGCGCTGCGCACCGCGCTGCAAGAAATTAAAGTTGCTGACAGGTTGACCAAGACATGCCAAAACGTACCGACATTAAAAGCATCCTGATCCTGGGAGCCGGCCCCATCGTGATCGGGCAGGCGTGTGAATTCGACTATTCCGGCGCCCAGGCCTGTAAGGCTCTGCGCGAAGAGGGCTACCGGGTGATACTGGTTAACTCGAACCCGGCCACCATCATGACCGACCCGGCCATGGCCGATGCCACGTACATCGAGCCGATTATCTGGTCAACGGTTGCCAAGATTATTGAAAAAGAAAGGCCCGATGCTTTGCTGCCAACCATGGGCGGGCAAACCGCGTTGAACTGTGCGCTGGATCTGGAGAAGCACGGCGTACTGGCTGAATACGGCGTTGAAATGATCGGTGCCAACGCCGATACCATCGACAAAGCTGAAGACCGCAGTCGTTTTGACAAGGCTATGAAGTCCATTGGCCTTGAATGTCCCCGTGCCGACATTGCCCACAATCTGGAAGAAGCTCACCGCATTGCCGAAAACGTTGGCTTTCCGTGCATTATCCGTCCTTCTTTCACCATGGGCGGCTCCGGCGGCGGCATTGCGTACAACCGTGACGAATTCGAAGAAATCTGCATTCGCGGGCTGGATCTGTCGCCCACCAACGAACTGCTGATCGACGAATCGCTGATTGGTTGGAAAGAATACGAAATGGAAGTGGTGCGTGACAAAAATGATAACTGCATCATCGTGTGTGCCATTGAAAACTTCGACGCCATGGGCGTGCACACCGGCGACTCTATCACCGTGGCACCGGCGCAAACCCTGACCGACAAAGAATACCAAATCATGCGAAACGCCTCGCTGGCGGTTCTGCGTGAAATCGGAGTGGAAACGGGCGGCTCCAACGTGCAGTTTGGCATTCATCCGGATACCGGCCGTATGGTGGTGATCGAGATGAACCCGCGGGTGTCGCGTTCCTCGGCGCTGGCGTCTAAGGCCACCGGCTTTCCGATTGCCAAAGTGGCGGCCAAGCTGGCGATCGGTTACACCCTGGACGAGTTGAAGAACGACATTACAGGCGGTATTACCCCCGCTTCGTTCGAGCCAAGCATCGATTACGTGGTGACCAAGATCCCACGGTTCACCTTTGAAAAATTCCCCCAGGCTGATGCCCGCCTGACCACCCAGATGAAATCGGTGGGTGAGGTGATGGCCATTGGCCGCACCTTCCAGGAATCGTTGCAGAAAGCTCTACGCGGTCTTGAAGTAGGCTCTGACGGCTTTGACGAAATGCTGCCGGAATTTGACAGCGAAGAAAGCCGGCAAACTTTGACCCGCGAGCTCAATGTGCCCGGTGCCGAGCGCATCTGGTACATCGGTGATGCCTTCCGCGCGGGCCAGAGTGTGGCGGATATCTTTCGCCAGACCCATGTAGACCCCTGGTACTTGGTGCAGATTGAAGACTTGATTAAAGAAGAACAGGCGCTGCAGGCGTCTGGGAAGGCCGAGCTGGACCACGCTACCCTGTTTCGCTTGAAGCGTAAGGGGTTTTCGGACGCGCGCCTGGCGAAGCTGATGGGCGTGAAAGAAGACGCCTTCCGCACCATGCGCCACGAATTGGGCATTCGCCCCGTGTATAAACGTGTAGACACCTGTGCTGCGGAATTTTCCTCAGACACCGCCTACATGTATTCCAGTTATGAAGAAGAATGCGAGTCGAACCCGACGGACCGTGAAAAGATCGTGGTCATTGGCGGTGGCCCCAATCGTATTGGTCAGGGCATTGAGTTCGATTATTGTTGCGTACACGCGGCCCTGGCGATGCGTGAAGATGGTTATGAGACCATCATGATCAACTGCAATCCGGAAACCGTGTCGACTGATTACGATACTTCTGACCGCCTGTATTTTGAGCCGATCACTCTTGAAGACGTGCTGGAAATTATCCACGTTGAAAAACCCAAAGGTGTGATTGTGCAGTACGGAGGCCAAACCCCGTTGAAGCTTGCCCGCGGCCTGGAAGCCGCTGGCGTACCTATTATCGGCACCAGCCCGGACGCCATTGACTGCGCCGAAGACCGCGAGCGGTTCCAGCAGCTGATTGCAGACCTGGGCCTGAAACAGCCCGAAAATGCCACCGTGCGCAGTTTTGAGGAAGGCATTATTGCCGCCCGCAAGATTGGGTACCCGCTGGTGGTTCGCCCGTCTTACGTGCTGGGCGGCCGCGCCATGGAAATTGTCTATGGCGAAGCCGAGCTTGAACGTTATATGCGCAGTGCTGTGCTGGTTTCCAACGACAGCCCGGTATTGCTGGACCACTTCCTGAACGCCGCAATTGAGGTAGATATAGACGCTATCTGCGACGGCAAAGACGTGGTTATTGGCGGTATCATGCAGCACATAGAGCAGGCCGGTATTCACTCCGGTGACTCGGCGTGTTCATTGCCACCCTACAGCTTGCCTGCAGATGTTCAGAACGCCATGCGTGACGCCGTCAAACAGATGGCCCTGGCGTTGAAGGTGGTCGGCCTGATGAACGTTCAGCTAGCATGGCAAGACGGCGAAATTTATGTGATTGAAGTGAATCCCCGTGCGTCGCGTACTGTTCCGTTTGTGTCTAAGGCCATTGGTGTGTCTTTGGCCAAAGTGGCCGCGCGTGTTATGGCGGGCACATCGTTGGCGGACCAGGGCTTCACCCAGGAAATTATACCGGCGCATTACTCGGTGAAAGAATCGGTGTTCCCGTTCAACAAGTTCCCCGCGGTTGACCCGATTCTTGGGCCGGAAATGAAGTCCACCGGCGAGGTGATGGGGATTGGCGACAGCTTTGATGAAGCCTTCGGCAAAGCCGTTCTTGCCGCTGGCGAGCGCTTGCCATCCACGGGCGTTGCTTTTATGTCACTGCGCGATGTCGACAAGCATGGCGGCGAGCACGTAGCGCGTTCGCTGGTTGAATGTGGTTTCAAAATCATTGCCACCACTGGCACCGCAGCAGCCCTGCGTAAAGCGGGCGTAGAGGTAACGTTGGTGAAAAAGGTTCATGAAGGTCGTCCGCACATTGTGGATGCCATAAAAAATGGCAAGGTCCAGCTGGTGATCAACACCACCGACGGCCGTAAAGCGGTGTCGGATTCGTCTCAGATCCGCCAGTCTGCGTTGCAGGCTAAAATCAGTTATACCACCACCCTGGCAGGTGGCGAAGCCTTCTGTCGGGCCATCAAGTTTGGTCCGGAGCGAACGGTTCGCCGCCTTCAGGATTTGCACTCAGGAAAATAAGATTATGTCGGCAAGAGTACCAATGACCACGTTGGGCGAAGCACGCCTGCGTGCCGAGCTGCAAAAGCTGAAATCGGAAGATCGTCCGCGCGTCATCGCTTCCATCGCTACCGCACGTGAGCACGGCGATCTGAAGGAAAACGCGGAATACCACGCCGCCCGTGATCAGCAAAGTTTTATTGAAGGCCGGATCCAGGAAATTGAAGGTAAGCTCGGTGGAGCTCAGGTGATTGATGTCACCACCATCCAAAACACCGGCAAAGTGATTTTCGGTACCACCGTCCATCTGTTGAATACGGACACCGATAAACAGGTTAAATACCAGATTGTGGGTGAAGACGAAGCGGATATTAAAGACGGAAAAATTTCGGTGTCGTCACCGATTGCTCGCGCTTTGGTTGGTCGTAAAGCGGGTGACGTAGTGGCTATTCGCGTGCCGTCTGGCACCGTGGAATATGAAATTGAGGAGGTTGAGTACATCTGATCAATGATGTGACTCACACAAAAAAGCCGGTCTGGAATTCTCGACCGGCTTTTTTGTGTCTACTGTTTGCGCGACCTGTGTTTTGATCAGTGCTTGAGGCGCAACAAGTTAGACAGCTTGGGGTTTGGTGTCTTGGCGCGGCGCAAAATCACCGCAATTTTACCAATGGTCTGAACAACTTCGGCCTTGGCGCCGGCGCACAGTTCGGTCACTGCCTGTTGGCGTGCCTCGCGATCCTGGCTGGCGATTTTTATCTTGATCAGCTCGTGGTCGTTCAATGCCCGCTCCAGTTCTTCCTGAAGGTTTTCGGTCAGGCCCTTGTCACCTACAATAATGACCGGTTTCAGATTGTGGGCGATCGCCCGGTATTCCCGGCGCTGTTCTGGGGAAAGGCTCATGATGCAATCTCTTTATAGCGGCAATTAACAAAAGGTCAGCACTCGTTGCGCTGCCGTCAACGTATAATGATAGGATTATAGCAGATAGTGCGGTGGGAAAAATCGCCGTTAACACTTATCGTTCGGGCCTTTTGCCCATCAGTGGAACGATACCTGCTTTAATCAGTCAATTCCTTAAGCGGTGGTATTGTAATTCGTTATCAAGTCCCCCACTTAATGAACTCAGGTGTTTCGGTTGCTGGCATCCGCAGCCAGAAATGACCGACAAGTTTGGTGGCAGCAAGGCCATTTCTGGTGAACGGCCGTAGAAATGGTGTAAGGTGTCGAAAAAGGGCGTGCCATGGCGCAGCCCGGCAATCCACAGGTGGTGATCCTTGAACAATATGGCAAAAAATCTGGTTTTATGGCTGGTAATAGCCGCAGTGCTACTGATGGTGTTTCAGAATTTCACTCCTACCACCAGTGGCCAACAAGTCAACTACTCCCAGTTTGTGGAGATGGTTCAACAGGGCCGGGTAAACCAGGTCACTATTGACGGTCTGCAGATTCAGGGCGTACGCCCCGATGGTTCGCAGTTCCAGACAGTCCGCCCGCAAGTGGCCGATAACAAGCTGATGGATGATCTGTTGGCAAACAGCGTTGAAGTGATCGGTAAGGAGCCTGAGCGCCAGAGCCTATGGACCCAATTGCTGGTCGCAGCATTCCCGATTCTGATCATTATTGCGCTGTTCGTATTCTTTATGCGGCAGATGCAGGGTGGTGCCGGCGGTAAGGGTGGTCCGATGTCATTTGGCAAAAGCAAAGCCCGCCTGATGAGCGAAGACCAGATTAAGAATACCTTTGCTGATGTTGCCGGCGTAGATGAAGCCAAAGAAGACGTAAAAGAACTGGTTGATTTTCTACGTGACCCCAGTCGATTCCAACGCTTGGGCGGTCGTATTCCGCGCGGCGTTCTGATGATCGGCCCGCCGGGCACGGGTAAAACCTTGTTGGCAAAAGCCATCGCCGGTGAAGCTAAGGTGCCGTTCTTCTCGATTTCAGGTTCGGATTTTGTTGAAATGTTTGTCGGCGTGGGTGCTTCCCGTGTGCGCGACATGTTCGAACAGGCGAAGAAGCAAAGTCCGTGCATCATCTTTATTGACGAGATTGATGCGGTCGGTCGTCACCGCGGCGCCGGGATGGGCGGCGGGCACGACGAGCGCGAACAAACGCTGAACCAGTTACTGGTGGAAATGGACGGTTTCGAAGGTAACGAAGGCGTTATCGTTATTGCCGCTACCAACCGCCCAGACGTTCTGGACCCTGCATTGCTGCGCCCTGGACGTTTTGACCGCCAAGTTATGGTCAGCTTGCCAGATATTCTGGGCCGCGAGCAGATCTTGAAAGTACACATGAAGAAAGTGCCGCTTGATGACGACATCAACCCTGCTGTCATCGCCCGTGGTACGCCTGGTTTCTCCGGTGCTGATCTGGCTAACCTCGTGAACGAGGCCGCGCTCTTCGCAGCCCGTCGCAACCAGCGTTTGGTGTCCATGGAAGAACTGGAGCTGGCGAAAGACAAAATCATGATGGGTGCGGAACGCAAGTCCATGGTGATGAACGAGAAAGAGAAGCTTAATACCGCGTATCATGAATCTGGCCACGCCATTGTTGGGCGTCTGATGCCCGAGCACGATCCCGTGTACAAAGTGAGTATTATTCCCCGCGGTCGTGCTTTGGGTGTGACCATGTTTTTGCCGGAAGAAGACAGGTACAGCCATTCCAAACGTTTTCTTCATGGCCAGATTAGTAGCCTGTTTGGTGGCCGCATCGCTGAAGAGCTGACATTGGGTGCAGATGGTGTGACCACCGGCGCCTCTAATGACATCGAACGGGCGACCAGCCTGGCGCGCAACATGGTGACCCGCTGGGGTCTGTCGGAAAAGTTGGGTCCGTTGCAGTACGGTAGCGAAAATGACGAGCCGTTCCTGGGTCGTTCTGCCGGACAACATCAAACCGTGTACTCACCTGAAACCGCGCAGCGTATCGATGAAGAGGTGCGAAATATTATTGATACCTGTTACGAGACCGCCCGCAACGTGTTGGTTGAGAATCGCGATAAGCTGGATTTGATGGCAGAAGCGCTAATGAAGTACGAAACGATTGATCGCCTTCAGATTGACGACATCATGGAAGGCCGTGTTGCCCGCTCCCCGAAAGGCTGGGATGACCGCGGTGGTTCCTCTGGTGGAGAGGCTACGTCAATAGACAAAGAAGGCACCTCAAACGAAGGCAAGGTTAATGGCAAGACCGGCGACGATCCTCAAGGTGGCGTTGGGCGCCCAGCTGGAGAGCACTGTGCGATTTGTAATGCGCTAGTTGAAAAGAAGTAGAAAACGCCGCCCGCTTCCGGGCGGCGTTTTTCATTACAGCACCCCTAAATTTTGTCTGCCGAGGTTGGAATGAAAATGAATTTTGCCGGGCGTTGGCTGGATATGAGTCAATGCCACGTAATGGGCGTGCTGAACGTGACGCCTGATTCGTTTTCCGACGGCGGTCTTTTTGATCGCCCGCAGCAGGCCTTGGCCCATGCGCGTCAGATGGTGGAAGACGGCGCCCGTTTTATTGATGTGGGTGGTGAATCTACTCGCCCGGGTGCCAAGCCGGTCAGCCTGCAACAAGAGCTGGACAGGGTGTGCCCTGTTGTAGAGGCCATCGCAGGCGAACTGGACGTGGTGATTTCTGTAGACACCAGCTCGCCGCAGGTGATGATTCAAGCTGCGGCCCTAGGTGCAGGTCTGATTAATGACGTGCGAGCGCTAACCCGTGAAGGCGCTTTGCAGGCCGCTGCAAGTACCGGTTTGCCGGTGTGTCTGATGCACAGTCAGGGCGAACCAGAAACCATGCAGAACAACCCTCAGTATCAAGATGTGTGTGCCCAAGTCAGTTTGTTTCTAGCACAGCGAATACTCGCGGCACAGCGCGCCGGTATTGATTCTTCAAGAATCATGCTGGATCTGGGCTTTGGTTTTGGTAAAAGTGTTGAGCACAATTTGCAGCTGCTTGCGCGGGCAGAGCAATTTACCGTATTGGGGTATCCTCTTTTGTTGGGCCTGTCGCGCAAGTCTGTGTTAGGTGCTATTACCGGCCGCAATGTGGAAGAAAGGTTGCCGGCAAGCCTCGCTGCCGCGACAATATGTGCCATGAAAGGCGCGAGTGTTGTGCGGGTGCATGACGTTCGGGAAACTGTAGATGTCGTTAAAATGGCGGCGGCGATCAAAGGAGCAATGTGATGTCAGGCAGGCAGTATTTTGGTACCGATGGAATTCGCGGCCACGTTGGTGAGGGCCCTATTACTCCTGAGTTTATGTTGCGTTTGGGGTGGGCTGCCGGCCAGGCGTTTAAACGCGAAGGTCAGCGCAACAGCGTAATGATCGGCAAAGACACCCGGCTTTCAGGCTACATGTTTGAATCTGCGTTGGAATCCGGCCTGGCTGCTGCCGGAGTAGACGTAAAGCTGCTGGGCCCCATGCCAACACCCGCTATTGCCTACCTTACCCGCACATTTCGTGCTTCGGCCGGTATTGTGATTAGCGCTTCACACAATCCCCATTACGACAATGGAATCAAGTTCTTCTCGGCAGAGGGCACCAAGCTGGATGACGCCTTGGAAGCCGAAATAGAGTACTGGCTGGAACAACCGCTGACGGTGTGTGATTCGGCAGAATTAGGCAAAGCGTCGCGCATTGATGATGCTCCCGGCCGTTACATAGAATTCTGTAAAAGTACCGTGCCCAATGAATTTACTCTGGAAGGCATGAACATTGTTCTGGACTGCGCTCACGGAGCTACTTATCACGTTGCGCCAAAAGTGTTTCGTGAGTTGGGAGCGAACGTATTTGTGATTGGCGCAGCACCCGACGGCCTCAACATTAACCTCAATGTGGGCTCCACACACCTTGCAGGCCTGAGTCAGGCAGTTCTGAACAGAAAAGCCGATCTGGGTATAGCCTTTGATGGTGACGGTGACCGTGTTCTTATGGTCGACAGTGACGGGTCCGAGGTAGATGGCGATGAGCTGTTGTATGTGATTGCCTCACAGCGCCATGCCGAAGGCCGTCTGAAGGGCGGCGTGGTCGGTACCCTGATGACCAATCTGGGCGTTGAGCTGGCCCTGAAGGAGCTGGGCATCGAGTTTGAACGCGCCAACGTGGGTGATCGCTACGTGATGGAACGCCTGTTGGCGAAGGGCTGGGTGCTGGGTGGCGAAGGTTCCGGCCATATTGTGATTCGCGACTGTACCAGCACCGGCGACGGCATTGTGTCGGCGCTTCAGGTGATGTTAGCTATCTGGAAATCAGGTAAAACCCTGGCTGAAATTCGCCAAGGTATGAGCAAACTGCCGCAGACCATGATTAATGTGCGAGTAACCAAGCGCTTCAACCCACTTGAGCGTGAAGACATTGTGGCCGCCTTAAGTCGAGCCGAAGCCGAACTCGGCAGCGACGGTAGGGTGTTGTTGCGGGCATCTGGCACCGAGCCGTTGATTCGAGTCATGACAGAAGGCCAGGATGCCGAGGTAATTGAACGCATTGCCCGGCAATTAGCGACTGTGGTCGAAAACTCGATAGCCTGATCAGAGTTGGCGGTAAGCAGTTGTTTGGCTGTGGGGTGTGGGGTATAGTTCGCCTCTCTTTTCGGCGGACTCACACCGCCGCTTGCGAATGAATAAAGGTGTGTTATGCGTCGTCGCATTGTAGCCGGAAATTGGAAAATGAACGGGTCTCAAAGCTTGGTCAACGAGTTAGTTGGCCCGGTGGCACAGAAAGTGCGCGAATTGGGTATTGAAGCGGTTGTTTTCCCGCCAGCGCTCTATGTTTCCGCGGTGATTCAGGCTGCTGATGACTCAATGGCAGTGGGCGTGCAAAATGTCAGTGAAAAAGCGCAGGGCGCTTACACCGGCGAGCTTTCCGCGCCTATGGCGGCCGATGTCGGTTGTCGTTATGGTCTGGTTGGTCACTCCGAACGGCGCCAGTTGTTTGGCGAAACCGATGCCCAAGTGGCGGTGAAAACCGAGCAGCTGCTCAGTGCAGGCTTGAGCGCCATCGTGTGTGTGGGGGAGACCCTGGAACAGCGCGAAGCCGGGCAGGCCGAAACAGTCGTTGCTGCCCAAGTGCGAGACGGTTTGAGCAAAGTGACGCCAGAGCAGTGGGGTCAAATTGTGGTCGCTTACGAGCCGGTTTGGGCAATTGGCACTGGCAAGACTGCTACCGGCGAAGACGCACAGGCCATGCATAAGGCCATTCGTGGCGTACTGGCAAATATGGGTGCTCCGGCCGAATCCATTTCTGTGCTTTACGGCGGCAGCGTAAAAGCGGATAATGCAGCCGCACTTTTCGCTGAGCCAGATATAGACGGCGGATTGATCGGCGGTGCGTCTTTGAGTACAACAGATTTTGTCAGTATCTGCCAGGCTCTGCCGGCAGATACCCATTGTTAAAGGTTTGCGAGCGTCTTTATGGATTTAATGGAAACTTTGGTCGTTGTCTTGCACGTGGTTATTGCCGTGGCCCTGGTGGGTCTGGTTCTGATCCAGCAAGGTAAGGGCGCTGACGCCGGTGCAGCCTTTGGTGGCGGAGCGTCGCAGACCGTATTTGGCAGCCAGGGCAGCGGTAGCTTTTTGACCCGCTTCACGACCTTTTTGGCCATTGCGTTTTTTGTAACAAGTTTTACATTGGCGATTTTTGCCAAGCAGCGTGCTGAAGTAGCGGGCGAAGCCGGTATTCCGATGGTTCAGGAATCCAAGCCTTCCGTTACAGATCCCGCCAGCGAAACTGGCGGCGGGCAGAGTGATCTGCCTGGCCTGGAGTAACCGAATTGCCCAAGTGGTGGAACTGGTAGACACGCCATCTTGAGGGGGTGGTAGCGAAAGCTGTGCCGGTTCGAGTCCGGCCTTGGGCACCATATGCAGTGAAAAAATGGCCTGGTTTTCCAGGCCATTTTTTTGGTCAGTCCTTGACCAGTGAGATCTGCGGCTCTATACTCCGCCGCAGATTGGGTACAGTCGAAGTGTGGCTGGCGCCCGGCAGACAAAGTGTCTGCTAGCATTAAGCGCTGTTTAATCGTGCTTTTTGCGAGTTCTTGCAACAAGCAGCCTTTATATTGCGGGCTGTTTGACTAAGGGGCCTGGCGCATCAGGCCCTGGTGCATGAAAAGGGCTGATACACAGCCCTTTTTTTGTTTTTGTAGTCAGCAAATTCTGAATACGGAGATGGCGTAACTTGTCAGCCAAGATCAAACAGTTGGAAGACATTCTGCGGCCGGTGGTTGAAGGCCTCGGCTATGAATACTGGGGTATTGAATTCCGCGCTCGCGGCCACGAGTCGTTGTTGCGGCTTTTTATTGACGATGTCGAAAAAGGCATCGGGATTGAAGATTGCGAAAAGGTCAGTCGCCAGGTCAGCAGTGTCATGGATGTGGAAGACCCTATACAGAGCGAATACACGCTGGAAGTGTCATCGCCTGGAATGGATCGTCCACTGTTCGAATTGGCTCAGTATCAGGCGTTCGTCGGGCATAAAGTGCAAATCCGTTTGCGTATGGCGTTTGAAGGTCGGCGCAAGTTTCAGGGTTTGCTGAATGGTATTGAAGGTGACGAAGTGATTGTGGTGGTAGATGACCACGAATATCTGTTGCCATTTGACAGTATCGACAAGGCGAACATCGTTCCGGTATTTGAGTGACGCACTCTTTGAACAACACTCTATGTTGAGTGATCTTTTATTTGAGTGATGCATGCGAATACATTAAATGGACGCACAGAATATTTTGAAGGCAGGGTAATTCAATGAGTAAAGAGATCTTGCTGGTGGTCGAATCCGTCTCGAACGAAAAAGGTGTCGAGAAAGACGTGATTTTTGAAGCCATCGAATTGGCGCTGGCCACCGCCGCCAAAAAACGCTTTGAAGACGAAGATGCCGATATCCGGGTTTCGATTGATCGCCGTACCGGTGAATACGATACCTTTCGCCGCTGGCTGGTGGTGGATAACGACGCCGTTCCAGCGCTAGGCACCGAGCTGACTTTTCAGGAAGCTGAAGACATCAGCCCTGACCTGAAGCCTGGCGACATGCACGAAGAACAGATCGACTCGGTCGCTTTCGGCCGCATTGGCGCCCAGGCGGCCAAACAGATCATCTTCCAAAAAGTGCGTGAAGCCGAACGTACTAAGATTGTAGACAGCTATCGCGGTCGCGTTGGCGAGTTGGTTTCCGGCACCGTGAAGAAAGTGACCCGCGACAACGTGATTGTTGACCTGGGAAATAACGCGGAAGCGTTGCTGCCCCGCGAGCACCTGATTGCACGGGAAACTTTCCGCATGGGCGACCGGGTTCGCTCTTTGCTGTTAGAAATTCGCACTGACCATCGCGGCCCGCAGCTGATTCTGAGCCGCTCTGACTCGAAGATGTTGACTGAATTGTTCCGTATTGAAGTGCCCGAAATTGCTGAAGAGCTGATCGAGATCCGTGGCGCTGCCCGTGATCCCGGCTCGCGCGCAAAAATTGCGGTAAAAACCAACGATCGCCGTATTGATCCTGTAGGCGCTTGTGTAGGTATGCGCGGTTCTCGAGTTCAGGCCGTATCTAACGAGTTGAACGGCGAGCGTGTTGACATAGTGCTGTGGGACGACAACCCCGCACAACTGGTCATTAACGCCATGGCGCCGGCTGAGGTGGCCTCTATTGTGATGGACGAAGACCGTCACACGATGGACGTAGCGGTTGCAGCGGACAATCTGGCTCAGGCCATTGGCCGTAATGGTCAGAACGTGCGCTTGGCCACCGAGCTAACCGGCTGGACTCTGAACGTAATGACCGAAGAGGAAGCTGGCGAGCGTCAGGAACAAGAGCAGGGCCGCCTGCTGGAGCACTTTACCAAGCATCTGGATATCGACGAAGAGTTCGCCGGCGTGCTGATTGATGAAGGCTTTAGTTCAATTGAAGAAGTGGCTTACATTCCGATGGAGGAAATGCTGGCGATTGAGGGATTCGACGAAGAAACCGTCACCGAACTGCGCAAGCGTGCCAAAGACGCATTATTGAATCAGGCTCTGGCCAACGAAGAAGCGTTGGATGGTGCCGAGCCGGCTGAAGATTTGCTGGCAATGGAAGGCGTAGACCGCGGCTTGGCGTTCAAGCTCGCAGGCATGGGTATACGCACCATGGAAGATCTGGCGGAGCAGTCGGTCGGTGACTTGATTGAAATTGAAGGTATGAATGAAGAGCGTGCAGGTCAGTTAATTATGACAGCACGTGCCCCCTGGTTTGAAGACCAGGCCTAATTCGGGAGGAGGACCAGTATGGCGGAAGTAACGGTAAAACAACTGGCCGAAGATGTAGGCGCTCCCGTGGATCGTTTACTGAAACAGATTGTGGAAGCAGGCCTGAAAGCGCGCTCTGAGAGCGACGCAGTTTCCAGCGACGAAAAGCAGCAGCTGCTGACGTATCTGCGTAAGAACCATGGTGACAGTGAGGCCGAGCCTCAGAAAATCACCTTGAAGCGCAAAACAACCACCACGTTGAAAGCCGGCAAGGCTAAATCCGTGAATGTTGAGGTTCGCAAGCGCCGCACGTACATCAAACGCGCCGAAACGGAGTCAGGCGAAGCGGAAGAGGCAGTGGTGGAAACACCGGTCACTTCAGTTGAAGCAACCGCAGCGACTGAAACAGTCACAACGGCTGAAGCAACTGCAACGGTTGAAACTCCGGTTGCAACGGCGGAAACTGTGGTCGAAACCAAGGCAGAACCGGTTGTGGCTGAGCCAGTGGCAGAGAAAGCAGAGAAGGCAGAAAAGCCGGCTGTAATAGCGCCGGCAGACATGCCGATACCGCCGCCTGAAGGCGATGGTAAAGACCGCAAGCCGAAGAAAAAGAAAGAAAACGTTCGCGAACGTAGCGACGATAACGACGACGGCAAGCCGAAGAAGAAATCGGCCGGCCATCGTGGCCCTCGTGGCCGCGCTCAGGATTCGCCGCGGGTTACTTCGGACGAGGAAGATACCAAGCTGCGCAAGCCGCTGCGTTCGAAAAAGAAACCTAAAGAGAAGCAACACGCCTTCGAGAGGCCGACCAAACCTATGGTCAAAGAAGTAGAAGTTCCCGAACTGATCACCGTGGGCGATCTTGCTCACCTTATGTCTGTGAAATCCGTTGACGTGATCAAAACCCTGATGGGTATGGGCATAATGGCCACTATTAATCAGCCTCTGGAGCAGGAAACTGCAATCCTGGTGGTGACGGAGCTGGGCCATACCGCTAGAGCAATCAGTGACGACGCCTTCGAAGAAGCTGTGCTGAGCGAATTCAGCAGCCAAGAAGGCCAGGAACAAGTTAAACGCGCACCAGTTGTGAGCGTAATGGGTCATGTTGACCATGGTAAAACCTCGCTGCTGGATTACATCCGCCGCACCAAGGTTGCGTCTGGCGAGACGGGTGGTATTACCCAGCACATTGGTGCGTACCACGTAAAAACCGACCACGGTATGGTTTCCTTCCTGGATACCCCGGGCCACGCGGCGTTTACCGCCATGCGTGCTCGCGGCGCCCAGTGTACTGACATCGTGATTTTGGTGGTGGCGTCTGACGACGGCGTTATGCCGCAGACCAAAGAAGCGGTTGAACACGCTCGTGCAGCTGGTGTGCCCATCGTGGTAGCTATTACCAAGATGGACAAAGAAGATGCCGATCTTGATCGCGTCAAAAACGAGTTGTCTGCCATTAACGTGATTCCGGAAGAATGGGGCGGCGACGTACAGTTCGTGCCTATTTCTTCCAAGACCGGTGAAGGCGTAGACAATCTATTGGAAGCGGTATTGCTGCAAGCTGAAATTCTTGAGCTTCAGGCGTCTCCGACTGCACCCGCCCAAGGCGTTGTGGTTGAATCCAGTCTTGAGCGTGGCCGCGGTTCAGTGGCTACCGTACTGGTTCAGAACGGTACTCTGCGCCAGGGCGATATGGTTGTAGCAGGTTCTTTCTTCGGGAAAGTGCGCGCAATGACCGATGAAGCTGGCAAGCAGGTTAAAGACGCAGGCCCTTCTATTCCGGTAGAGGTTCTGGGCTTGAATGGCACGCCCAACGCTGGCGACGAGTTCTTCGTTGTAGCCGATGAGCGCAAGGCCAAAGAGCTGGCTGAGTTCCGCCACGTTCGTGAACGCGAGCAGCGTTTACAGCGTCAGCAGGCCGCCAAGCTGGAAAACCTGTTCGAGAACATGGGCAAAGACCAGGTAAAAACCCTGAACGTAGTATTGAAAACCGACGTTCGTGGTTCGCTGGAAGCCATTACCCGTTCGCTGCAGGATCTGGGCAACGAAGAAGTACAGGTGAAGATTGTCTCTTCCGGTGTAGGCGGCATAGCCGAAACCGACATCAGCCTGGCAGTGGCCACCAGTGCCGTGATCTTTGGCTTTAACGTGCGTGCCGATAACGCCGCCAAGCGCCTGGTAGAACAGGAAGGCCTGGACCTGCGTTACTACAGCATTATTTACAACCTGTTGGACGACGTGAAAGCGGCTCTGACCGGTATGCTGGCACCGGAATTCCGTGAAGACATCATCGGCATTGCCGACGTACGCGACGTGTTCCGTTCGCCGAAGTTTGGCCAGGTTGCCGGTTGTATGGTGATTGAAGGCAACGTGTACCGTAACAAGCCGATTCGCGTACTGCGTGACAACGTGGTGATTTTTGAGGGCGAGCTGGAATCCCTGCGCCGCTTCAAAGACGACGTGCCAGAAGTACGTAACGGCATGGAGTGCGGTATTGGTGTGAAAGGCTACGACGTGAAAGTGGGCGACCAAATCGAAGTATTCGATCGTATTCGGGTTGAGCGCAAGCTTGAATCCACGGGGGCGTAATGGCTAGAGAGTTCAGTCGTATTGATCGCATTGGCGATCAGATGCAGCGTGAACTTGCCCAACTCATCCAGCGGGAGATTAAAGACCCGCGGGTGGGCATGATCACGGTCAATGCCGTTAAGGTAAGCCGTGATCTGGGTTACGCCGACATTTACGTGTCCTTGCTGACCACCGAAGAGCTTGGCGCAGAGTCGCCAGAGGTGAAAGAATCTCTGGCGGTACTGAACAAGGCATCCGGGTTTCTGCGTGGCCAAGTCGGCCGTGCGATGAAGCTGCGTGTAGTGCCTCTTTTGCGCTTTCACTTCGATGAACTGCAGGGTTACAGCCGCCGCTTGGATGGTCTGATTCGCAAAGCCGTGGGTGATCAACCCGCAGTCAGTGATGACAGCGGCAGCGCCGTCAAAGGTGCCGCCGATGGATCTGTTGACAATTCTGGTAGTGATCACAGCAATCCGGAGGCCAACGCTTGAGCCGCCGACACAAAGGCCGCGACGTTAATGGCATTTTGGTGATCGACAAGCCCCAGGGCTTAACCTCTAATGGCATTTTGCAGCAGGTTAAGCGGTTGTATGGGGCGGCCAAAGCCGGCCACACCGGAGCGCTAGATCCGCTGGCCACCGGTGTATTACCGCTGTGCTTCGGCGAGGCCACCAAGTTTTCGCAGACCATGCTAGACAGCGACAAAGCTTACATTGCTACCGCCCGCTTGGGCGAACGCACCGAGACCGGTGATAGCGAAGGCTCTGTGGTAGAAACCCGACCCGTGCCGGAAGGTTTGACTGCTGACATTCTAGAACCTCTGCTGGACCACTTTCGTGGTGATATCCAGCAGGTGCCTTCTATGTATTCGGCGCTCAAGCACAAGGGCCGCCCGTTGTACGAGTACGCTCGTCAAGGCATCGAAATTGAGCGCCCAGCGCGCCCGGTCACTATTTATAGCCTGGAATTGTTGGCTATTCGCGATAACGAAATGGACATTGCGGTCAAGTGCACAAAAGGCACCTATATCCGTTCACTGGTGGAAGACATCGGTGAAGCCATCGGTTGTGGCGCCCATGTAATTGCACTGCGCCGTACCTTGGCCGCTGGATTTACCTTGGCCGACGCCCACGACGTACCGGGTATGGAAGCCATGCGCGAGCGTGAGGAAAGCCTGGACGGCTTGCTGGTAGCGCCAGATGCTGCACTCAGTATGTTTCCCGAGTACCGCCTGAGTGGACCGGTGCTGGTGTCGATATTGAATGGCCAAGCAGTTAGAATAGAAGAACAGCTTGAACAGGGTTACGTGCGCGTTTATGGCAATCAAGACTTTGTTGGGCTGGCAGAAGCATTCCCGGACGGTGAGGGCACCCAACTGGTGCCCAAGCGTCTGGTTAAAACCGACGGCCGCCTTTAGGCGAACCGTTTAGCCGAACTGTAGAGATGCGCGGTTCGGCTGTACTTTTAAGCATCGCGATAATTGAGGTGGTTTATGGCACTTTCTGCCGATGAGAAAGCTCAGATTGTTAAAGATTACCAGCAGGCTGAAAGCGATACCGGTTCCCCTGAAGTTCAGGTGGCACTGCTTAGCGCTAACATCAACAAGCTGCAAGGTCACTTCAAGATCAACAAGCAAGATCACCATTCACGCCGCGGTCTGATCCGTATGGTAAACCAGCGTCGTAAGCTGCTGGATTACCTGAAAGGCAAGA
Source organism: Marinobacter sp. (assembly GCA_036960525.1). GTDB lineage: Bacteria > Pseudomonadota > Gammaproteobacteria > Pseudomonadales > Oleiphilaceae > Marinobacter. Next base: position 19,314 of record JBALXR010000030.1, read on the forward strand.
ATGCTGATCGTTATCTTGAGCTGATCAAGCGTTTGGGCCTGCGTCGCTAATCTGTTTCGACGGCCTGAGAACTGGGGCATGGTTATTTGCCTTGGCTGACCAACCGGCGGTGGTGCTTGCAAGAGCGCTGCCGCCGGTTGTGTTTTTTTGTGTAGCGCAGAACAGCAGTTACCCACATGGGTGAGTAACTGAATCAATCGGAAAGATATTCAGGAGTTTTTTGTGGAACCTAATCCCGTAACTAAAACGTTCGAACTTGGTGGCAAAACCGTTACTTTGGAAACTGGCCGTATCGCTCGCCAGGCCACCGGTGCCGTACTCGTAACCATCGACGATATTTCTGTGCTGGGTACCGTTGTTGGCGCCAAAGAAGCCAAGCCTGGTCAGGGCTTTTTTCCGCTGACCGTTAACTACACCGAAAAAACTTACTCTGTGGGTAAAATTCCCGGTGGTTTCTTTAAGCGTGAAGCGCGTCCTACCGAAAAAGAGACGCTGACGTCACGACTGATCGACCGTCCGATTCGTCCGCTGTTTCCTAATGGCTTCATGAACGAAGTCCAGGTTGTTCTGACCGTTATGTCAGCCAACAAAACTCAGGATCCGGACATTGCTGCCATGCTGGCAGCTTCTGCGGCCCTGGCTATATCTGGCATTCCATTTGAAGGCCCCATTGGCGCCTCCCGCGTTGGCTTTACCAACGAGCGTGGCTACTTCCTGAACCCGACTCACGAAGAGCGTTCAACCTCGCTGCTGGACATGATTGTTGCCGGTACCGAAGACGCCGTGCTGATGGTGGAATCTCAAGCTAAAAGCCTGACTGAAGACCAAATGCTGGGCGCCGTGCTGTTTGCCCACCAGGAAATGCAGACTGCCGTTAGCGCCATTAAAGAATTTGCCGCTGAAATTGGCAAGCCCCGCTGGGAATGGCAGCCTGAAGCCGTAAACGCTGAACTGATGGGCGCGATTAAGGCTGACTTCGCTGATGCTATCGCAGAGGCTTACAGCATCCGCGATAAGATGGATCGTTACGCACGCCTGGGCGTGATCAAAGCCGCCGCCGTCGCAAAACTGGCCGGTGACGAAGAAGGCAAGCACTCCGCGGAAGACGTTAAAAAGTGCTTCGGCAAGACCGAAAAGCACGTTGTTCGCCAGCAAGTTATTGACGGCAAGCCTCGTATTGACGGACGTGACACCAAAACCGTGCGCCCGATCAAAATCGAATTGGGCATTCTGCCGGGTGCTCACGGCTCTGCGCTGTTCACTCGTGGCGAAACCCAGGCTATCGTGACCACTACGCTTGGCACTTCACGCGACATGCAAATTATTGACGCGCTGGAAGGCGAAAGCAAAGACCCGTTCCTGTTCCATTACAACTTCCCTCCGTACTCCGTTGGCGAAGCTGGCCGTATGATGGGCCCCGGCCGTCGTGAAATTGGTCACGGACGCCTGGCCAAGCGCGGCCTTCTGGCAGTCATGCCAACCGTTGAAGAGTTCCCGTACACCATTCGTGCGGTGTCTGAAATCACCGAATCTAACGGTTCCAGCTCTATGGCATCGGTGTGTGGCTCCAGTCTGGCGTTGATGGATGCAGGCGTACCTATCAAGTCTGCGGTAGCCGGTATTGCGATGGGTCTGGTTAAAGAAGGCGACAAGTTTGCCATCTTGACCGACATCTTGGGCGACGAAGATCACCTTGGCGACATGGATTTTAAAGTAGCCGGCACCAAAGAAGGTATCACCGCGCTGCAGATGGACATCAAAATCAACGGCATCACTGACGAGATCATGGAGCTGGCTCTAGAGCAGGCCTATGGCGCTCGCCAGCACATCCTTGGCGAGATGAACAAGGTGATTGCGGCTTCGCGTACCGAGCTGTCATCACGTGCGCCTAGCATTACTACGATCAAGATCAATCCGGAGAAAATCCGTGACGTGATCGGCAAGGGCGGTTCTACTATTCGTTCTATCTGTGAGGAAACCGGCGCGTCTATTGATCTGGACGACGACGGCAACGTCAAAATCTACGCCGACAACATGGAAGCGGCACAGGCTGCGGTTAAGCGTGTAATGGAAATTACTGCTGAAATCGAAGTGGGTGCTATCTACCAGGGTCGCGTTGAACGCATCGTCGACTTTGGCGCGTTTGTAAACATTCTGCCGGGCAAAGATGGTCTGGTGCACATCTCTCAGATTTCTGATCGTCGCATCGAAAACGTGACTGATGAGCTGAAAGAAGGCCAGGAAGTTCTGGTTAAAGTGCTGGATGTAGACAACCGTGGCCGCGTTAAGCTGTCTATGAAGGAAGTGAAAGAAGGCGAAAAGCCGACTGACCTTTCCGGCTGATAGTTTGATGGTGTGGGGACAGGCGCAGCTTTGTCCTCCACTAAGCCAAATAAAAAACCGCCTTTCCTTTGGATTGGCGGTTTTTTACATTACAGCTTTGGTGTTTGCGGCAAGCGGGCTGGAGCCGTTCAAAACACGCTCAAGCCCATCCTTGGGGCGCTTGGGCTCCGCCATCCATGGCTCCGCACAGTTTTGAACAGCTCCAGTCCGCTTGCCGCTTAGAGTCTCGATGTTCTGTCTAGAAAATCAATCAGGCTTTGTTGATATTCCGGCAGCGCAAAAGTCGCAGCGTGGGGCGTATCGGTTTGCAGAAACTGCTTGGGTTGTTGCGCTGCCTGAAACAGGGTTTCGCCATTGGCAAACGGGATAATGCCATCGCGCACGCTGTGAATCAGCAGTAGAGGCGTAGGGCTGATGTTGGCGATGTAATCGGTGCCTTCGTATTCGCCCGGGATGGTCCAGCTCAGGGGCGCCTGCAGCGCCCAGGTAAGCCAGAAGCTGGCGAGTTTGTCACGGGCGATGGCGCGGAAGCCGGCGAAGGTGCCGTCCAGGATAAGGCCGGCCAGCGGCGGCTGTTCGTTGCGCAGTTGCCACTCGGCCGCCAGAGGAAGGGCCAGCCCACCACCCAGGCTTTGACCCAACAGGAACAGGGGTTTGCCTTGGGTTTGTGGCTGCTGGATCAGCCAGCGCATTCCGCTTTCTACATCATGCAGGGCACCTTCAATATCCGGCGCACCGGTTGAACGGCCATAGCCACGGTAATCCAGGGCGAATACGTTATAGCCTTCGGCCGGTAGCCAGGCCACGTTCATGATGTGGCTGCTGATGTTCTGGGCGTTGCCGTGGAGGAAGTAAACAGTGCCTTTTGCAGTGTCTGCCTGCGCTACGCCGCCTTCGCCCGGCTGGTCAGTTGCTGCTGGCAACCACCAGCCGTGCAACACTTCGCCATCTGCGGTATTGATGAAGATGTTGCTGTATTCCAGGTTCAGTCGGTCCGGTGTTATGTAGGTGGTCTGATCTGGAAAAAAGAACAGGCCACTGCAACCGCTCAGAGAGACCGTTGCGGCAATCAGGCCGCTTAGAAGTAGGCGTGCAGGCCGGCTTGCCATGTGTTTTGCATCCTGTTGAAGTGGTCTTCACGGTTAAATTCGGCGAATACGCTGAATTCGCGGCCAAGATGCCAACTGGCTTTACTGTACAGCTGGTCCTGCCGGTGCTGGCTGCTGACAATCCATGCCTTGGTTTTTACCCCGGCCAGCAAGCTGAAATGCGGGTTCTGATGCAGCAATCCCAAGTCAGCGCCGGGTGCTGCGTCGTACCCACGACTCAGGTCATCATCGATTTCAAGATCCGCCGTTGCCAGCGCAAACGCCTGGGTATTATTGGCGATATGCCAGCTGCCGCCGGCGCCGCCGTCCAGATAGGGTGCCAGAACTCTTTCACGCCCGGTATCCGTGCGTCGGCCGCCAAAGCTGACCTGCCATGATAGAGGCGAGAAAAAACGGTTTCGGGGACTGATAGAACGTATCTCTACACCGGTCAGTTTTTCCAGCTGTAGCTCGTTGTTATCCGTGTAATAGCGGGCGTCCAGCCGTAAAAACTGCAGCTGCGCTCCCGGGCGGTAACCTTCAGGTGGGTCCAGCAGGTCGTGATACGCAGGGCGGAATGTCAGTTGGCTGAAATTGCGGCCGGAGCCGCCAGCGTCTGTGCGCCCCCCGCCCAGGCTAAGGCGGAAGGTGTCATGACCCTGGTCGTCGCGCACGGCGGGTTCTGTCGGGGGTGGCGGATAGTCGGCGTTTAGTTTGCTGCGTTCGCGCAGTAGCGAATGGGATAGCGGTGCCGCCAGCGCCCTTGGCCAGCCGTCAGCCTCGCTCTGATAGCGCACGTAATCGTAGGTGGCATCCAGCACGGCAGCACGGTCGGCCTCGTTTAGGGCCATCAGTTCCGGGCTGTCGGGTTGCAGGTAACCATTAGCCAGGGCGGAAGCAATAAGCTGTTGTTGTGAGCTAAGAGAATCCAGTGAGTAGCTGACCGCCGTGGCGGCAGAGGCACGATATTCCACATTATCGACCAGGTTTTTGTCGATAACCCAGCGCACGGTGTCTGAGGGAATAGCGTGGGTGTTTACTTCGTCCAACAGGTTGGTGCCCGGTCGCGCCACATCAATTAGCGCTAGCAAACGGTAAGCGCAGTTCTCATCAAAAAAGTAATAATCAAAGTTCTTGTCCTGAATCTCCCAGGCGTGGGCGGTCATTCTGTTGACCTCGCTTTGCGTCAGGTTTAGCTGATACTCCCACAAGTCCCGATGTTCAATATCCGAGTACAGGCGGATTTTTTCGTAGTAGGGCTGAACCGTAGTGATGCCCGGATAGCCGCCAAAAATACCGCGATAGGCAAACATCAGCTCACCGTCGTGGGCGGCGGCATCTGCAGCGTAGGAGATGGTGTTGGCCAGTAGCAGGTTGGTGTTTTCGTCATCTTGAGGTGGGTCGAGGCGCAGAAACGTATGGCCAAACATAGACGACGGACTGTTTAAATAAGAGGCGGCAAACACCAGGGTCACGGTTTCCGTATTGAGCTCATTTTGCCATTGCTGATACGCGGGGCAATCAATCGCAGGTAAATTCAGATTCAGCTCTTGTTGAAGCCATGTTGATCGGGCTGGAAATCGGCAACGTGCGTGCAGGTCTCCGCCGCCGGGCTGTTGAATGGCCGTTAGTGTGGCCGTTAATTCAGCTTTTGGGGAGAGCTTGCCTGCGGTACTGAGGAAAAATGCATCATCGTCAGCCTGGCTTTTCAAACTGCTGCTCAGATTTGGCTGGTGGTAATGGCCTAGTGTTAGCCAGCCTGGCGACAGGTGTAGATCGGCAGGTACGCTGACTGTCTCAGCCAGGGCCGGCATTGATAGCAACGCCAAGACGGCTGCGGCTGTTCCAGAACGAAGTGTTTGGCCCATGGCAGGTGACAGAGTCCGTGGTGTTTAGAAAAAAAAGTGCGCCATCGCTGGCGCACTGGTATCGCGGTATTTCCGATGAACCAGGAAATATCAGGCAGCGACGTACTTGCTCAGGCCGGCATCTTGTTGCAGCAGGGCAACGATCGCGCTAACAGCCTGGTCAGAGGTGGTGTCTGCATTCGGGAAGATGGCCGCGAAGTTATCCTGCAGCACGCTGCGGAAGTTGTCACGGTCAGCCTGTTCTACGCCCAGCAGAACCGCCAGGGTGTCCAGGTTTTCGCCATTGCCCCGTGACATGTCACGAGCTACTTTGTCGATGTTGCTGTCCATGTACATCGCCATGGATTGAACAGAAGCATTGGTTGAGCAACCCAGGGTGCCGGTGGTCATACCGAAGGTTTGATTACCGAAAGAGCCGTTGGTGGTCGCCGCGAGTACGTGTGGGGCAATACCGGATTGTCCTTTCCAGATCATGGCGCCAACGCCACAGCCTGGTTGTGCAAAGGCCATAGAAGAAGCACCCAGAAGAAGTGCACCTACGATCAGTTTTTTCATTATTCACTCCTTGGTTTTTGGTATAGCTGTCGTCGCTGCGATGGCGCTGATTTTGCCGAACGCAGCGCGCCACCGCTTAACGGAGTATAGCCAATTTTATCGTCATACCAACTGTGATAACGGAAAAAGTCTGGCTTTATGGTTACTTACCGCACAGTTCCCACATTCACCCGCCCAAATACGCTTCCCGCACCTGCGGATTCACCAGCAGGTTTGCACCCGTGTCATGCAGGCGAATGCGCCCGGTTTCCAGTACGTAACCCCGGTCAGCCAAGTTCAGCGCCTGGTGGGCGTTCTGTTCTACCAGAAACACCGTCATTCCTTCATCGCGCAGTTTGCCAATAATTTCGAATATCTGTTTGATGATCAGCGGAGCCAAGCCGAGGGACGGCTCGTCCAGAATGATCAGCCGTGGTTTGCTCATGAGTGCGCGGCCAATCGCCAGCATTTGCTGCTCGCCGCCAGACATGGTGCCGGCGCGCTGGCTTTCGCGTTCTTTCAGGCGCGGGAACAGTTCGTAAACGTGCTCTTGGCTTTGGCGGATTTCCGATTTGGTGTTGAAAAAACCACCCATGTGCAGGTTTTCTTTCACCGTCAGCCCGGAAAAAATACGCCGGCCCTCGGGCACTATGGCAATGCCGGAGCGCATGATTTTCGAGGTCGGCTCTTTGGTGATGTCGCGGCCTTCAAGCATCACCCTGCCAGCACTGGCCTGGGGGCTGCCGCAGACGGTCATCAGCAGTGTGGTTTTGCCGGCGCCGTTGGCGCCGATCAGCGTGACAATTTCGCCCTCATTTATTTCAACCGATACGCCGTGCAGGGCTTCGATTTTGCCATAGTGGGTGTGTACATCTTCCAGTATCAACATGGCTGGTCCTCAGGCCTCGCCCAGGTAGGCTTTGATAACGTCTTCGTTTGCACGCACTTCCTGCGGTGTTCCGCTGGCAAGTGGGCGGCCCTGGTTAATCACCGTAATCCGGTCGGAAATATCCATTACCAGGTTCATATCGTGCTCTATCAGCACCACCGACACGTTGTAGTCTTCTTTCAAGCTGACAATCAGTTGATTAAGCTCCAGAGTTTCGGCCGGGTTCAAGCCGGCTGCGGGCTCGTCCAGCATCAACAGCTGCGGTTTGGTGACCATGCAACGTGCTATTTCCAAACGCCGCTGCTGGCCATACGACAGGTTTCCAGCATCGACGTTGGCCTGATCTAGCATGCCTATCCGCTCTAGCCAGTAGGCGGCGCGATCCAGAGATTTGCGCTCACGCTCACGATAGTTCGGCGTTTTTACCAGGCCGGCAAACAGGTTGGTGTTCAAATGCCGGTGCTGCGCTACCAATAAGTTTTCCACCACCGACATTTGAGTAAACAGCCGCACGTGCTGAAACGTGCGTACCATTCCCATGCGCGAGATTTTATAATCCGGTTTACCCTGAATTTCCTTGCCTTGGAAGATTATCTTGCCGCCGCTGGGCTTGTAAAACCCGCTCATACAGTTGAATACGGTGGTTTTACCGGCGCCGTTAGGGCCGATAATTGAGTGAATTTCTCGCTCCTGAACATCAAGGCTTACGCCGTCTACCGCCAGTAGGCCGCCAAAACGCATGGCCAGGTTTTGTATTTTAAGCATTGCCTGCTACTCCTGCGTTTTTAGGGTGATGTGAAGACGGCGCATGGGCACCAATCCCTGGGGTCGCCAGATCATCATCAGCACCATGGCGGCACCAAAGATCAGCATGCGGTATTCAGAAAACTCCCTTGCTAGCTCGGGCAGTATGGTGACGGCAATGGCCGCGAGTATTACGCCAATTTGCGAGCCCATGCCGCCCAGCACCACAATGGCCAGAATAATGGCTGATTCCAGAAACACGAAAGATTCCGGGCTTATAAAGCCCTGTTTCGAGGCAAATATGGTGCCGGCAAAACCCGCAAAGAAGGCGCCGATGGTGAACGCCGAAAGCTTTACGGCGGTGCGGCTGAGACCCAGGGAGCGTGCAGCAATTTCATCTTCACGCAAAGCTTCCCAAGCGCGGCCTACCGGCATTTTCATCAACCGGCGAATAATCAGCGCGGTGATAATGGCCAGTACCAAGGCAATCAGATACAGGAATATGACTTTGTGTTCGCCGCTGTAGGCGATGCCGAAGGTTTCGTGAAACGAGGTATTACCTTCTTCTTTAACACGCCGGCCAAACTCCATTCCGAACAGGGTAGGGTCGGGAATGCCGCCTATGCCGTTAGGTCCGCCTGTTACGTTGGTCCAGTTGTTCAGTAGTATGCGGATAATTTCGCCAAAACCCAGGGTCACAATGGCCAGGTAGTCGCCCCTTAGCCTCAGCACTGGAAAGCCCAGAAGCAGGCCGAATAGCCCTGCCAGCAAAGCGCCCAGAGGCAGCGCCATCCAGAACGAGATGCCGTAATACTGCGACAATAAGGCAAAGGTGTAGGCGCCTACGGCGTAAAATGCCACGTAGCCCAGGTCCAGTAGGCCAGCCAGGCCAACCACCACGTTCAGGCCCAGCGCCAGTATCACGTAAATCAGCACCAGGGTGGCCAGATCAACCGCGCCGCGGGACGAGAAAAATGGCCAGAACAACGCCACAACAACCAGCCCGGTCATTACCCAGCTTTCAAGCTTTGCCCGTTTGTTTTGCTCCATGGGCTTGCGGCCGGTCAGTGGGTTCAGGTCGCTCACGGCGCCCAGTTTGCCCATCAGGCTGTCGCGGAAAAGCTGGAACAACAACACCATTAATGCCGCGCTCGCAATGGCGACGACGGTGGCGGTGTCGCTACCGGTGAGGACAATATTGATCCCTTCGGCTTCCAGGTTCAGCCCCAAAATGGGGTAAGAGATAACAATGGTTACGATGGCACAAAAGATTGCGTGCCGAACATTGGAAGTCGCCATCAGATTTTTTCAACCTCCGGTTTGCCCAGTAAGCCGGTCGGTTTGAACAGCAAAATCAGGATCAGCAAGCTGAACGAGATGACGTCTTTGTATTCACCGCTTAGATAGCCTGACGTCATGCTTTCAGCGATGCCCAGAATAAGCCCGCCCAACATCGCACCTGGAATGCTGCCAATGCCGCCCAGTACCGCGGCGGTAAACGCTTTCAATCCCGCGATAAACCCAAATAATGGATCAACCGAACCGTAATACATGCCCAGTAGCAAACCTGCAACCGCCGCCAATGCGGCGCCAATAATAAAGGTGGCGGATATGATGCGGTTGGTGTCTATGCCGAGTAGGTTGGCCATGCCCAGATCTTGGGATACGGCGCGGCAAGCGCGACCGGTGCGTGAGCGCGATATAAACGTTGATAGCACAGTCATGCAGATCAGGGTGGTTACGAAGATGGTGATTTGCATGTACGACAGCGACATCTGGAAGGCGCCTTCCGAACCAAAATTGAAACCGCCTTCGATCAGTAAGGGAAAACCGACGTTGCGGGAACCCTGGGCCAGGTGCATGTAATTTTGCAAAAAGATGGACATACCAATGGCGGAAATCAGGGGGATCAGGCGGTGCCGACCACGCACAGGCCGGTAGGCCACTCGCTCCACTGCCCAACCCATAGAACTGGACACCAAGATGGCGCAAACCAGGGCCACAACCAGCACCAGAGGCAACCAGGCGATGCCCAGGGTAGTCAAGCCGGTGACGGCAATGAGCGCGGTGTAGGCCCCAATCATATAAATTTCGCCGTGGGCGAAATTTATCATTCCAATAATGCCATAAACCATGGTGTAGCCAATGGCAATCAGGGCGTAGGCGCTGCCTATTGTCAGCCCGTTAATAAGCTGCTGAGAGAAGTATAGAAGGTCTTGCATGGGGAGCCATCTCCGGAAATCGACTTCTGACGGGCAGAGAATCGCGCAGCAGGCTATGGTGCCGCGCAATTAACATTTAGATCAGAAGCTTGGAAAGACACCCCGCAGTCGTCGGCAGGCTGCGGGGTGTCGTCTCTTTCAGGGCTGTCGCCGGGCTTGCGCCCGCACGACAGCGGCGGGTTGGGTGCCCGCGTTAGTTACTGACCGGAGTCTTGCTGCCGTCTGAGTGCCATTCATAAACGACAAATTCAAATGACTTCATGTCGCCGGCTTTGTCGTACTGAACGGTGCCAATGGGCGTTTCGAAGCTGTTGGCGCGCAGTGCTGCGGCCACTTCAAACGGGTCTTTGGAACCTGCTTTTTCAATGCCTTCAGCTACGAGCTGAACCGCTGCGTAGGAAGTCAGTACAAATGGGCCCGAGGGGTCTTCGTCTTTATCCGCAAACGCAGCAACCAGATCTTTGTTCTCTTCTTTTTCATCGAAAGCCGGAGGCAGGGTAACCAGCAGGCCTTCAGCGGCTTCGCCGGCAATGGTGTTGATGTCTTTGTTGCCAACGCCTTCAGGACCCATAAATACAGCGTCCAGGTTCGCCTGGCGAGCTTGACGCAGAATCAGACCCAATTCGGGGTGATAGCCGCCATAGTACACATAATCAACTTGAGCCTGTTTGAGTTTCGTCACCAGCGATGAAAAGTCTTTATCGCCTGCGGTAATGCCTTCAAACATGGCTATTTCGACGCCAGCGTCTTTTAAGGTGTCGCGCACGGCGGTGGCAATGCCTTCACCGTATTGCTGTTTGTCGTGGATAACCGCGACCTTCTTGGGCTTCAGGCTGGCCAAATATTCTCCGGCGACCGGGCCCTGCATGCTGTCCAGGCCGATGGTGCGGAATAACAGTTCATAACCGCGAGC
>JBALXR010000031.1:0-1838 GCA_036960525.1 Marinobacter sp.
CGCTTGCCGTACTTCTCGAACGTGGCGGCTTTAACTTCGGGGCTTGTGAGCTTGTTGGTGGCGCGGGCCATGGCGCAGGGCTCCGGGTTGGGGGTATGTGGTCGGGCAAAAGCCCATCTACCCCCGAATGTACCCCCATTCTTTAACGGTTACTAGGGGTATGTGTCGGAACTAAGCGGTACTGGTTGGTGGCTAGAAGCTAGTGTTTGTGCGGTCTGGCGGGGTGTTTTGGACGTTCTGGGAAGTCTTAATGGTGGGCCTTGCTGGACTTGAACCAGCGACCAATCGATTATGAGTCGACTGCTCTAACCAACTGAGCTAAAGGCCCGTAACGCGGGGTATTCCGATACTTCTGTTTGCGAAGTACAAGCAAAAGCGAGCGCCATTATAACGATGAGAGCAGGCGCTCGCCAGTGTTGTGTCGCTTAAGTGTTGCCTTGATCGTCAATAAAGCCGCGCAGATGGTCTGAACGCGATGGATGACGCAGTTTGCGCAGGGCTTTGGCCTCAATTTGGCGGATCCGCTCGCGGGTTACATCAAATTGCTTGCCGACCTCTTCCAGCGTGTGGTCGGTGTTCATTTCGATACCAAAGCGCATGCGCAGTACTTTGGATTCGCGGGCGGTTAAGCCGGCCAATACCGAGCGGGTAGCTTCGCGCAGGCCTTCGGCGGTGGCCGAATCTACCGGCGACAAGGCTTGGATGTCTTCAATGAAATCGCCCAGATGGCTGTCTTCGTCGTCGCCAATCGGGGTTTCCATAGAGATAGGCTCTTTGGCAATTTTCAGCACTTTGCGAATCTTGTCTTCCGGCATCTCCATGCGCTCGCCCAGCTCTTCCGGCGTGGGCTCGCGGCCCATTTCCTGCAACATCTGGCGCGAAATTCGGTTCAGTTTGTTGATGGTTTCAATCATGTGCACCGGAATACGGATGGTGCGGGCCTGATCCGCGATGGAGCGGGTAATAGCCTGACGAATCCACCAGGTAGCGTAGGTTGAGAACTTGTAGCCGCGGCGATATTCAAATTTGTCGACCGCTTTCATAAGGCCGATATTGCCTTCCTGAATCAGATCGAGAAACTGAAGACCGCGGTTGGTGTATTTTTTTGCAATAGAAATCACCAATCGCAGGTTTGCCTCCACCATTTCTTTCTTGGCGCGGCGAGCCTTGGCTTCACCAATGGAGACCCGGCGGTTAATCTCTTTGATGTCGACAACGTCCAGGCCTACTTCCAGCTGTACGTTTTTAATGCGCTTTTGTAAGCGCACAATTTCGTCCAGACGCTCGGAAATAGCAGACGCATAGGGCTTCTTGCTGCGCGCAATTTTTTCAGCCCAGTCTAAGTTGATCTCGTTGCCTGGAAACGATTTGATAAACTCTTTACGATCCATCTTACTTTCGCGAATGCAGATGCGCATGATGGTGCGCTCATTCTGACGGATCATGTCGTTGGTGGAACGAACAACGTTCACCAGTTCATCAAACGCTTTGTTGCCTAGCTTGAACGGGGCAAACACAGCGCCTAATTCGTTCAGGGCTTTTTGAGTGCGCTTGTCGCTACGGCCGTGCTCTTCGAGTAGCTCGTTGGCGGTTGCCAGTTTTTCTTTCAGCAGGTCAAAGCGCAGGCGGGTCTCTTCGGGATCTGGACCGCTTTCGGTTTCTTCTTCTTCCGCATCGTCTGCATCGTCGTCGCTGTCTGATTCTTCGGTGTTGGCAGATGGCGCCGGGGCAGGCTCTTCTGGCATGAACGGTTCGGCGTCGTCTGGATCCAGAAACCCGGCAACAATATCGCTCAACCGGCCTTCGTTCTCGACAATGCGATCATAGCCTTGGATTAC
>JBALXR010000031.1:1848-29054 GCA_036960525.1 Marinobacter sp.
GTGGTGCCGGGAAAGTGCGCAACCGCAGCCATTACGTCGCGAATACCTTCTTCGATGCGCTTGGCGATAACAATTTCGCCTTCGCGGGTCAGAAGTTCAACGGTACCCATTTCACGCATGTACATTCGCACCGGGTCGGTGGTGCGCCCGGCATCGGATTCTACCGCGGCTAGAGCCGCTGCGGCTTCGGCAGTCGCCGCTTCATCGGCTGTTGCATCACCATCGGTCATGATTAACGTATCAGCGTCCGGTGCAACTTCAGATACCTGAATACCCATGTCGTTGATCATGCGAATGATGTCTTCGACCTGATCCGGGTCAGCGATGTCTTCCGGAAGGTGATCGTTCACCTCGGCGTAAGTCAGGTAACCCTGTTCCTTGCCTCGCGCGATGAGGTCTTTTAAACGTGATTTTTGCGAATTGCCCGACATAGACACCCTGTAAGCCCGCTAAAGTAAATAAATATTAAGCAACCAGTATAGCTGCCGACCTAATGCTCTGCCACCGTATGGTTAGATGGTGACCAGTGCTTAAATTTTCAAGTCCCGTTGTTCTGTGTGCCATTGCCTAATGTACGTAATTCAATGCGCTCTTCAGGGCTCAGGTTGACAAAATTCCGCAGCAACGCGGCCAGTCTCTGCTGCCGCGATGCTTCTTCGTCTGGGCTGAGAAGTTCCCGTGCCGCTTCCAGCGTATGTTCGCGCGCGGGTATATGCTCAATGCCGTCAAATAAATGAAAAAAACGCTCCCGTGCTTGAACGTCCATAGCCAAAGCGCTGATCAGTGCCGGTTGGTTGGCAAGTTTGCGTTCCAGAATCCAGCTGGCGAATGCCGCCGCCTGAATAAATTGCCGTGAGCTACGAGCAGCTTCGGCCACTTCTGCGGCCAGATCTGGCGCTTCTGTCAAAGCAAGACATAGCAAGCTGTCTTTACTCAGTTTTACGTCAATCCGCTGTTCTTGTATTCGTTCCCGCTGCCAGCTTTTGTTGCCGCCCCGTTCCTGCCAGGGTTTTTTCTGCCATTGGTCACGGCCGCTGCAAAGGCGCAGCATTTCATGCCACATGGCATCGCGCAGCGTGCACTTGGGCATTTTGTTGAGCATTGGCTCGGCCCGAGCGCGCAACTCTCCGCGGTGTTCGGGCAACTGTAAGTCCAGGCCATCGCTCTGGCGATCGAACAGATAGCGTGACAGCGGTATAGCCGCTTCAATCCGTTTACTGAAGGCTTCGGCGCCTTCTTTGCGAATCAGGGTGTCCGGGTCCTCGCCTTGGGGTAGCATCAGAAATTGCAGATGCAGACCGTCGGCCATTAGTTCCAGGGCGTTTTCCAGTGCGCGATCCGCCGCGCGAAAACCCGCTATGTCGCCATCAAAACAGAACACAATGTGGCGCACCTGGCGCATTAAGGCGCTCAGATTGTCATGATTGGTGGCGGTGCCCAACGTTGCCACGGCAAACTGAATGCCGTGCTGGGCCAAAGCGATGACATCCATGTAGCCTTCTACAACCAGCAACTTGTCTAGCTGTTTCAAGTTCTGCCGCGCTTCATACAAACCGTATATTTCACGGCTCTTATGAAAGACATCAGACTCCGGCGAGTTGATGTATTTGGCTTTGTCGTCACCCAGAGTGCGCCCGCCAAAGGCAATGGTTTTGCCGCGGGTGTTGCGGATCGGAAACATCACCCGGTTGCGAAACAGATCTCTGGGCCGGCCATATTGGTCGGATACCGTTTTAGTTTCCAACAGCGGTTCTTTAAAGCTGGTGCCCGCAGCGTCGCATAATGCGGTGCCGCCGGCCGGGGCGAATCCTAGCTGATATTGCTGGATAATGGCCTGGTCCAGCCCGCGCTGCTGCAGGTAATCACGGGCAAAAGCACCGGCTTCGCTGCTCAGCGCCTGCTGATAAAAACGGCTGGCGAAATCCAGTGCCTCTGTCAGCGTGCGAGTTTGCTGCATTTCCTGCTTGGCAGCCTGATCGTATGGCACTTCCATTCCGGCTCTGCGCGCCAGATCTTCAACTGCTTCGGTAAAACCCAGGCCTTCGAATTCCCTTAAAAAACTAATCGCGTCGCCGTGTGCGCCGCATCCGAAGCAGTGGTAAAAACCTTTGTCTGGCCGCACATTGAACGACGGTGTTTTTTCATCGTGAAACGGGCAGCAAGCTTTGTAGTTCGCACCGGCTTTTTTCAGGGTAACGCGAGAACCAATCAGCTCGGCCAGATCGATCCGGTCTAGCAGATCTTCAACAAACCGTTGCGGGATCAGTCCGCTCATTCGGGCTCCGGGTGTGGCCTTGGACGGGGCCGTAATAGCAGGATAGGCAATAAATAAAAATGCCGCCGAAGCCAGGCCTCGGCGGCATTTTTAAATCGCTTTGAGCGGCCTGCAGCCGTTCAGGCGATTAATTTTTGCAGTCAAGCAGCGTTGCTAAAACTTAGTACAAACGCTCAAACTTGCGCTGTTCACGCTGAAGTTTTTTGAGGTGACGCTTAACAGCAGCAGCAGCTTTACGCTTACGAACAGAAGTCGGCTTCTCGTAGTGCTCACGACGACGCACTTCGGAAAGGACACCTGCTTTTTCGCAGGAACGCTTGAAGCGACGTAGGGCTACGTCAAACGGCTCATTCTCTTTCAGTTTAACAGCTGGCATTCGAAAATCACCTACCTGGGTATATTCGGTTCTATGGGTTCCGCTGGGCTTGCCCTGAGCGGTTCTAACACTGGCAGGAATGATTAAAACTCGACCAGTGCGTAATTTAGGGCGGCAACTATATCCTCTGGATAGGGCTGTGGTCAATGTTTGTTCTGTGAAACTGCAGGTGCGCCTCGAGTTTCTGCTAAAATGCGTCGCTTCTGCATTTTGCTTCTTTTACTTTAATGGCTAATAACTATGCTGATTTTAGGTATTGAGACGTCTTGTGACGAAACCGGCGTGGCACTTTACCACACCGAGCGTGGTTTGTTGGCCCATGCGTTGTTCAGTCAGGTAGCAATACACGCTGACTACGGCGGGGTGGTGCCCGAGCTGGCCTCCCGCGATCACGTTCGCAAGCTGTTGCCATTGATCGAGCAAATTCTGGCCGAGGCAGGGCTTGCACGTGCAGACATCGAAGGCATTGCTTATACCGCAGGCCCTGGCCTGGTGGGCGCGTTAATGGTGGGCGGTGCCGTGGCTCACGCTATGGGTTTCAGTATGGGTATTCCCGTGTTGGGCGTGCACCATATGGAAGGGCATTTGTTGGCGCCAATGCTTGAGCAAAACCCACCGTCTTTTCCATTCGTCGCTTTGCTGGTGTCCGGTGGCCATACCCAGCTGGTGGAGGTTAGCGGTATCGGCGAGTACACCCTTTTGGGTGAGTCGGTTGACGATGCCGCCGGAGAAGCGTTTGACAAAACCGCCAAGATGCTGGGGCTGGATTACCCGGGGGGCCCCAGAGTCGCAGCATTGGCTGAGAAAGGGCAGGCCGGACGTTATCGCTTTCCGCGGCCGATGACAGACCGGCCGGGGCTTGATTTCAGCTTCAGCGGGTTGAAGACTTTTACTTTGAATACCGTTAATGCCGCGCGTGAGGCAGGTGATCTGGGAGATCAGACTCGTGCTGATATTGCCTTGGCTTTCGAATCTGCGGTGGTGGACACCCTGGCGATCAAGTGCAAGCGCGCTTTACAGCTCACTGGCTGCAAACGCTTGGTGATCGCCGGCGGCGTTAGCGCTAACACGCGGCTTCGGGCCGGGCTTGAGGCGATGACGGCGAAGCTTGGCGCATCGGTGTTTTACGCGCGGCCAGAGTTCTGTACCGATAACGGGGCAATGATTGCCTATGCCGGGGCCCAACGCTTGCGGGCAGGGCAGCAAGACGGCGATCGCATTGCGGCGGTGCCGCGCTGGCCGCTGGATACCTTGCCACCTTTGACCCAGCCTTGCGATGACGGCTTGGCGGGTGTTTGATGATTAGAGTTTGGACGGCAGGTAGGCAGCACTAACGAGCTATAAGGCAGCGTTACCTTAGAAACGGGTTTCGCGCCCCTGCGCCATTCGAGTCAGGTTATTGCGGTGGCGAACTAACACCAGTAATGCCAGTAGGCTGAACACTGGCAGGGTGTGGGGTTGAAGCAGCGCGCTGATCAAAGGCCCGCTGAGGACTGCTACTAGCGACGCCATCGCCGAGATACGCCAGCGCCACATAACCAAAAGCCATATTGCCGCCATCAACAATGTGGTTGTATGTGCCATTGCCAAGCCGGCACCGAGAGCCGTAGCGACGCCCTTGCCGCCCTTGAAGCGGTAAAACACAGGGACCATATGGCCGGTGACTGCGCACAGGGCGACCGCTGCCTGAACGGTTGTTGATAGGCCCCATTGTTGTGCCGCCCATACGGGCAGCCAGCCTTTGCCGGCATCCAATATCAGCGTTAGCGCTGCTGGCGCCCAGCCTCCGCTGCGAAATACGTTGGTAGCGCCCGGATTGGTGGATCCCTGCGCACGCGGGTCAGGCAACTGCCAGGCACGGCTGACGGGTATGGCGAACAGCACTGAGCCGCCAATATAGGCCGCGGCACACAGCATTACCGTTAAAACGGGGGCGCTGGAAAATGTCATAGTGGTGTGTCCTTGGCTGGCGCAGACGACTTGAGTCAAACTGTGCCAAAATAACCAAATTTTTCGAGTCTGATAGCTAACCTTAGCTGCGCTGTCGGGCCGATTCAATCCGAAAAAAGTACAACATCATCTGGAGTGCCTGTGGCAGATCGTGTTTTTATTGAGGGCCTAGAGGTCGAAACTGTTGTAGGAGTATACGACTGGGAGCGAGACATTACTCAGCGCCTGGTGGTAGATCTGGACATGGACTGGGACAACCGCGTGCCCGGTGCTTCTGATGACGTCAAAGACGCGCTGGACTACGCCGCTGTGAGCGAGTGCGTTATTCACTGTCTGCAGGCGCTGCAACCGAAATTGCTGGAGCACGCTGCAGAGGTGCTGGCGGCCGAGTTGCAACGGACGTTTGGCATCGAGTTTTTGCGGCTGAGCATTCGCAAGCCCGGCGCAGTGCCGGCAGCTTCTGCGGTGGGCGTCAGCATTGAGCGTGGGCGCCGTCTGTGAACACTCCGGTGCTGGTGGGTATCGGTAGCAACCAAAATCGCGAAGCCTGTTTGCAGGCCGCGTTAGATGCCTTGGCCGACTGGTTTGGCGAGCTAGCTTTATCGCCGGTGTATGAAAGCCCGGCGGTGGGTTTTGATGGTTTCCCGTTTTTGAATATGGTTGCGGGATTCAATACTGCCCTGCCGCTGGCCGAGTTGTCGCGCCGCTTTAAGAAACTAGAGGCCGATCATGGCCGGGTTCGAGGTAGCGCCCGTTTCGCAGTGCGAACGTTGGATATCGACATTCTGACTTACGGTGAAAAGGTTGGCGTGTTTTGCGGTGTGGAATTACCACGTGCCGAAATATTGGTGAATGCGTTTGTACTTAAGCCTTTAGCGGATGTGGCCGGGTCGCGTTTGCATCCCCAGTGCGGAAAAAGCTATCAGAATTTATGGCAGTTACACCGCGCCGGCCCCCCTTTGCACCAGATCAATTTCAACTGGCGCGGCCGCATAATTTCAAGTGCCGTTGGCGGCGCGAAAGCGAGCGATCAGGGCATCGGTTGAGCTGTCGCTATTACCTGCGTTTGCCGGTGCCGCTTGGCCCAGCAGTCGCGGAAGAATGTTTTTGCCCAGCTGTTTGCCCAGCTCTACCCCCCACTGATCGAACGAATCCAGATCCCAGATAACACCCTGTACAAAGGTGCGATGTTCATACAAGGCGATCATCGCGCCCAGTGTGTAAGGCGTAAGCTGCTGCATCACCAGAGTATTGCTGGGCTGGTTTCCAGGTACCACTTTGTGCGAGGCGAGGCGGTCGACGTCTTGCGCTGACCGGCCCTCGGCAATCAGTTCGCGCCGAGCTTGTTCTAGAGTTTTTCCGGCCATCATGGCTTGGGACTGGCTCAGGCAATTGGCGAACAGATCGGCGTGATGATTTGCAATGGGGTTATGGCTGACCAGCGGAATGATGAAGTCGGCCGGAATTAGCCGTGTACCCTGGTGAATCAGCTGATGGTACGCGTGCTGTCCGTTGGCACCGAGCCCGCCCCAGATTATCGGGCCGGTATGGTAGGTGACCGCAACGCCCGCACGAGTTACGCGTTTGCCATTGCTTTCCATGTCCAACTGCTGAAGGTGATCTGGCAGGCTCCGTAAATATTGGTCATAGGGTAAAATGGCGTGGCTGCAGGCGCCCCACAGATTGCTGTACCAGACACCCAGCATGGCCATCACCACAGGCATATTCTGCGCCAATGGCGCTTGCGTGAAGTGTTCGTCCATGGCCTGGGCACCCTCCAGCAATTGGCGAAAGTTGTCCATGCCAATGCTCAGGGCAACCGGCAAGCCAATGGCTGACCAGAGCGAATAGCGCCCGCCGACCCAGTCCCACATCGGGAACAGGTTGTCTGCTTCGATACCGAAGTCTTGAGCGGCGTCGACGTTAGCGGACACTGCCGCAAAGTGGCGCGCGACGACGTCTGTTTGCGGGCAGTGCTGAACCAGCCAGTCGCGGGCTACTTTGGCGTTTTCTAGGGTTTCGGGGGTTTTAAAAGATTTTGACTGCACCAGAAACAGCGTGGTGTGCGGACTTACCTGGCGCAAAATCTCGCAGATTTCAGTGCCGTCGATATTGGCTGCGTAATGGCAGCGCAAGCCACCGTGGTGATAGGGCGTTAGCGCTTCTGTCGCCAGCTTTGGCCCCAGGAACGAGCCACCAATGCCGATGCTGACCACATCGGTAAAGCGCTCGCCCGTGCAGCCGCGGCGTTCACCGCCGGTGACAGCGTTAACAAACTGCTGCATTCGTTTCAGTGTGGCGTGAATTTCCTCTGTTACGTTCTTGCCGTTCACCTGAATAGTCTGATCCGCACTTGCTCGCAAGGCGGTATGAAGCGCGGGCCTATTTTCAGTATTGTTCACCGGTTCGCCGGCAAAGAGTGCCTGGCGGCGGGAGGCCAGTTGACACTCTTCGGCTAGGGCAACCAGGTCGGCGAGGACGCCATCATCAAGGCGGTTTTTGGAGAAATCCAGGGTCAGGCCAGCTGCCTCAAGCAAATAGCGTGATGCCCGTTGGCTGTCTTCAGCGAACAGCTGTGCCATGGGCTTCGTGGTTAGTCGCTGTTGATGGTGCAACAGTGCCTGCCAGGCTTTTGTGGCGCTTGGTGTTGATGCATGGCCTTGCATGATGGCGTCCTTCGCAAAATGGCTGGCGCTTGGGCCGCCGGGCACAGAGTCTTCCGTAACAGGGCGAAGCCGGTCAGCGGATCAGTGAGATATTGTCGATGAGCCGGGTTTTGCCCAGAAACACTGCGGCCAGAATGGCGAGTTCGCGATCATCGACGGTTGCTGACTTCAAGGTTTGGCTGTTAACAATATTAACGTAGTCAGGCCGCAAACCTGCATTCAGCAGTTCTGTTTTCGCGTGTTCAGACAAGCGTGCAAAGTGGGTGTCACCAGATTGCAGGTCTTTTGCAATGTTCTGAAGAACCTTGTACAAAGCCGGTGCAAGTGCCCGGTCTTCAATGCTGAGGTAGCCATTACGGGAACTTTTTGCCAGGCCGTCACCGTCGCGCACGATGGCGACGCCAATAATTTCGACCGGCAACATAAGGTCGCGCACCAGCTTGCGGATAATCGTTAGCTGCTGCAGGTCTTTTTCGCCAAACAGAGCAAAATCTGGTTGCACCATATTTAGCAACATGGTGACAACGGTCGCCACGCCGTCAAAGTGGCCAGGCCGACTGGCACCGCAGTGGCCTTCGCTGACATCAGGCACTACCACTTTGGTCTGATGAGCCAGATCCACCGGATAAATGTCCGCGGCGGAAGGCGTAAACAGCAGCGTGTTACCGGCTTCCACCAGCAGGCTTTGATCTTCCATCAGGGTGCGGGGGTAGCTGGCGAGATCTTCGCTGGCACCAAACTGCATGGGGTTCACGAAAATGCTGGTTATCACGATGTCTGCGGCTTCTGCAGCTTTGCGAACCAACGACAGGTGGCCGTCGTGCAAGTTGCCCATGGTGGGCACCAGCGCGGTGGTTTTGCCTTGCTTACGCCAGCTGCGCACCATGGCGCGCAGCTCTTTAATGGTGTTGACAGTTCTCATGCTTTGAACGTGTGCTCTTCGGCGGGGAATGTGCGCTCGCTAACGGCTTTGACGTAGGCTACCAAGGCATTGGCAACGGAGCCGTTTTCAGCCAGGAAGTCTTTCACAAAGCGCGGTTTGCGGCCTGGGGTCATGCCCAGCATGTCGTGTACCACCAGCACCTGGCCGTCAGTGCCGGCGCCGGCGCCAATACCGATCACCGGTGCCTTGACGGCTTTTGCGATGCGCGCAGCCAGAGCGGCGGGTACGCACTCCAACAGAATAACATCGGCGCCGGCGGCTTCCAGCTCGCAGGCGTGTTCAACCATCAGGTCTGCTGCCTTTCCGTCTCGTCCTTGCACTTTATAGCCGCCGAACTTGTTGACGAATTGCGGTGTCAGGCCCAAGTGCGCGCACACTGGAACGCCGCGTTCGCTGAGCGCCTGAATGGTATCGCGCATCCAGCCGGTGCCTTCTAGTTTGACCATGTGAGCGCCGGCACGCATCAGCTCTGCCGCATTTTTCAGTGCGGCCTCGGTGGTGCCGTAGCTCATAAATGGCATGTCGGCCATTACCAGTGAGCCGCGATTGCCTTTGGCGACGCAGCTGACGTGGTACACCATTTGATCCATGGTGACGGGCAAGGTGCTGTCGTTGCCTTGCAGTACCATGCCGAGTGAGTCGCCAATCAAAATGACGTCTACGCCAGCTTCGCTGACCAGCTGGGCAAAGGTGGCATCGTAGGAGGTCAGCGCGGAAAATGCTTCGCCGCGCTGTTTATATTCCCGCAGTGTGTTGATGGTAACGGCCATAAATTCCTCGCCTTTGCGATGGTCGGTCTAAATACCGGCGGTGCCGGATATCCACAATTGAATCTGCTGCTGAATCAGTGTTATTCCAACCCTAACACTAGCAAATTTCGGGCGGTTAGGAGTGCCCGTTTGTAGCGATTGGGGGCAGTTTGCGTAATTGATTGTCTGGGCACTGCTGGCGCAGCAGGGCTATTGCGGTGCCGTTGGGCAGGGTCAGTTTCGGGTTTAAGTCCAGCAGGGGTTGCAGGGCAAAATCACGCTGCGACAATTGTGCGTGGGGTACCGTTAGACGGTCATCGTTTAGCGTCCTCTGGCCAAACAGCAATACGTCTAGGTCCAGCGTACGTGGGCCCCAGTGATGCAGGCGCTCGCGACCGTGGGCCTGTTCAATATTCTGCAAATGGTCGAGCAGAACGTGAGGCGCCAGGCCAGTATTCAGCCATGCTGCACCGTTGACATAATCCGGCTGGTCCTGAGGACCAACCGGTTTGCTGGCATAAAATGGGGATTGCGCAACCAGGGTAGTGCTTGGCAACGCTGCTAGTTCTGCAATGGCGCGACCCAGCTGTGCAGCTGGGTCTGCTAAGTTGCTACCTAGGCCAACGAATACGTCGGTCATCATGAATCCTGAGGTGGCCGCTTAACCGGTTTACGTCGGCGCTTTCGAGGCTTGGTTTCACCGCTGTCAAGATCTGTAATCATGCGCTCCTGGGCGCGTTCGTCCAAGCGCTGAAACTGTGTCCACCACTGGCCAAGACCGGGCTCAATCTCGCCGGCGCTCTCACGCACTAATAAGAAATCATAGGCGGCACGAAAACGCGGATGCCCTAAGGTGATCAGTGCTCGTTTGCCTTGGCGTCGCGGCAGGCGTATCTGCAGTTCCCAGATTTCCTTCATGGGCCCGGAGAATCGCTTGGGAATAGACGTTGCCTGTACCTGGCGGCCAATCACCTTGGAGATCGCACCGTGGAGAGCCGGTTGTAACGGGTCGCCATTGTCTTGACGCCGGCGCCATTCGGCTTGCAGCGCAGGCCACAACATGGCGGCGAACAGAAAATACGGGGTAACGGATTTGCCTTGCGCTATGCGTGCGTCGGTGTTCCGCAAGGCCTGGCGAATTAGCTCGTCGGGCTCTCCGGCTTCCAGCGCGCTAGCGGTGTCGGGAAATAGCGGTGCCAGCAAGTCGTAGTGACACAGTTTGTCAAAGGTTGCTTCGCCATAGCCGGCGGAAAACAGCTTTAGCACTTCGTCAAACAGGCGTGCCGCGGGAATGTGAGCCAGTAGCGGTGCTAGCTTGCGAATTGGGGCCTCGGTGGACGGCTCGATGTCAAAATTGAGTTTGGCAGCGAAGCGAATGGCGCGCAGCATGCGTACGGGGTCTTCCCGGTAACGGGTTTCTGGATCACCAATCAGCCGCATCTGGCGATTGTTCAGGTCATCAACGCCGTTAGCGAAGTCAATCACGCTGAAATCGCGGATGCAGTAATAAAGGGCATTAATGGTGAAATCTCGGCGTAGCGCATCTTCTTCGAGATTGCCGTAGACATTGTCGCGCAGCAGCTGCCCGTGTTCGCTTGTTTTGCGATCGTCATCGTCGTCGTCGGCGGGGTTGGCATTGCCGCGGAAGGTTGTTACCTCGATGACTTCGCGGCCGAAGACCACGTGCACAATGCGAAACCGGCGCCCGATCAGACGCGAGTTGCGAAACAGTTCGTGCACTTCTTCCGGTGTTGCGTCGGTCGCAATGTCGAAATCTTTGGGTTGGCCGCTGAGCAGTATGTCGCGTACGCCGCCACCCACAAGGTAGGCTTCATAGCCGGCTTTGTTGAGGCGATGCAGAACTTTTTTGGCGGGCTCACTGATGGCCGTGCGGGAAACGCTGTGCTGATCCCTTGAAATGTCCCTCCGTTGATAGCCAGAGGGTTTTTTCCGGGAGCTGCCGGGCATGAACGAGCGCAGTTTGTCGACGAGTCTTTTAGGCATTGAAATCCGTTGCGGCCATAGCGGCGATGAACAAAAACATGAGTTTAACGGTTTGCGCCGCTTTTGCACACGTTTGCTGCGGATTGCTATGGTTTGCCCATGCCCAAGCATTCACTTGGACCCATAAATTAAAGGGCGGATCCGCTTACACGAACCCGCCCACTAAAATCTGACGATCTAAATTATTTTTATTATTACCGGGATTCTTTTTACTTTTTTGTGTCCCACCGTAATCCCCAAGATAGGGGTATTTCAAACAAACAGAAAGCTTTGAATACTTATGAGTGATCAAAAGCGTTGTTCAAGCCATGCGTATCGGTAGCGCCGTCTTGTTGACGATTCTTATCTACTTCAACAACTTTCACAAGCTAAAGGATCTCTAAAAAGCCAGGCATCCAAAACGCTCGATTCGCTCGCGCTCTATTCTTATTTTTGTTACTGAGCGCTTCTCGCAGCTATTTTTTTGTTTTTGTTTGCACGCTGCATTGTCACGTCTTGTTTTTGTTGTTGTGCCCTTTATACAAAGCAGTCGTCGTGCCAGTTTTACAAAGATCATTATAAACAATGGCTTGTCGTTTTCACGAAGATAGGTGTTAGCTCGTATTTTGGAAAAGTGTTACCGGCAGGTCATGAATGGCGGGGAAAGTGTTACCAAGGGAAACAGTCGGTAACACAAGTGAGCGTGAGCGTGACAGGCAGCGGCTAATGTGAGCTGCCAGACGTTTTTTTACGCGGAATGCCGAGGCGCTGACGCCTTTCCCACAAAGATTTGCGACTGATACCCAACTTTTGGGCCAATTCGGTTTCACTCATTCGGTCCTGATTCTCCAGTACGAAGTGCTGAAAGTAGTCTTCCAGCGACAGATCGCCCTGGCTGTCTGCACCTTGGGTTTGGGCTCGCGCTTGCTGGTTGTCTCCAGCTACTAGGGTTTCGGGGATGTACTCACTGTCGCCGTCGCCGTTCAGATCCAGCAGTGCGGGAGTAATCAGTTCCGAGTCACACAAAATAGTGGCCCGTTCAATGGCATTTTCCAGTTCCCGTACGTTTCCCGGCCAGCGATGCCGCTCTATAGTGCGCACGGCGTCTGCGCTGAACTGCAAGTCAGGTTTGCCCATTTTGGCACCTTGGCGCTTTAAAAAGCGCCGCGCCAGTATCAGAATGTCGCCCTGGCGATCGCGCAGAGGGGGAATGCGCACCTGCATTACGTTCAGGCGATAGAACAAATCTTCACGGAATTCGCCGGTGCGGGTCATGGCTTTCAAATTGCGGTGGGTGGCGGCTAGCATGCGAACGTTTACTTTGAGGCTTTGGGTAGAACCCACCTTACGGATTTCGCCTTCTTGCAAAACCCGCAGTAGCCGGGCTTGAGCTTCGGCGGGCAATTCACCTATTTCGTCCAGAAACAGACTGCCGCCGTTGGCTGCCTCGATCAGTCCAGTGCGGGCGCCGACTGCGCCGGTGAACGCGCCTTTTTCGTGGCCGAACAGTTCTGACTCAATCAGGCTTTCAGGAATGGCTGCGCAGTTAACGCAGATCAGTGGAGCCGTCGCCCGTGGGCTCAGCAAGTGCAGGGCGCGGGCTGCCAGTTCTTTGCCGGTGCCGGATTCGCCTTGGATAAGTACCGTTGTTTCGGTGGGAGCCACTTTGCGAATCAGGGTGAACACTTTCTGCATCGGTTCGCACTGACCAAACATGATGCTGGCCGGGTCTGAGTCGGTTGCTTGAGGTGTTGTTTTAGCGGTCACGGCGTTGCCGTCATCAGCCGCTGTGAGCGCGGACTTGCGTTCCAGAATGGCGGCTACCGACGCCAGCATTTCGTCGTGATCAAAAGGCTTGGCGATGTACTCCACGGCTCCAAGCTTCATCGAGTCAACCGCGGAGCGCAGGCTGGCGTAGCTGGTCATAATCAGCACCGGCGTTGCCGGCGCGCGTCGGATCATTTCGGTGCCCGGAGCACCGGGCAATCGCAGATCGGATATGATTAGATCAAAACTGCCCAGGTCATATTCTTCGGCTTCCTCCACCGAACCAGCGTCGGTGACATCATAGCCGGCGTGGGTCAGCATCTTTCGGACTGCGGAGCGAATGATGTCTTCATCTTCAACAATCAGGATACGCGGCATATCTATGCTAGGACCTTTGATTCTGGCTGTAGGCAGCGGGTGTGTCTTCGGGCTCGTAAGCAGGCAGCTTCAGACGAATGCAGGTGCCCGGGTTGTGGCCGTCTGCGGCGTTAAACTGCGCCGGACTTTCCGCCTGAATGTTCCCATAGTGCTCTTCAACAATGCTGTAAACCAGTGCAAGACCAAGACCGGTGCCTTTGTTGGTGGGTTTGGTGGTGTAAAACGGTTCGAAAATGTGATCAAGCTTGTCGGCGGCGATACCGCTTCCCTGGTCAATGACTTCGATGATAGCTGAGTAGCCATCGGCCTTACCAACTACCCGCACTTCGCCGCCATCTGGTGAAGCGTCACGGGCGTTGGTGAGCAGGTTTACAAATACCTGCACCAGTCGCTGCTCATCCCCCAGAATGAGGAGTTCCGGTGGACACGAGTTGAAATACGAAATGCCCAACCCCTTGTCGCTCAATGACAATAAATTAATGGACTCCTGTACGCAGCGGCGTATTTGTACCGGTTCGTAACGGTTGGCGGGGGCGTGGTTGCCGGTGCGGGCGAAATTCATCAGCGACTGCAGAATATTTGAGATACGACGGGTTTGCTGCTGAATCTGGTCGGCGGTGTCGAGAACGTCCGGGTTATCGGTTTCCAGTCGCAGATTCTGCGCTAGCGAAGAAATGCCGGTAACCGGGTTGCCGATCTCGTGGGCGACACCGGCAGCCAGCCGGCCTACTGATGCTAGCCGTTCGCTGTGCATCAGTTCGTCTTCCAGCAAGCGAATCTCGGTTTGGTCTTCCACCATAATAATGCTGCCGCTTTCGGCATGGTCGGGTCCGCTCAGGGCGGCTTTGTGCAAATTCAGCCAGTGTGGCCGGCCACGCAGATCCAGGCGGTGTTTGTAGCGGTGTACGTCTTCGCCTTGGTTAAAGTCGTCCAAAAGCTGGTGCCAGTGTGGCGGTAAGGTGGCCAGGCGCGCGCCAACCACTTCGTCGGCGCTGATGCCGGTCAGGCGCTCCATGGTTTGATTCCACATCAGAATTTCGCCGTCTTCACTCACTGAACAGGCCGGTATGGGCAGATTTGACAGGGTCTGGCGATAATGCCGGCGCAGGTTGTCTAGCTCACCGGCTAACCCGGTGAGCCGATTCTGGTAGTCGCCCAGGGCGCCTTCCACGTAACGAATATCTTGGGCCGCGCGCTGCATGGGCTTGAACCCCAAGGAGCGTTTGACCATATCGCGGGCGATTTCCGGCCCCATCAGGCCTGACAGATTGGCTTCTACCTGGTCTCGCAGGCGCCTAAGCTGATAAGGACGGTACTCTACTTCGGGTAGTTTCAGTTGTAACAGGGCGCTTTCCACCTCGCGTCGTGCACCGTCTTGCCCCAGAGGGACGCTGAGCTGACGCACGAAGTCTGCAGACGATGTGGCCAGCAATTCGCGCCGCTGTGGCCGTGATAAGGCTCCAAGCGAGCAGGCCTGTGCAGCGTTGTGTTCTTCTCTGTTGCTGGAGCTGAGCACAGAAACCGCGATGAACATCACGACGTTGGCGATTAGACTAAGAAACATAAACAGGTGCCAGTTACTGGCGTTTGGTAGCACTGGGCTGTCCAGCCACAGCAATAAATTGCCCGTGCCGGAAAACGGGAGCATCAGGGTGATCACCCAGATTGCCAGCCCGATCAGCAGGCCGGCAATCAGGCCGCGGCGATTGCCTTCGGGCCAGAATATAACTCCCAGGGCACCGGGTAACAGTTGTAAGGTGCCGGTCAGAGAGATGGCACCAAGAATCGATAGCTGCAGGTTTTTGCCCAGAGTTTCATGAAACATCAGAGCCAAAAATAGGATCAGAGCAATCAGCAGCCGCTTGACCCATTGCAGCCAGCGGTAGATGTCGGCCTGATCTTTGGGCGTTTTCAGCGGCAGTACAATGTGGTTCAGGGCCATGCCCGCAAGTGCCAGGGTGCTTACAATCATTAAGCCACTGGCGGCAGAGAGGCCTGCAATGTACATCATCAGCGTTAACGCGGGGCTGCCCAAGGCCTGACCAATACCAATGCTGTAGTAATTGGCGGCGGTGGTGACGCCAAGCTCCTGGCCACCCCAAAGAATCAGCGGTACCGGCAGGCCCAGTAGCAACAAGTACAAAGGGAGACCCCAGCTGGCTTTGGCCAGCGACGCCGGAGACGGATTCTCGCTGAAAATCATGTGGTACATATGTGGCATTACCAGTACCGACGCGAAAGACATCAGCATAACCGCCCGCCAACTGTCATCGTCGATACTCATAGCGATGTCAACGACGGGTGCTTCGTTTTGGTCCAGCCAAAGTTGAAGAGCATCGAGGCCGCCGAACACACCAAACAGAATGATGCCGCCCATTAGAAGTAAGGCTAACAGCTTAACCAGTGAGTCAAAGGCGATAGCAACCACCAGCCCGCGGTGGTTGCTGGCGTGGGCGTTGCGGCGGGTGCCAAACAAAATGGCGAACAGAACCACGGTGACGCTGAACAGAGCGCTAATAACGGTAGGCGAGACATCGGGGGCAAGAATGCTGGCAGAACTGGTGACGGCTTGAATTTGCATGCTCAACAGAGCCAGAATGGCTGCACCAGAACACAATGTGACCAAAGTCCCCGCCCACTGACTGCGGTAACGATAGGCAAAAAGATCAGCCAACGAGGTTAACTGATACGCCCGTCCGATACGCATGTACGGGTTCAGCAACACCGGCGCTAACAAAAACGCACCGCTTATTCCCACATAGTAGGCCAGAAAGCCATAACCGGTTTCCGCCGCTGCACCCACCGATGCATACACCGACCAAATGCCAGCATATACGCCCAGGCTAAGCACGTAAATGAGCGGATGGCGCACCAGCTTGCGGGGCAGCAACCCGCGCTCTGATACCCAGGCAATGCCGAACAGCAAGCTTAGATAGGCAACGCTGACCAGGAGCAGGCCCGCAGCACTAAAATTCATTGGGATCACGTCGCCATTCTAGCCATACGCCAATGGCAATCAGTCCGGTCCAGATCAGATACGGGCTGTACCAGGCACTGCCGGACAACATCCACCAGTTGAGGATGTTGGGAGAGAAGACGTAAATCGCCAGGACCAACAAAAAAACCAGACGATAGATATACATCTTGGATAACCGTGCCGCAGTGGATTCATGGCTTTATAGCACGATCGCGGCGCTGCTGTCAGAAATGGCAGGCTACCAGTGCTGTTTTGTGGGTACAGAAATCGCACTGCGCTGCCAGTAAGTCTGGGCCCAGGCAAGAATGGCGGTGGGTGATTGCCCGGCCAGTTGCGTGGGCGGTCGCTGGCCCAAAGCGCGCAACGCGGCCACCAGATTCGCGCTCGCATGGGTATCGTCCAACGCCGGGGCGTGGTTCTGCTTGCTCAGCTTCTGGCCTTGCTGGTTGCGTATAACAGGAATGTGCAAAAACTGCGGCACGACGGCACCCAGCGCCTGAAACATCTGGTGTTGCGCGGCGGTCATGGTGCGCAGGTCTGAACCGCGCACGATGTGGCTGATAGCCTGATCGATATCATCGACCACGACGGCCAATTGATAAGCGTAGAAGCCTTCTTTACGCAGTATCACGGGGTCGTCTGTTTCGGCCTTCAGGTTCTGTTGTTGTTCACCCAGCAGCTGATCAGTCCAGCGGCAATGTTGGCTGCGCAACGCAAAGCGCAGGGCGAAGTTGCCGGGAGGCCAAGGGTGATCGTTGGGTACGCTTGGGTTGAAGTAATGGTTGCGGCAATGGTTGGGGTGTTGGCCCTGGTTGGCCAGCAGCTGTTTACGTGAGCAGCGGCAAAAATAGGCGTGCCCGGTTTTTAGCAGAGTTTCAGCAGCGGCGCGATAAGCACTATGGCGTTGGGATTGGTAGCGTACAGGTTCATCGCCAATCAGGCCGTGGGCGCTCAGGCTGTGGAGTATTCGGGGTGTCGCATCTACCGGTTGGCGTAATGGGTCCAGATCTTCAATCCGCACTAGCCATTGGCCCTGGTGGCGCTTTGCCTCCAGATAGCTGGCCAACGCGCTCACCAGTGAGCCAAAGTGCAGAGGGCCGGTGGGCGACGGAGCAAAGCGGCCGCGGTAGGAAACGTTAGGCGTCATGGTGAATGACGCCGGCACAATAGCGGCCGGCGCCGTTTTGGCAGGTTGGTAGACAGATCAGATGCCGGTCTGGCGCTCGCGGATTTCCGCCAGGGTTTTGCAATCAATGCACAGTGTGGCCGTGGGCCGAGCTTCAAGCCGACGGGCGCCTATTTCTACACCGCACTGGTCGCAGAAGCCATAATCGTCTTTGTCGATGCGATCAACGGTTTTGTCGATCTTCTTAATCAGTTTGCGCTCGCGGTCACGGGTGCGCAGTTCCAGGCTAAACTCTTCCTCTTGAGTCGCCCTATCGCTGGGGTCTGCGTAGTTGGCGGCATCTTCCTGCATATGGTGCATGGTGCGATCCACTTCTTCCATCAGCTCTTGCTTCCACTTCAGCAGGAGGCCTTTGAAGTGTTCAAGCATGTCCGCGCTCATGTATTCTTCACCCTTTTTCATTTCGTAAGGGGTAAAGTTGGTGAATTTTTCGCTTGAATTGGCTGTTTTATTGGTCATTGAAACCGGCCTCTTGTGAGTACTGCTACAAGAACGCTTTGCTTCCTTTCGCGTCAGCCCCCGCGGCTGTGCGGTATAGAACCTGGATTATAAAGCATTCGCCCTGAAACGGGATTTGGCGGAAAATAGCAGATAAGTTGCGGGGGTGCCAGCTTTGCTGCAATACATATGACTAAGAGGTATGCATGAAGTTTGACCAACCGTTACTGGAGGGGCGGCTTATTCGCCGCTACAAGCGCTTTTTGGCCGATGTGCTACTGGCCGATGGCAGCGAAGTGACTGCCCATTGCCCGAACACCGGGAGCATGCTGGGCTGCCAACCGGCGAATGGAAAGGTGTGGCTTAGCCGCAGCGATAACCCTGCGCGCAAGCTGCCGTATACTTGGGAGCTTGTTGAAACGGTTCCTGGCAACCTGGCCTGTATAAATACGGCAAGACCGAATTCCCAGGCCCGCGAGGCGATTGAAGCGGGCCGTATCAGTGAGCTGACTGGATACAGCCATTGCCGCCCGGAAGTAAAATATGGCGAAGAAAAAAGCCGAATCGACCTGTTGCTTTCCGGGCATGAAACGAAGCCGGATGCCTGGGTGGAAGTGAAAAACGTAACGCTTGAGGACAACAGCCAAGGCTTTTTTCCAGACGCCGTGACCACTCGCGGGCAAAAGCACTTGCGAGAGCTGATGGCTCAGGTTGCGCTGGGTGGTCGTGCCGTGTTGTTTTTTGTGGTGAACCACACAGCTATTGAAACGGTGCGGCCGGCAGATCACATAGACCGGCATTATGGCCAGCTGCTGCGACAAGCTTGTGACGCAGGCGTAGAGATCATGGCTTACCGGGCAAACTTGGCCAACAATGACGGCAGCCCGTCCGGCAATATGACTCTAACCGAACCGGTGCCGGTAATTCTTGATGTCTGACGTCCGGTTCAGTCGAGGCGTCCAGCCTCATCTACCACCCTGTTACTCGCTTTTGCTGTACCGCATACGTGTGCCGTGGTTCAAAGACATCAAAAGTTCATCAGCTTGAAGTCGTTCAGGAAAAAAGCTACCAGAGATTTTGGCACCCGCAATACTGGCTCCCTCCAGATTTGCGTGACTGAAATCTATACCCCTCAGGTCCGCGCCTCGGAAATAGCCGTGACTCATGTCGAGCCCTGAGGCATCCATTCCACGCAAATCCAGCCCTCTGAAATCCCCATGAGAAAAACTGGGCAGATTGCCCCGAGCTGATTTTTTGGCATTGAAGGCGCTAATATCCTCCGTGCGAAGCGTTTCGTAGAGCGGGTCTTTAATATGATGCACAGCGTCGGTTTGCATGATTTTTCCTTTTAACGTTCTGTTCCGGTCTTTTATAACGAGCATCGTTCATCCAATCCGTTTTGGCCCTGGTCGCTCCAGGAATTTACCTGAGGGGAAGGCCAAAATGCTGTCGAATTCGGCCTGCAATGGCTTCCGCCACATGCTCCTGATCGGTACGAAGATGGGCGGTATAGATTTTTTCTTCAGCTGTCAGGGGCTCAAACCAGCCTTTCTGGGCATCCAGCAACTCTTCTGTGGCTTCCGATGCGTCGCCCTTGCGTTTGCGTACCCATTCTTTTCGCAGTTCCTCTGGCGCTTCGCAGTGAATCAGCGCAAACGGTACTCCCTGGCTTTCCGCGACGGCGGCAAACAGCGCGCGCTCCTGTTCTTTCAGGCAGGCCGTGTCGGCTATAACCGGGAAGCCCGCAGCTAGCAGGTTGCTGGCAAACTTCGCCAAGCGTTCATAAGTCTTTGTGTTGGCTTCGGCGGAGTACAGATTGCCTCCGGTAGGCGATTGACTGCTGTCCAGCGGCGCCAGCCCATGCAGACGTTTACGTTCAACATCTGAGCGCAGCCGAATAAGACCCAGTTCGCCAGCCAAAGCGGCGCTGACACGGGTTTTGCCGCTTGCGGATAAGCCAACGGTGGCAATAAAGTAACGATTCGGGATGCTGCTGTAATCTTCTGCAAGCTGAGCGTAGGCGTTATAACGCTGCATCAGCTCTTCTTTTTCACTGTCGCCCAAGGAAGGATTACCCATAGTGAACAGCGCAATCTTCGCTCGAACTATTGCCCGGTAAGCTTTGTAAAGCGGCAGCAGAGGCAGCGCATCAAAATCGTCGCGATATTCCAGGTAGGTGTTCAGCACCAAGTTGGCTTTGGCGTTTTCGCCCCTCGATTCCAAGTCCATCAGCAGGAATGCCAGGTCGTTAATGACGTCAATCCAACGGAACGGCTCGTTGAACTCGATGCAGTCAAACACCGTCACCTGATCTTTATACAGAGTGATGTTCGCCAGATGCAGATCGCCATGGCATTCACGCACCAGGCCCTGTTGGTGGCGTGCTGCAATCAGTGGCTGATGGCGCTCGAAGGTGGTGCGGGTCCATATTTCCAGGTTGTCCAGTTGCGCAAGCTGGCTGGCATCGCTTAGCAGCGGTCGAATCTGGTCAAAATTCTCCTGCATGGCTGCGTAGACCGCGTCGGGCGCACCCAACGGGCTTGCGGCGTCAACCGGCGGAAGGCTGTCGTGAAACTCCGCTGCTTGTTGAGCCAGTGTCGCCAGGAGGCTCGGCTCCAGTTCGCCCCGTTCCTGCTGGCGATCGAACAAATCATCCTGACTGAACTGGCGCATTTTCAGAACGTATTCAAAGGCTTCGCCGCTGCCACCCAGCACCGGATTTTGCGGTGTCCCGGTAATGGGGATAACTTGTAGATACAGAGGCTCTGCCAGGCGCCGGTTCAGCCGGAGTTCTTCTTCGCAGAAATGCTTGCGCCGCGGTAAGGTGGAAAAGTCAAGGAAGCCGAAATTCATTGGCTTCTTGATTTTGTAGGCAAACTCACCGGTCAGAAGAACCTGGGAAATGTGAGTTTCAATAACCTGAAACTGGTGAACCGGATGGTCGTACAAAGCCGGATTTTGTAAAGCTTGAACCAGTGTGTTCGCAGGCGAATCGCTCAAAGTGTATTCCTCGTGTTGCTTGAACCTATTAATGATCAATATGACATCATAATGGCTAGATTACGTAAATAACACACAACTGGCCTGCCACCGGGGCTTACCCGTTCGTTATACTGCCGCCATGAAAAATACCGATAAGACCCGCAAGCCCGGCCGCAAAAAACCGGCTCCCCGTAAAAAGCCTGTCTACGCACAGTCCCGTCGCAAGGGTTTCTGGCGTTTGCTACTGCGTCTGATACTTCTTGGCCTGGTATTGCTGGCGGGCTGGATGGTGTATCTGGATGCGTTGGTCACATCGCGCTTTGAGGGTCGTCGCTTCGAGGTGCCATCGCGGGTTTACGCCCGGCCACTGGAGCTTTACAGCGGTGCGCCAGTAAGTGCCGCTGCGCTGGAGCAGGAGTTGGGTCTGGCAGGTTTTCACAAAGGCGATGGTTCGCGATCGGGCAGTTATCAACGCAGCGGTGGGCGCTTTCTGATCAGCAGTCGCGGCTTTGATTTCCCCGATGGAAAAGAGCCGCGGCGGCATCTCGCACTGAGTATAGCGGGTGACCAGGTGCAGAACTTAAAGGTTGTAAAAGGTCCGGATAGCGCGATTGTGCGCCTGGAACCGGCGCAGATTGGTGGTATTTATCCGGCCCATCAGGAAGACCGGATTTTAGTACAGCTGGATAAATTGCCAGAGTTGCTGCCAGCTGCGCTGATGGCGGTGGAAGACCGCAGTTTTTATGACCACCACGGTATTGCGCCGCTGTCGATTGCCCGCGCCATGCTGGCGAACATTCGCGCTGGTGGCATTGTTCAGGGTGGCAGCACGCTTACGCAGCAGCTGGTGAAAAACTTTTTCCTGACCCGTGAGCAAACTTTGCTGCGCAAGGGTAACGAGGCTTTGATGTCGATTCTGCTCGAGCTGCATTACAGCAAGAGCGACATTCTGGAAACCTATCTTAACGAAGTGTATCTTGGCCAGGCAGGCACACGTAGCATTCACGGTTTTGGTCTGGCCAGCCAGTTCTATTTTGCCGAGGCATTAGAGGATTTGCTGCCCCACCAATTGGCGCTGCTCGTGGGCATGGTCAAGGGGCCGAGTTATTACAACCCTCGTCGCCATCCGCAGCGGGCCACGGCAAGGCGCAACCTGGTGCTAGACCAAATGCAGCAGGCGGGTCTGTTGGGTGAAGCCGACGCGCAGCGCGCCCGGTCTTTGCCCTTGGGTGTGAGTGACAAAGCGTCTTTTTCGCAGAATCGCTACCCGGCTTATATTGACCTGGTTCGCCGCCACCTGGCACGGGATTACAAAGAAGAGGACCTGCGCAGCGAAGGCTTACGAGTTTTTACAACCCTTAATCCCGCTATGCAGATGGCTGCGGAGAAGGCTGTAACAGAAACGCTACCACGCTTGGGCGACAAAGCGCTGGAGTCGGCATTGGTGGTGACCGCGAAAGACAGCGGAGAAGTGCTGGCTCTGGTCGGCGGGCGTGACCCGCGTTATGCCGGCTTTAACCGAGCACTGGACGCAAGCCGCCAGATTGGTTCATTGGTGAAGCCCTTTGTGTATCTGGCCGCGTTGTCGCAGCCGCAGCGTTACACGCTGATTACGCCGTTGCAGGACACGCGCTTCACCCTGAAATTCGAAAATGGCACGGTATGGGAACCAAAAAACTACGACGGTCTGGAACGGGGCGAAGTACCCTTGCATCAGGCGTTGTCTAAATCCTATAACCTGCCGGTGGTTCGGGTGGGTCTGAACATTGGGTTGGCCGAGGTGAAATCTACGCTGCAGGCGTTTGGCACGAGTTCGGCTATTTCCGACTATCCGTCTATGCTGTTGGGTGCCGTCGCGATGACGCCGGTGAACGTGGCGCAGATATACCAGGGCCTGGCGACGTCAGGATTCAACACCCCTCTGCGCACCATTCGAGAAGTGACCGACGCGGGCGGTGTGCCGCTTAGTCGCTACAGCTTGCAGGTGAACCAGGTGGCCGACCCGGCGGCAGTGCACCTGCTGCAATACGCCATGCAGGAAACCATGCAAGAGGGCACGGGCCGCTCAGCCTATAACACTGTGCCCCGTGCTTTGGCGTTGGCCGGTAAGACAGGCACCACCGATGACGGCCGCGATGCCTGGTTTGCCGGTTTTAGCGGCGACTTGCTGGCGGTCGTGTGGGTAGGGCGAGACGACAACGGCGCTACCTCGTTAACTGGGGCCACTGGAGCCTTGCCAGTGTGGTCGAAGTTTATGGCTCAGGTGCCGCAAAACAGTTTCACGCCGGTGGTACCCGACGGCGTGCAATACCATTGGGTAAATGTACAACAGCAGGCGTTAACCGATGAACAATGTGAGAATGCGCGCCTGATGCCGTTTATCACCGGCAGCGAGCCGGCGCAGACAATCACCTGCGCTGGCGCTCTGCCACAAAAAATTCGTGGTTGGTTTGAAGGTTTGTTTCAATGATGAGAGTGCAGATTAGAGTACAGGTGTTTCGCCGCGCAGTTGTTTGTGCCGTTTTGTTACTGGCGGGCTGTGCCAGCGGACCAGGAGGCGGTATTTACGTGCCTGCCGGAGAGCGTCCTCAGGCGCCTAAACCGCCGCTGACCGACGGCGCGGCCAATCCCGCCGATGAGCAGCAGGTATGGCGCAAAAGTGATCAGCCAGCGGAAGGCCAAACACAACAGCAAACAGCCGTGCCAGGGTACCGCGAATCCGGTGATCAGATGCCGGCTGCCGCCGCGGGCCTGGTAAAAGAGGCCGATGCCCTGATGGCGCAGGGTGAGGGGGCTGCGGCAATTACCCGCCTGGAACGGGCGCAACGAATCGCACCGCGATCTGCGGCAGTGTATTTCAAGTTGTCTGAAGTTTACGTGATGACAGGTCAGTTTGGCAGCGCTGAACAGTTTACCCTTAAGGGGCTGTCGCTGGCGGGGCGTGACGAGCGCTTGCAGCGTTCAGGCTGGTTATTGTTGGCCGATATTCGTAGAGCGCGGGGCAACGTGGCCGGTGCGCAACAGGCCGAGAGCCGCGCTGCTAGCCTGTAATTCAGGCAAAACGGCAGCTCGAAAAAAGCGGGCAGAAAAAAAGGCCACTGCGTTTAGCAGTGGCCTTTTTGCTTGGGGCAACGTCGTTACAACATTTTAAAGCGTTGCAAATACCTTGCGTGCCGCGTTCAGAGTGAATTCGATGTCTTCATCGGAAATGGCGGCGCTGGTGAAGCCGGCTTCAAAAGCCGACGGCGCCAGGTAAATGCCCTCGGTCAGCATGCCCTGAAAAAATTTCTTGAAGCGTTCGATATCGCATTCCATCACCTGGTCAAAACGGGTGACGGACGACTCTTTGCTGAAGAAGAAACCGAACATAGCTCCAGCCCCTTGGACCGCCAGCGGAATACCTGCTTCGTCGGCTGCGGCCTTCAGACCAGCGCAGATTTTTTCAGTTTTAAGGGTCAGGGCGTCGTGGAATCCGGGTTCGGAAATCGCGTTCAGCGTGGCCAGGCCAGCGGTCATCGCCAGCGGGTTGCCGCTCAAGGTGCCCGCCTGGTAAACAGGACCTAAAGGCGCGATATGTTCCATGATTTCGCGTTTGCCGCCGAAAGCGCCTACCGGTAAGCCACCACCAATCACCTTGCCCAGCGCCGTCAGATCTGGCGTTACGCCATACAAACCTTGGGCGCCGCCGAGTGATACCCGGAAGCCGGTCATCACTTCGTCAAAGATCAACACTGTGCCGTACTCGTCGCAGATCTCGCGCAGGCCTTCCAGAAACCCCGGAACTGGTGGAATGCAGTTCATGTTGCCGGCTACCGGCTCCACAATAATGGCTGCGATCTCGTTGCCCATGGTGCGGAAGGTTTCGCGTACGTCATCGATATCGTTGAAGTTCAGGGTCAGGGTGAGTTCGGCCAAGCAAGCGGGCACACCCGGAGAATTGGGCACGCCCAGGGTTAGTGCGCCGGAGCCGGCTTTCACCAGCAGCGAATCAACGTGACCGTGATAGCAACCTTCAAACTTGACCACTTTGTCGCGGCCGGTGTAGCCACGGGCGAGGCGTAGCGCGCTCATGGTGGCTTCGGTGCCGGAGTTCACCATGCGCACAAGTTCGATGGAGGGCACCAGTTCACACACTTTCATAGCCATCTCGGTTTCGATGGCGGTTGGTGCACCGTAGCCTATGCCTTTTTCAATCTGCGCGTGCAAAGCTTCTTTTATAAGCGGGTTGGAGTGGCCAATAATCATGGGTCCCCAAGAGCCGATGTAATCGATGTAACGGCGATCGTCTTCATCGTAAAGATACGCGCCTTGAGCACTTTTAAAAAAGATGGGCGTACCGCCAACACCGCGAAAAGCCCGTACTGGGGAGTTAACTCCACCAGGAATGTATTTCTGGGCCTGTTCGAACAGGGTTTCGGAGTGGGTCATGTCTTGGCTCCTGCTAAATGTTTTGAGAGAATTGAGAACGATGTTGGGCAAACAGCCGGCTAAATTCGCGGGCACGTTTTGCGGTGGCATTAATGTCGGTGCTGAACAGCCCACCGGCCACCGCCAGCAAATCGGCACCAGCCCGAATCAGAGGTTCGGCGTTGCGCAGTGTAATGCCACCAATGGCGGTTACCGGGAGCTTGAACTGTTTGGCCAGTCCCAGTACGTGCGTGTTGGCCGCGGAAGCGTCGGGCTTCGTGGTTGATGGATAAAATCGGCCAAATGCCAGATAACTTGCACCTTGCGCGCAGGCGGCTTGCGCCAGCGCTAAGTCGGCGTGGCAGGTAATGCCAATGATGGACTGCTTGCCGAGTAACCGTCGGGCGTCGGTCAAGGCGGTATCCCCTTGGCCCAGATGTACGCCGGCTGCTTGCACCCGCAAAGCCAGCTCGATGTTGTCATTAATCAGTAGCGGCACCCCGGCATTGCTGCAGGCGGATTGCAGGGCGCTGGCCTGGCGCAGCTGTTCTGCCGCCGGCAAGTGCTTTTCACGGTATTGCACCAGTACTGCGCCACCTTCCAACGCGGCCTCTACCGCCGCTATCAGTGTATCGCCGGGGGTTAAGTGGCCGTCAGTAATGGCATACAGACCGGGTTTCAACGTTAACGTTCCCATAGAATCCCCCGATCGGGCACCGGTTGTCCTTCGCCCACTTTCAGCGCCTGAAGGATTGCCCGGTGCACGTAGTTCTGCGCCTGCGCGATCGCTGCACGCTGAGACAGGCCACAGGCACGGCCTGCGGCAATCGAGGATGCAAGCGTGCAACCGGTGCCGTGATACTCGCCACCAATACGTTCAATATGCCAACGCTGGGGCTGGGCATTGAGTCGGTACAGCACATTGATGATGGCTTCGCCGGTGCCGTGGCCACCCGTGGCCAACACGTCACCGCAGCCAGCCAACTGGAGTTTCGCGGCGGCTTTTTGCGGATCAGGCTCGCCGGTCAGCAATTCCAGTTCCACACCGTTGGGCGTGATCATTTCCGCCAAGGGGAACAGTCGTGTCAGCATAGCGTTAATGAGGTCTGAGTCTGCCAGGTCACCGCCGCCGGCGGCTTTAATCACCGGGTCTACGATCAGCGGTATGTGCGGTCGTTTGCGGACGAATTCAACCAGCACATCTACCACGTCAGCATTGCCCAAGGCGCCGGTCTTTATGGCGTGAATGGGCGTGTCATCAGCCAGGCATTCAAGCTGACGACGAATCAGACCGGCATCAATCGGCTCCGCCGCGTAAACGTTGCGGGTGTCTTGCACGGTCAGGCAAGTCAGCACTGGGAGCGGATGACAGCCGAGGGAAGTAACAGACTGAATGTCGGCTTGCACACCGGCACCACCGGAGGGGTCCAGCCCGGACAAAATCAATACTTGAGGACGGCTGCGGAGTTTGATGGCTCTCTCCTTGCGCTGAAGTTGTTGTGGAGAATGATAGTGCAGCGGCGGCTTAGAATGGCCGTACAACCGCAAGAATAACCACCGCCAGTAGCACAAATACGGGCAATTCGTTAAACCAGCGATAAAACACGTGGCCGCGGGTGTTGCGATCGTCGCGGAACACTTTGACTAAGTGGCCACAGTAAAAGTGGTAAACAATCAACAGTGCCACCAATACAAGTTTGACGTGCAACCAGCCCTGGCTGAAGTAGCCAGACGCGTTATAGCTGATCAGCCACACGCCAAAAAATACGGTGGCAATCATAGACGGCGTGGTAATCCCGCGATACAGCTTACGCTCCATGATTTTGAAGCGTTCGCGGCCCGGTTCGTCTTCGCAGGCTGCGTGGTAAACAAAGAGTCGTGGAAGGTAAAAAATGCCGGCAAACCAGCACACCATCGAAATTATGTGAAAAGCCTTAACCCAAAGCATGCTTAACTCCGCCGATATTGATAGTAACTTTCGATATCTGATTTCAGCACAACGCCATAAATTCTCTGAATCATTGGCGCCACGTGACGCTGAACATACAAAGCTTCTGCGCTGCTGTTATCAAATTCATACAGTGCCTCTTCAAGCGTGGCCTGATATTGCACTGACGCCAGGTCGCGAC
>JBALXR010000032.1:0-28837 GCA_036960525.1 Marinobacter sp.
GCGTAACCGCTGTCACGACTTTTTGCCGGGCGACTGGCCGCCTGTTCGCTAATTGAACTGGCAGAACCTTGGGGGAGAAGCATTTGGGACATGGCAACCTCTTGCCGCGTGTGGCCGCGTAGTAGCTTGAAAGTAGCTTGAAAGTAGCTTGAAAGTAATCCGAAAACCGGAAAACGGCGTTCAATGGCCGTTATTCCGCGTAAGTAACAAAACTAAAAAAGGTATAGCAAGATCGGTGCCAGAGCGCGTCAGCGGGATCGGCGCAGAAACGCCCGGCCTGCGGCTTCGTCGGCCTGCTTCTGTTCGCGGGAATCTTGTTCACGTTGCTCCTGCTGGCGACAGGTTGTGATGAAATTCTCCATGCCAAGGCGTTTTTCCCAGGCTTTCAACCATTCGTTGCGACGAACTTCAAACACCTGATTTGCCTGTTCCAGCTGAACCTGCTGCTGCCCGATTAACTGGTCAAGCTGGCCCATAAACGCCTGCCAGGCCTGCAACCGGCTAACCGCAATCACGCCCTGCTGGCCGTCACGGATTTGCTGGCGATATTCCTGATGATAGCGCTGAAGTTCCTGAATTTGCTGTTCCCGCTGAGCCATCAGGGTGCGAGCCTCGCCCATGCGTTCCAGCGCTTGTTTCTCTTTGCGCTGCTCAACCGCCAGCACTACCCCAAGGCGCTGCGAACGCTGCATTATGGATTACTCCCGGCGGCAGTTGGGTTTGGCGTAGCCACCTGCATGCGTTCGGGCGAACGCCGCTCCGGCACTACCGCGAGCAGTTGCTCAACGCTGTCGGTCAGCGAGGTTTTTTCACTGAGCCCCTGCTTCAGGAACTGCCGCATATTGGCAATGTGCGCAACGGCAAAGTCAGTTTCCGGATCGCTGCCTTTGACATAAGCGCCCACGCTGATCAAATCCCGCGCCTGCTGGTAGCGCGAGTATACCTGCTTAAAGCGCTGCGCCCGGGCGAAGTGTTCAGGATCGGTCACCTGGGGCATAACCCGGCTGATAGACGCTTCAACATCGATAGCCGGGTAGTGGCCTTCTTCCGCCAGCCGCCGCGACAACACAATGTGGCCGTCCAGAATGGCTCGGGCCGCATCGGCAATCGGGTCTTGCTGGTCGTCGCCTTCCGTCAATACGGTGTAAAAAGCAGTAATAGAACCCCCGCCGGGGCGACCGTTGCCGGTGCGCTCCACCAATTGTGGCAATTTGGCGAATACCGATGGCGGGTAGCCCTTGGTGGCCGGTGGTTCGCCCACCGCCAAGGCAATTTCACGCTGGGCCTGGGCATAACGGGTCAACGAATCCATCAGCAGCAGCACACGCTTGCCCTGATCGCGATAAAATTCGGCAATGCGCGTGGTCAGCATAGCCGCGCGCAGACGCATCAGAGGTGAATCGTCGGCGGGTGAAGCCACCACCACGGAACGAGCCAGGCCTTCTTCACCCAGAATGTCTTCAATGAATTCTTTCACTTCGCGGCCACGCTCGCCAATCAGCCCGACCACGGTGACGTCGGCGTTGGTAAATCGGGTCATCATGCCAAGCAGCACACTTTTGCCTACGCCGCTGCCAGCGAACAGGCCAAGGCGCTGGCCCTGCCCCACGGTAAGCAGCGCGTTAATGGCACGAATGCCCACGTCCATAGGTTGGCGCACCGGCGCTCGATTCAACGGGTTGATGATGTCGCCGCTGAGCGACACGCGGGCTTCGGCGTGCAGCGGGCCTTTGCCATCCAGCGGCTCGCCACTGCCGTCAACCACTCGCCCCAGCAGTTGATTGCCCACCGGCACCCGGCTGGTTGTAGACAATGGCACCACCAATGCGCCAGGGCGCAGGCCTTCAATGGCTGTCAGCGGCATCAAATACACTTTTTCATCTTCAAAGCCGACCACTTCGGCTTCGACTACGCCACTGCCCTGGCTCTGAATTACGCAGCGGTCGCCCACCACCATGGGCACGCCCACGCATTCCAGCGTAAGCCCAACCATGCGGGTCAGGCGGCCAGCCAGTTCCGGTGCTTGTTGCGCCTGTACGTTGCGGCTACGTCGGTTCAAGCGCTCGGCAATGGTGCCAGATAAGCTACCCGGTGAGCGGTCAGAGAGAGCATCAGAGATCGGAGCTGTCATCGCCGGGCTCCTGGGATTCGTTTGTGCCGGCATCGTTTACCAGGGCGTGAACCACCTGTTGGAAACGTTTTTCAACGGTAAAATCCACCAGAGAGTAGCGGGTTTCCACGCGGCAACCGCCGGGACTGACAGCAGCGTCTTCCACCAGTTTCGTGGACGCATCAAGCCGCGCTAAAGACGCTTGCAGCGGTTCAATATCCTGGGGATTGGCGCTGATGCGCACGGTTTCAGTGGTGGAGGGCAGTGCCGCCATAGCTTGGCGCACCACCTGCAGAATATGACTGGAGTCTTGGGATAGCTCACGCTGGACAACCGCCTTGGCGACCGCGGTCGCAAGCTGAACCAACGCCTCTTCCAGGTCGCTTTGCTGCTGACGAATGGGTAACACCAGTGACTCCATCACTGAGTCCAGGCGTTTTTCCAACGCCTGCACCTGCTGTTTGCTGTGTTCGCGTCCCGCGCGCTCGCCTTTCTCGCGGCCTTCAACAGTGCCGGCCTTCACGCCTTGGGCAAAACCTTCTTCGCGACCTTTGGCAAAACCTTCCTTTTGGCCTTTTTCAAGTCCGGCACCATGGCCTTCCGCTTCAGCCTGCTGATGAATATCCTGAAGCTCCGCGGCGGTCAGCGGTTTAATATCACGCTCTTCTTCGCGAGGAACTTCGTTGCCACGGGCATCAAGCAGGGGCAATTCCCAACGCTCGTAAGCGGTGAGCTGTTCTTTCGGGATGCGACTGCGGTCGTTGCGGGAGTCGGCCATTACATCATTTCTTCGCCGCCGCCACCGAGGGTGATTTCACCGGCTTCGGCCATGCGGCGGGCAATGCTTATAATGTCTTTTTGTGCACCTTCTACATCACTCACTTTAACCGGGCCCTTGGCTTCCAAATCATCCTGCAAGAGTTCAGCTGCACGCTTGGACATATTCTTGAAAATTTTGTCTTTGACTTCTTCGTCAGCGCCCTTGAGGGCAATCACCAGCACTTCAGACGACACTTCACGCAACAAGGCCTGAATGCCACGGTCGTCCACTTCCTTCAGATTGTCGAATACAAACATCAGGTCTTCAATGGTGGTTGCCAGGTCCGGGTCGGTCTCTTTGATGGATTCCAGCAAACTGGATTCTATGCTGCGGTCCATAAAGTTCATGATATCGGCGGCACGCTTTATCCCGCCAATCCGGCTGGATTGCGTCGAGGAGCTGCCAGAGAACTGTTTTTCCAGAATGTCGTTCAGTTCCTGCAACGCCTGGGGCTGTATGGTTTCCAATGTCGCAACGCGCATCATCACGTCTAATCGCACTTTCGGGTCCAGAGCAGCCAGGATTTCGGCAGACTGGTCCGGGTCAAGATAGGAGATAACGATGGCCTGAATTTGCGGGTGTTCGTGACGGATGATATCGCCCACCGCGCGGGGTTCCATCCACTTCAGAGTGTCTAGCCCGGTGGTATTTCCACCAATCAGAATACGGTCAATCAGGCTGGCGGCTTTGTCGTTACCCAGAGCCTGGGTCAGCATGGCCCGAATGTAATCGTCGTTACCAACGCCCAGGCCGGTCTGGCCGCCCACGGCGTCGATAAAATTGTTGAGTACGCCGCTGACCTCATCTTTGCTGATGTCGTGCATTTGTGCCATCGCCATTCCAACCTTCTGCACCTCTTTCGGGCCCATGTGCTTTAGCAACTCGGCGGCGTCGGCTTCGCCCAGCGACATCAACAGAATGGCGGCCTGCTCTACCCGCGAAATTTTGCGTGCAGGTTTCGCCGGCGCGCTGCCGACACCCTGGTTTGCCTGATCAGTCATCAACATTCACCCATTGGCGCATTACCTGTGCAACCCGTGCCGGATCTTCGGCAATCAGCCCTTTCAGGGCGTTAAGCTGCCTATCATAGCCCCCTGTGCTACCGGGTAAAAGCAGGTCGTCCTGATTCGCCATGGCTTGGCGCAGAGAATCGCCACCTTCGATGCCGTCCAGATCGCCGTAACCTTCATTATCGCCGCCAGCCAGGCCTTTATTGCCGTTCGACAGATTTTTCAGGGTGGGCCGCAGCAGACCCAATACCAGCACCAATACCACCAGACCGGCCAGAACCTGTTTCATCAGGTCCCAAAACCAGGGTTGAGTCCAAAAACCGGGGGCGTCGTAGACCACGACCTGTTCCGGAGCAAACGCGGTATTCATCACTGTAACGCTGTCGCCGCGAGCCGCAGAGTAGCCCACTGCGTCGCGCACCAGCATGCTCAGGCGCTGTAATTCCTGTTCCGGCCAGGG
The DNA here is from genome assembly GCA_036960525.1 of Marinobacter sp. Taxonomy (GTDB): domain Bacteria; phylum Pseudomonadota; class Gammaproteobacteria; order Pseudomonadales; family Oleiphilaceae; genus Marinobacter. Next base: position 4,401 of record JBALXR010000032.1, read on the forward strand.
CTCATAGGTGACCGCGCCAGTGTCGGCATTGACTACCTTTATGTCATCCACCGCCAGGGCGACGGTCAGACGCTTGATCCGGCCCAATTCCTGGCGAACGTAGCTAACGGTGCGGTCTATCTCGTAATTGCGAGTGGATTCGCTACGTATATCTACCGGCGCTGGTGCAGGCTCGGCACCGTCAGCATTGGCCTGTTGCGGCACGGTGGCGTTCGCAGGGGGCTGGTTCGACAGGGCTCCGGGAATGCCAATGGGTGCGCCGCCAGCGCCGCGGCTTTCGGTTAACTTGCGCTCGCTGCGCACCGCCTGTTGTTCCGGATTAAACAATTCTTCAGCTTGCTCCACCGAAGAGAAATCAAGATCTGCGGACACTTCGGTGCGGTAGCGGCCGTTGCCCACAATCGGCGAAATCAGCGACGACACCCGTTGGCTCAGGCGTTCTTCCACCCTGTCGGTGTAGTCGTACTGATCAGACATGCGATCAGTGTCGGTTTTAGCGTCGGAGCCGGTCAGCAGATTGCCATTCTGATCAACAACAGTCACACCGGACTTGGTCATCATCGGCACGCTGCCAGCCACCAGATTCACAATGGCTGCAATGTGCTCCTGCTCCGGATGGCGCCCGGCAAACACTTCCAGAAAAACCGAGGCTGAGGGCTCGCGGGCATCGCGGATGAACACCGAACGCTCGGGAATGGCCAGGTGAACCCGGGCACTGCGCACACCGCGCATGCTGGCAATGGTGCGCGCCAGCTCGCCTTCAAGACCGCGCCGATAGCTGATGGTTTCCATATACTGGGAGGTACCCAGGCCACGGTCTTGGTCCAGCAATTCAAAGCCCAGGGTTTTTTGATCGGTGACGCCCTCAGCTGCAAGCCTCAGGCGTGCGTTGTGCACCTGATCAGCCGCCACCAGGAGTGCACCGGTGCGCGGGTCCATCTTATAGTCGATTCCGCTGCTGTCCAGAATACTGGTAACGTCCAGCGGGTTGTACGTTGACAAGTCACCCAGTACTGGCTGGTAGTTGGGTTCCTGGGCCCACAGCACCACCGCCACGCCCAAAGCAACGCTGGCCGCAAGGCCCACCATCAGGCCAATCTGGCGCAGCAGGTCAAGTCTATTGAAACCCATGAAGGCACGGCTGCGGCTTTCGCCGCTGTCTGCTGCGGTGGTTGCCGGCAAATTCGATTGTGTGGTCTGTGCAGGCACGCTGGCCATGATGCTGCTCTCCGGTTAAACCCTGATCCGATGGACTAACAAAATCCTGAAACGCACTTAAAAACGGTGCGCCAATTATACCGGCATGTTCATGATGTCTTCGTAAGCTTTAACCACTCGGTTACGGACTTGGGTGAGCGCCTCAAACGACACAGATGATTTCTGTGCGGCAATCATTACCCGGGTAATGTCTACGTTGGGCTCGCCCATGTCATAGGCTGTCCGCAGATCACCGGCGGTTTTCTGTGCATCCGCCACATTGCCCACAGCCTGCCCCAGCATAGAGCTGAAACTTGCCGTTCCGTTAGTTTCGCCTACCTGACGCGGACCATCAATGCGGCCGCGCACGGACTGGTTCTGATCGACCTGCTGGTTCTGCGTCATTTGCGAACGCAAGTTGCGGATGTCGGCAAGAACACTGTTGATATCGGCGCGCTGAACCATAACTTTCTCCCGGGCTACCCAGATGGAATTGGGTTATCTGTCTCGTTACCGAAGACTCAGCAAAGCCCAGACCAACTTTTTTAAAGTGTTTTTAATCAATAAGATGAATTTTTATTAGCGCGCTAAAACCTGGACTTAAAAAGGCTGTAACGGATAAGCGTCGAAGTTTTGACAGGAGTCGGGGGAGCTTGCGGCCTAATAAAAAAGGCACCCAAAAGGGTGCCAGGAAGGAGTGCAGAATAAAAAGAAGTGCTGCGTAAAAAAGCGGTTAGGGGAACCAGTCGCCCTTAAATCAGGCCAAAGCCATTTCCGCGTTCAGATCAATACCGGCTTCACGGATTTGCGCCAGTTTGTAGCGCAAAGTTCGGGGGCTGATACCCAACTGCTCGGCAGCGCGATTGCGGCGACCACGCTCCTGACGCAAGGTCTGAATAATAAGTCGGAATTCTTGCTGGCGCAGATCGCCTTCAAGAGTGCCGAGGGAACCTTGCTGGCTTGCCATGGCTTCCGCTGTGCCCACTGCCTCGGGCACTGTCGGCTGCGAAACCAGCTCAACTGCGCGAGAATCCGCAGTAGTTGACTCTGCATCTACTTTTACGGCCGCTGATACCACGGGCGCTATTGGAGCACCCGGTGCCGCCGGGCGCGCGCTTAAACCTAAGTCCAAGCACAGGTCGTCAACGTGAATCACATTGCTCTGGTGCAACACCAGTGCTCTTTGTATGGCGTTATCCAATTCACGTACATTGCCCGGCCAGGGGTGAGCCAGCATTGCCTCGCGGGCGTCAGCTGCAAAACTAACGCCATTGAGTTTCAGTTTTCGGCTATGGTTTTTCAACACAGCATTAGCTAAAGGAAGAATGTCCAGCGGCCGCTCACGTAGTGGTTGCCAGTGCATCGGGAACACCGTCAAGCGATAGTAAAGATCTTCACGAAAACGGCTTTCGCGCACGTGTTCGGCCAGATCTCGGTTGGTGGTGGCAATCACCCGCACATCCAGCGCAATGGTTTTTCGCCCGCCTACCCGCTCCACTTCGCGCTCCTGCAGCACTCTCAGCAATTTGGACTGCAAGCCTGGGTCCATTTCTGACACTTCATCCAGCAAAATCGTGCCGCCATTGGCTTGTTCGAACTTGCCCGGTGATGACGCGATGGCACCGGTAAAGGCGCCTTTCTCATGACCAAAGAGCATGGCTTCGAGCATATTTTCGGGAATGGCCGCGCAGTTGATGGCAATAAACGGCTTATTGGCACGGGGGGAATGCTGGTGAATATAGCGCGCAAGCACCTCCTTGCCGGTACCGCTTTCACCTGAAATCATCACCGTTGAGTCGCTGCTGGCGACTTTGGCTGCCAGCTGGAATATACGTTTGCTGATCGGGTCTTCCGCCACCGGCTGATCGCTGCCTGCCTGGCGCTTGCCTCCGGTAATTTTGCTAATCGCGTCGACCAGAGTACGGCCTTCAAACGGCTTTACCAGGTAATCAATGGCACCGGCCTGCATAGCCGACACCGCATGGCTAATCTGGCCGTAGGCCGTCATCAGCATCATCGGCAGTCCCGGGTACAGGCGCTGTACTTCAGCTAGCAATTCGTGGCCAGACAGCCCCGGCATATTAACGTCGCTCACCACCATGTCGACGGGCACCTGGGACAACTGCCGCAGGGCTTCGTGACCGTCTGCCGCCTCGTGAACGCGGAATTTGGCCAATTCCAGGGTTGTTACCAAGGCTTCGCGCAGGTCACGGTCGTCCTCAACAATCAGAATCCGGGGCTTGGTCATGGTGTTGCTCTCCACTGCGTATTCAATAGTGCTTACCGGTGCGGCTCGCCAGATTTAATCAAGTGCTATTATTAATTGGTGCGTTTCAACAATGGCAGGTAAATCATGGCCTGAGCCCCGCCTTGGCCGTTTGACGTCATCGCAAAGCGACCTTGATGTGCGTTCACCACCGCTTGTACCACCGCTAGGCCAAGGCCGGTGCCGTGGGATTTTGTGGTGTAGAAAGCTTCTTGCAATCGCGGAGCCATAGCCGGATCAAACCCCGGGCCGTTATCGTTTACCTCAATGGCCAACTCATGATCACAACCGTGAAGGTTCAGGCGCACGCTGGTTGCCCCTGCTTCGATGCTGTTGTTGACCAAATTGGTGCAGGCACCAACCAAGGCATCACGGTTACACAATAGGTGGCCCTCAGCCCCTCGGGCATCCAGAATTAGCTGCGCACCACTGCGTTCGGCAATGGCGTCTACTGCAGACTTCAGTGCAACCGCCAAAGTGGTTACCGACAGCTCTTCCGCCAAACGGGTTTCGCCGCGGGCAAAAATCAGCATGTCGCGTACCTGCTGTTCCAAATGCGACAGACGCGACATAAGTCGATTGGCACAGCGCTGGCGCATTTCTTCATCCAGATCGGCTTCGGTCAGGTGACCGCCGTACAGAATCGCCGCCGACAGGGGCGTGCGAATCTGGTGGGCCAATGAAGCTACCATCTTGCCCATCGCGGATAAGCGCTGAGCATGGGCCAGCTGAGACTGCAGCTGTCGGGTTTCGGTCATATCCGTCAGCAAAATTAACTGGCCGGGCTGGTTTTCCATGGTGCGAATTTCAATACTGACCCTGCGACCGTCTTTCAGTGAAATTTCGTGACCGTCATCCTGGCGTGGCGCAAAGCAACGCTGAATCACATCAATCCAGTGTTCGCCATCCAGAGGCTCACCCAAAAGGCCAACGGCCGCAGGGTTGGTCTGGGTAACCACACCCTGGCTGTCAAGCACAACCACACCGGCTGGCAAAGCCTTCAACAAAGTGGTGAGCTGGTCTGCAAGTTGTTCTTTTTTTTCCAGCTCTTGCTGGCGCTGAAGACTCTCTTCGGATAGTTCGCCTGAAAGCTGGTTAACACGAGATTCCAGAGTGCGGTAAGAATCGGTAATCTGGCGTGACATGCGGTTGAACATGTCCAAAGCAGAATCTACCTGGTCATCGCTTTGCTGCGGGAACAGCGCCGTTACCTTGCCATTCACATCGGCGGCGGCGTTAGCCGTTACATTGGTGTGCCCGATTGCAAATTGTGCGTGATTCATAACCCTTTCCCTTACCCAAAGTGATCGATATTGCCACTGCGCAGACCGGTCACTGGTGATTCGTTAAGATTTACCAAGCCAGCTTCATGCCAACTCAATATTTCTTATGTTTTTCAATAGGAAAGGTTTTTATGAAAAAGGCAGATGACGGATTTCCGTCACTTTAAAAAGACAAAAGCGCCAGCGGTTACAAACCGTTGACGCCATTTCAGGATTGCTGCACCGATGTTTTCAGCCGGCTGACCGAACCTACTTCAGGCTTCGCCCGCCTCTTCACGAAGACCATATTTGCGGACTTTTTCCACCAAGGTGGTCCGGCGAATACGCAATTTTTCCGCGGCCCGGGCCACTACGCCGCCGGCTTCGTCAAGCGCTTGCTGAATCAGTTCACGCTCCAGGTTACCCAGGTAGTCTTTCAAATCGAGCCCATTAGCCGGCAATAACGCCGGTGAATCCAATCCAACCAGGCCAGACGAGAGGGATGATAGATCAGGTTCATCAACATCGGCGTGATCTTCGTCATAGTCGTCAACGTAACGGAATTTCTTCGGCAGTTCCTGCACACCAATCACCCCAAACGGGTTCATGATTGCCAAACGCTCTACCAGGTTGGCCAGCTCACGCACGTTACCGGGCCAATCGTGACGACACAAATTTAGAATGGCAGCGGAGTTCAGGCGCAGCGATCCGCGTTTTTCTTTTTCCATACGCGCCACCAGTTCGTTGATCAGCAGTGGAATGTCCTCAACCCGATCGCGCAACGCCGGCATCTCGATGGGAAAAACATTCAGCCGGTAATACAGATCTTCGCGGAAGCTCCCAATTTGAATCATATCTTCGAGGTGTTTGTGGGTAGCGGCGATGATACGCACGTTGGCAAATTTGGTGTGGTTGCTCCCGACCCGTTCGAACGTACGCTCTTGCAAAACCCGCAGAATCTTCACCTGCATATTCAACGGCATGTCGCCTATTTCGTCTAGAAACAGGGTGCCGCCCTCGGCCAACTCAAAACGGCCCACACGAGCAGTTATCGCGCCGGTGAAAGCGCCTTTTTCATGGCCAAACAGCTCGCTTTCCAACAGTTCTGCAGGAATGGCGCCGCAGTTTACCGGCACAAAGGGTTTATCACGGCGGCTGGAATGGTAATGCAGATTACGTGCGACTACTTCTTTGCCTGTACCGGATTCGCCCGTCACCAACACACTGACTTCTTTGTCGGCCACTTGCTCCATCAGCTGGCGCACCTGCTGCACTTTGCGGCTGGTACCCACCAGTGAGCGAAACAGCTGCACGCCACGCAACTGACCGCGCTCGCGGGCTCGACTGTAATGATCGTGGTACACCTGAGCACGATAAAGCGAATCAATAAATTTGGTGTAGCCGAATGGCCACTCCAGGCGCGCAATAATTCGCCCGCGCTGTTCGTCATTCAGGCCGGAAAAATCAGGGTCGCCAATGCACAGCACGGGAATACAGGGAGACCATTTGCACAAGGCCTTGATCGTGGCTTCGGCGTTGGCATCATCGCCTTGCACGATAACCACCGAGATCGCCTGCGCGTCTTCGTCGTTGGCACCTGACAACACATCGCGAGCCCTGCTGCCAGCCAACCAACTCTCTTCGCCGAGAAACTCGAGAATAGTCGTAATATCGCGACAGCGGTCAGCAGCTTCACTGAACACCAGCACTGTGTTGGGTTTCAACATTCCACGCAATCTCTTATAGGTTTTGTGCGATATTTAAGACTTTAACTGGCTCAGAGTCAATTTTATGACGCCAAACCCTACGAAATCTTGCTTGCTCGCGTCAGCGATCTGGCGCTGCCACAACCTGATTAACGCCCCGTCTGGCTCAGGGCCGGGAAGAGGACACCTTGTGGTAGGCTTTAGCTGCACTGCTATTACGGTTCACTTCTTTCAATTCTAGCTGTGCTGCTGCCTTGGCCTGGTGGGCAGAGCCGTCAGCAGCGTCAACGAACTCCTGCACCCGCTGTAATTGACGGCGCACGATCTCAGCCGTTAGTTGCCCTTGCTCCAACGCTTCAAGCAGAGGTTCGATAGCGGGCTTCATCTCGGGGTTCAGGCGGCTAATCAGCTCCCAGTCCTGGTCTTTCAGGGCCTGCTGCATGTGCTCGAGAAGCTGGTCCAGATTTGCCATTGCAGGATGGTCTGTGGCCATTTTTCATTGCTCCTTTTGAGTGATCTGCAGCCGGGTGAGAAACCCGGTGCGCTTACATTTAACCATATTATACCTTAGCGACGCACAGCACGACGTGCGGTAGCCGCAGTGAATCGTGATGACCCAACTCCGGTAGACATCTCAGGTATTTGTGGTTTGATTTGAACGGATGTCTCGAGACACAGCTACGATTTTTTAGGCGGTTATTGATTGTTCTGGCAAACTTCTCAAAACTGACGTGGACAGCGGGCAACGCGACTTTGAAACTGTTATAATAGTTGGCTTATTCGAAGTTTCATCGAATTCCGGTGCTCGTGAGTTTCACAGCGGCAATAAAATGAACGTTAACAGCAACAACCGTCGCGAGGGTATATGGCAGCAGCGTGGCACTCCCATCTTGCCGGCAAACTGGCACTGGCGCAGACATTATTACGACTTGCTGTTAACAGCAATCAGCCCTTACAGCAAGAAGCCTGCAAACAAGGTGCCATTGAACTGATGCTGCGATCGCGAGCGCTGCTGCTCTATACTCTGGCAGTGTGCTACCAGCAACGCAAAGGGCAACCCCAGAACATTGACCAACTGGGCAATTTGATCGGAGCCGATGCTCCGGAAGTTCAGCAACTTCTGGCATTACAAGCCAGCGCTGACAGTTGGTGGAACCACTTGGAGCAACTTGGAGACGCACAGAACCGGCCACCTGCGGCAAAAAAAACCATCAGCAACGACAACATTATTGCCATCACTGCAGCCGTTGGCGCAGACCGCTCGCTGTCATCGGTTCAAGCCAGCCTAAGCGCAATAAAGCAATTTTCAGCCGATGTGGAAGCAAGACACAGCGAGTGGTAAAGCATCCCCGCGCCCACTGCCCCGTTGGCGAACATAAAGGTTTGGATCATGTCACCATCGTTTTTTGAAATTATTCAACTCAGCAATGGCGATTACGCTTTACGTCGCGTTGACGACGACGGCGCGCCTTTGGTGCGTATCAGTTTTTCCGAAGAAGCCAAAGACATGATGGACGACCGCCAGATGCAAGTGGCCAAAGCCATGATTGCGGCAGGCATTGACGCCGCGGGCGATAGCGCCCAAGACTTAGACTTGGATAGCAATGACAGCGACAGCGACGTTGAATGGTTTGATGCGCCCCACAGTCCTACGCTGCATTAAAGCTAGCGCAAGACTCTTTACTAACGCTGCCGCAAAACAACTCCGTGGCTGTTGCCAGCGGCAGATGCCGCCTGAAGTGCCTCGAAACACGCTTTATTCAGTTTTTCGGTCCATAACACCACCGCATGGCATGTACCCACGCTGAGGGCCCGCTCCGCCAACTTGCGCGCCGGATGTTCGGCGCTGGAACGCAAAACCAGCAGCTCACCGGCAACAATCCCGTGCATTTTCTGCCATTTGCTGACTAGTTCCTGTGGTGGGTCAATCCAGGCTAACCAACGTTTTTCCTGATTCAACTGGGTCAGCATTGGCAGTAACAGCTGAAAATTTTCCACTTGGCCCTGGGGCAAGATGATTTCGGTGACGTTACCAGCAGACACCGGATCTGGCCGGGGCTGAACTCGCACAGGCCGCGCCTGCTCTGCCACTCGCGCTGCGATCTGTTGCTGGTATGCAAGATTGCCGTTAAAGTTCAGTTGTTCCATGATTCCCCGCCCTTTTTTGTGTCAGTTTTCTGTCGCTACTTATCAGTGCAGGTCTGAGCGGCGGATAACGCCAACGCCCAATCCTTCAATGAACAGATCCTGCTCGGTCAGATCCACTTCAATCGGCGCAAAGTCATCGTTTTCCGCCCCCAGATACACTTTATTACCTTCTTTACGAAAGCGCTTCACGGTCACTTCATCACCTACCCTGGCCACCACAATCTGGCCGTTGTGAACGTCCTGAGTGCTGTGTACTGCCAGTAAGTCACCGTCTAGAATACCGATATTCTTCATGCTCATACCACGTACACGCAGTAGATAATCCGCCGCCGGCGAGAAAAAACCGGGCTTTAAAGTGCAGTGGTCTTCCACATGCTCCTGAGCCAGAATCGGGCTACCGGCTGCCACTTGGCCAATCACGGGCAAACCCAGGTCCTGCTCGCTTTCTGGAAGGCGAATACCGCGGCTCGCGCCGGGCACCATTTCAATTGCACCTTTGCGCGCCAAAGCCCGCAAATGCTCCTCCGCCGCATTGGCAGAGCGGAAGCCCAGTTCAGCCGCAATTTCGGCGCGGGTGGGCGGATACCCGGTTTCATCCAAGTAGCGGCGGACGATATCCAGCACTTGGGACTGCCTGGCAGTGAGTTTCATGTTTGGGATCCGCTGCGTCATAACATACCCTGTTTGTTTATACAGTGGTTTGACTATATACAGTGTTTTATCCAGTGTAAACCCTGTTTATGGCATTTTCCCTACTTGCTCGGTTACCAGCGTCAGGCACCTAATGTAGTATGGTAATTCGGTTGTTACAGGCCACGCTTGAAGCGCTAAAGACTGATTGAAGGGTGTAATAATGACGCAAAAGAACTTCTGCAAAACTCCCTCTGTAACCCACACTGCCAGCGGAGCAGAGCGCCGGGTTGGTGTAGAAATCGAGCTTTCGGGTTTAAGCTACGCAACGCTGGTGCGCGAAGTCGCCAACCTGCTTAAGGGTGCGCCGCAACCGCGGTCACGCTACGTAACCGCAGTGGATACGCCGCTGGGCGAGTTCGTGATTGAGCTGGATTCTGATCCGATTAAAGACTTGGACTTGACCGGGGCCGACGTGCCGGAGAGCCTGCGCGAGCTTGGTGGGCAGGCTATGGACGTAATCGACGCCGCGGCCGAGCGTATTGTGCCGCTGGAAATTGTCGGGCCTCCCATCAGTTTTTCCCAGGTGGAAGAGGTTGAGCGGCTGGTCAAAGAACTACGCAACCTTGGCGCTCTGGGCAGCCGCGAGTCCATTTATTATGCCTTCGGACTGCAACTGAATCCGGAACTGCCAGATTTACAGGCGCCCACCATCACGCGCTATTTACAGGCGTTTGCAGGCTTGTACGAGTGGCTGAAAAAGCGCCATCAACTGGATATCAGCCGACGTTTTACACCCTACATAGAGCCCTGGGCGGCGCGCTACACAGAACTGCTGATGAAAGATGACTACGCGCCATCGCTGGAACAGTTGATGGAAGACTACCTGCAGCACAACCCCACCCGAAACCGGGCACTGGATCTGCTGCCGCTGTTTGCCCATCTGGATGCGCCGTTGCTGGCCCGCCATGTACAGGACCCACGCATCAAAAAAAGACCTACCCTGCATTACCGGCTACCAGACTGCGACATCGACAACCCGCAGTGGAATTTCTCTTCGGTATGGAATGACTGGGTAATATTGGACGACATTGCCAACAACAGCAAAGACCTGGCGCAACTGCGGGCTCAGTTTCGCGATGCCGGCACTATCAGCCTGCACAATCTGACCCACAGCAAACCGGAGACCATTCATCACTGGCTTGAACATAAAGGCTATGTCTGAACCGATTTATGAACGGTTAGAAGAAGAATCCCCGCCCGGGCTGACCATTGGCATCAGCGGCCCGCGCCGACGCGGACCGGCCCAGCGGCTGATTACGCTGGCGCTGCGCATGCAGGGTGCTCGCACCCATTACATACGCCCCGGCGCCCGGGTGAACGTGAGCCTGCTGGACGGCCTGGTACTTTCCGGCGGCACTCACGTGCAGCCGGCACTGTACGGCCAGCAGCCCATGGTAACGGCGAATTACGATAAACTCCGTGATGAAACCGATCAGCGCCTGCTGTTAGAGGCTGAAACCCTGAACCTGCCGGTGCTGGGGATATGCCGCGGCGCCCAGTTGATTAACGTGCATCGCGGTGGCTCGCTGTGCCAGAACGTGACCCCACTGCGCCAACACACCCGCCATCGACCGCTGCTGTTACCTCTGCAAACCGTGAATATAGTGGATCACACTCGCTTGAGCCAAATCATGCAGGCGCCATCTATCGGTGCAAACCGTATCCACAGCCAGGCCATTAAAAAACTGGGGCAAGACCTACGTGTCGTGGCGGTGGATAACGATCTGTTCGTGCAAGCCATCGAAAATACCCGTGGCCAGTGGCTGATGGGACTGCAATGGCACCCAGAGTATTTGCTTTACCACAGCGGCCACCGCCGTATATTCCGCCATTTTGTAGACGAAGCCTGTCGCCTGAAAATGGCCAGACTGAACGCAGAGCTTTAGCCGTACTTTAACCGTGTTTTAAAAATCCCGGGTATAAAAAATGTCCAGCGAGGCCGCCAGACCGCTGGCGGCCTCGAGATAGAAATAGCGCCCTAAATCGTAACGCAATGCCACTGTGGTCACAGGCTCAAAAATGCCCACACCGTAACGAATGCTGAGTTCGTCGGTCAGATAACCGCTGGCCACCACTGCGGTCTGGTCGCCGCTGCCCTCAGCTTCAAGCATCAAATCACGAATACCAAACTCGGCGCCCAACGCGCCGGTAATCTTGTTGGCTTGATTAAGACCCAATGACAGCGCTGCGCGACTCATTTGGCCGTCGTCCTGCTGGCTTTGCGGAGCCCTACCCAGAATCAGGTAAGAAAGCGCATCCGTTTGAGGCATCTCCGGGCTGGAGAACACTTCCGTCTCGGGCGACTGCACCGGGCCCTTCAGGCGCAGACCGGCGACGACCGTTCCTACCGTGCGCACGGCTTCAAGCTCCAGATAAGGCTGACTCAGGTTGCCCACAAACAGCAGCCGGGCTTTGCGAAGAGTCAGATCCTGGCCATAGGCTTCAAAGCGACCGTTGTTAAGCCGCAAGGTGCCGCGGGTATCCATATTGTTGCCAATTCGCAGGGTACCGCTAAGGTCACCCGTTGCGCCGAACGCTGCGAACGTGACCTTGTCATCGGGGCTGCCTACGCGCACCACCACGTCCATCAGTAACGAGCGAATCACCGGCTCGGGTTTTTCCACGCCCACAATCACTTCGTCATCAGATACCGATACCGCCCGCGGCGGTATCCCACGGATTTCGATAGCGCCGCGGGGCACGTCTATGCTGCCGTTCACCGACAATTCACCGCGGGTAAAGGCGATGTTCAAGTCCGGCGCTACTTCCAGCTCGGCGTAAGGCTCAATGTTGATGGGCAGGCGCTCGCCGCGCAAAGACACGCTGCCGCTGGGCAAGTCGCTTTGCCAGTCAAGCTCGCCCTGAAGCACCAGTTCGCTGCGTTCATTGGCTCGAATCAAACCATTAAGGCTGGCGTTGTAGCCCAACATTTCAACGGTAACATTGATTTGCTCCATGGCGAGGGGCAGACGTGGGTCAATCACCCGACCATCAGACAGGGTTAATTCGCCATTCACCGCCGGCCGCATTAGCGGACCAGACAGCTCACCCCGGCCGTTAATCTGGCCGGCTACTTCTTCCAGCCCAGTGAAAATACCCAAAAGCGCGATGTCCATACCGCTGAGCTGAAAATTGCCATTAAGAGTGCGCTCGGACGCAGCCGGATCAATACTCAGGTCTGCTTTTAGTGATCCCAGTTTTGGCCCGGCCAACGCAAACATCAACTGCGCCTCAGACGGCTGCAACGTCAAGCGGGTAGACAATGCGCTGTGGCGCAAGGTTTCCCAGTCGCCATCCAGCAGAATTTCGAAGTCACCCGCGCCGGCATCCAGCTCAATCGCGCCGCTGGGGCCTCCGGCACCCATGGAAAAATCGATGCTGCCATTGATATTGGCCTGCCAACGCAGATTTTCCGGCAACAACGGTGCCAGCGCCTTCGACGGCAAGTTAATGATGCGGTATTCAACATCTGCCGCCGGCAGCAGGGTCTGGTCGCCGGCGCACAATGCGCTTTGCTGCCACTGCCAGCAATGTTCGGCAAAGGTCAGTTGCGGCTCGGTGCTTTTTGTCGCGGCCTTGAAAAAAAGGTCTGCGGGCTGGCGCAGCTGCCAACGCTGGTCCTGCCCGATTACCAATACTTCACCGCGGCTGAGCTCGCCTTGCCATTGTTGCCACTGCTCACCCGCCGCACCAGACAGCGCCAAGCGAACTTCAACCTCGCTGTGAATCATGTCCAGAACCAGCTCATGATTCTGGCGCGTGCCATCCAGCGTTGCATCCAGCTGTTCAAGGGTCTGACCCCCGGCTTCAATACCTCGGGCTTGAAGCCGACTGCGAATTGCCCCCGCCGCATCAAGGTTGGCACTGAATTCCACGCCCGCAAGTTGCAGCTGATCTTCCCAGGCCAAAGCCGTTGCTGAAATACGGACATCCGCCTGAGGCTGTTGCACCGTGCCTTTTACCGTTAAACGGGCGCTGGCCTGCCCGCGCAAACTTTCCAGAATCGCTTCTGGTTCAGGCAAATCCAGATCCAACTCGGCTTGTAACTGCTGACCCCACTGTCCTTTGCCGGCCAAGGTGTTGTCGCCAATGGTTGCATTTAATTGAGGCACCTGCCATAGCTCGTCTGCGGCACTGGCTTTAACCTTTATACGGGTGGTTTGCCCACGCCACAGGCCGGCCAGGTCTACGTCTGCGGACATCTCTGGCATGCTGGCCGATTCTGCCCACTGGCCACTGGAACGGATACTGCCATCGAGGCTGGCCTGCAATTGCGGCACCCAATAGCCCGGGTTGAATTTCTGCATCTCCAAGTTAGCCTGCCACGAAAGCGGCTGCGCCAAGCCAACGCTGGCATTACCTATTAAGTTGCCGGCGCCGGTTTGCACCTGTAAGCGGGAAATAGTCAGTTGCTGCAGATCGCCCTCAAGTTCCGACTCCAGGCTGGTGTCTCCGGCAGGGCCAACGGCAGTAGCCGCCAAGGTGGCGGTATAGCGTTGGTCTTGCCAGTTTGCCCGCAGTTTCAGAGTATCAATGTTGACCGGCGGTGCCTGCATATCCGGCAGCAACGTGTACCAGGGAAAGGCGTTCATGGTCAGATTGGCATCGGCGGCCAGCTCGGGCAGCCAGGCTGCGCTGCCGGTCAACGCCAAGGTCCCGTCGCGCCCAGCGTTGTCTGCAGCCAATGTCAGCTTAATATTGTCGGCGCCTTGGGTGGTTACTTTCCCAGCCAGGTTAAGCTCAACTGGGCCGGTGGTACCGGGCAAAGTAGCTTGGGCGCTGGTGTCGAAACCGTCGGCTAAAGACCCTTGCAGCGCGAGCTTCAGACTGTTCAGCGTGAGCGTTGGTGGTAAAGACGGGGCCGCCAGGAAAGTATCGGAACGAATGCTAAGGCTAGCAGGCAGGTCTGCCTGCAGTGGCCCGACAGTGCCTTCAACAACTGCGTCGAGGTAGCCCTGACTGCTGCCGCTAACGCGCAGGTCGCGCACGCTGCCAGCCAAAGCCAGATATATTTTCCAGCGATCTCCCGAGGGTGGCGGTAACGACGCACTGAGCTCAAGATCAATCGGCCAGTCGCCGCGGGTTTGAACACGCCCGGATGCGGTTACCTGAATGTCGTCAAGCTGATAAAACGCCCGGTCTATCAACCAACTTTCACCGGCGCCGCCGGCATCCAGTTCTACCGTGTCCCAGATTTTTTTGCCGTTAACAAAAAACGCTCCCAGACGAATTTGGTCAGCACGAATACCCAACGGCAGATCGATATCGGGTAGCTGGATGTCCGATCTGGGGCTATCGTCTTCGTCGGCAGACGGCTGCAGGTTCAGCTCAATGGTTTGCGCCCGTAGATGGTCCACACACAGCCGCTTTTGCAGCAAGCACTGCGGCGACCACTGCAAATCCGGCGCCTGCAATTGCAAATCAACGCCGTAACCGCGCCAGCTTAAAGATGTGGCCTGCCAGCGGCCCAGCAACGAGCCCTGCCCGGCTTGCACTTCCAGCCCGGGGACCTGCTCAATAACCCAGGCAGTGCCGGTTTCCGAGCGCAACGCCAGCAGCGCAAGCGTCAAAAGTAAAAGCGGCAGCAGCAGTACGATGGCACTAACAACTAGCACCCAGAACCACCAGCGCCGGCACCGCGGTTTTTTCTTGACTGCCGGTTTGGTTGGCGGCTGTTGCCGCTCTTGACTCTGGTCTGTACTCACAATTCCGGCCCCATGGAAAAGTGTATGCGCCAGTCACCACCGAATTCCGGGTTCAGGCCCTTGGCAAGATCCAGCCGCAGCGGCCCTACCGGGCTTATCCAGCGCACACCAACGCCGGCTCCGGTGGCCAGCGGATCAAGCAAATCATTAACGGCATTACCGTGGTCCACAAACAGAGCAGCACGCCAATTGTTTACGAACTCGTACTGGTACTCAGCACTGCCAGCAATCAGGTAGCGGCCACCTTCCGTGGCACCACTAGCGTTTAATGGTGACAGGGTTTCATAGCCGTAGCCGCGCACGCTCTGGTCACCACCGGCAAAAAACCGTAACGACGGTGGCACATCCGTGAAGCTGTTGGTTCCTAGCCCGCCGATCTGGAAACGCGCCAGAAAACGGTGCTTGTACGCCAGAGTGGTCAGGCCCTTAGCGGATGCCTTAATGTGCAGGATATCAGCGCTAGACAGCAAGGCACTGTGGGCGCCGCTGATGTCAAAACGCAGGTTGTAGCCCTGCGAAGGATCCAGCGCCGAGTTCTGAACCAGCCGGGAATACCCCGCGCCCGGCAACAGCAGGCTACTGGTATCGGATTCGTCATCATTACCGATGGTGTAGCGCTCGCCCTCCCAGCGCAGCGATAAAATCTGGAGCCAATCGTTTTCAAATCGGTGCTGCCACTGCATGCCCAAGGTGGCCAGCTCCGATTCAACATCTGCGATGTCTTCCCGCTGCAGGCCGCCACTAAAGCGCAGGCGGTCAGTCATTGGTGGATCCAGCGGGACTTCGTACCAAGTGCTGACGCTCTGCCGGAGTTGTGCAAGTTCGGTGTCGGCCCCGCGGCTGTGGCCCTGCGGATTTACCCAATGCTCGCGCCAGTTACCCCGGAAACGAGGCCCCACGTCGGTGGAAAAGCCCACGCCAGCAGACAACGAGCGGCGTTCACGGCGGGTAAGCTCAACCTGCACAGGAATAACGCCGTTTTCCGCACTCTCTGGAACGGCGTCGATATTAACCCCGGAAAAATAGCCACTTGCAGACAGATCGCTGCTTAGTTTGGCAATCTCATCGGTGTGATAGGCCGTACCGGGATCAAAGGTAACGAAGTTATCGAGCAGCTCGAGTTCGAACCAATGGCCTTCGGCAAAGACCACTTTTCCCAGACGATAGCGCTCACCGCTGTCGTACGCCAAGGCAATGTCGGCTTCGAGGGTTTTCGGATTTACGGTCAGTGTATGGGACGTCAGTTTACCGTCGAAATAACCGCGGCGGCGGGCACGGATGGGTAAAGTGTCACGCAGGGCATTATATTCGCCATGGTTGAGCGCGGCCCCAAGCGACGGCTTTAAAGGCAGGTTACCACTAAATTTGGCATCTTCTGCCCCCGGGCCGCTAATATCTACCTGCCGCGTTTTTACCCGCACCGGTTCACCGGGCACGATGATTAAAAGAAGTTGCGGCGGCTTGTCAGCGTCTTCATCGCCCTGCTCCAGCTGCCAGCTGATATCCGGGTTGTAATAACCCAGTGCCCGCAGTGCTTCGCTGGCCTGGTTTACCGCGGTAGAGGCATAGCGCCGCAGATTACTTACGCTGCGCCCCTCCACGTCGCCGATAAACGCTTCGGCGTTATCCTGCAATTGCGGATAATCGCCCTGCACCTGAACCTTGACCTGCTGGCCAAGGGCCGGCATCGACACGCTAATCAGTACCAGCATTACCCGCCCAGTGCGCAGCAGACAGGCCAAAATGTTTTGTGGTGCCATAGAGTGAATTCTGTTCTTGAGCCACCAGGAATCTATGTGACCTGGCGAGCCTGAAATTTTATGAGATGTCGCAGTGTAATTTACTCACTGTGGACAAGTCGTTCAGCCACGTAAAATGCGCTAACCTTGGCGTGCAACTTTCGCTAAAACGATCGCCAGTTACCGGCCGGAACTCTTTCATCATGTTGAATATAAACCGTCAAAAACTCAAATCCAGCCACGAGTTTATCTGGTTTATACTGGATTTTCTGATGCTGGGCCTGCTGATGGTGAATATGGCCCTCATCATCTGGGATTCCATTTACAACTTTGTCGCCATTCAAAATATCCTGAAAGAAATCTTCCCGGCGCTGCAAACGGCTTATCAACCCATTCACGAAAACTTTATTTTTTACGACCTGATGTTTGTAACGGCCTTTCTGACGGAATTTTTTGTCCGCTGGGGTCACGCGGTGAAAACCCGCGAATACGGCCGCTGGTACTTCTACCCGTTCATTCATTGGTACGACCTGGTGGGCTGCATACCGATCGGCGGTTTCCGTATTTTACGCTTGCTGCGGGTAATCTCGATTGTGCACCGGTTACACCGCTACGGCATCATCGATATTACCCAGTATCGGGCTTATCAGTTTATCAACTTCTATTACGAAGCGTTCATGGAAGAGCTTTCAGACCGTATCGTGTTAAAAGTCATCAGTGGCATTCAATGCGAAGCCGGCCGGGGTTCACCGCTGGTGAACCAAATTCAGCAGCAGGTGCTGTATCCGCGACGGCAAATGATCAGTAACTGGCTGTCAGCCCGGGTTGCAAAAGCCGCCGAAGAAAGCTATGTACCAAATCGCGGCGCCCTGCGCAGCTATCTGGAAACCCGGGTTGACCACGCTCTGCAGCAAAACATCGAACTGTCGCGCTTAAAGCTGTTGCCGGTGGTTGGTGGAACCATCGCCCGCACCCTAGAAGACTCGGTGGGGGATATTGTCGCCAACATTGTTCATCAAATCCTGGAAGACCTGGCCTCAAGCGCCAATCACGCCTTTATTGATGATTTGGTGGCAGCCGTGTTACCCAATGTCAAACCCGGGCGTAAAGGGCACCAGGCCAACCAGGCGCTGATCGAGATGATTCAGGAAATTCTGGAAGCCGTGAAAACGCAGGTGAAGGTCAAACGCTGGCGCGAAAACCTGCCGTGATAATAAGGGCCATAGCCCGGGTGCCGATAAAATACCTAGGCTTTTGCTCTTTTTCTCCAACGTTAATAGCCATTATTCAGTAATTCTGTAAAACAAATATTTAGGTGCGCTACTATAGTAATTAAGTTGAAGCAACAGTAGGTTAGCGTTTACGCCTGTTACCTATTTCTCTAATGTCACAATTTCTGGATGGACATGTCACCGCAGAAACCCGCCGAATCAGAAAAAAAGCGGTTACATCAAACCGGATCCATTCAACCCCAGGGTGTGTTGCTGGCACTGGATAGCCAATTCTTCATCCAGTACTGCAGTGAAAACGTTGATGAATTGCTGCAATTACCATACACCGCGGTGCTCGGGCGCAATTTTAACGAGTTCGCCAACGCCGCAGATATCGAACAGATACCCAGCCTGAAAGGCCTCGGTGACTGGCGATCTTCAGTCTTGCTGGATCTGAGCATCCGCCGGGGCAACAATTGGTTGAGCTGCAACGCAGCGGTCTCTTATGACAACCACCACTGGCTGGTAGAACTGGAACTGCAGACCGAGACCGAGGATCAGAACGCGCTTTTCGACCAAGTTTTCATACCTACTCGGGACCTGCTTTGGCAGCTTAACCGCGAGCAGGACCTACACAGTTACACCCAAAAAGTGGCAAAACTGGTACGCCAAGTGACCGGTTACGACCGGGTGATGATGTATCAATTCGATCACAATCTGGATGGCGAAGTGATCGCAGAAAGCCGTTCAGCGCAGATGAACAGCTTTCTGGGAAACCGTTTTCCGGCGTCGGATATTCCAGCCCAGCCCCGGGCGTTTAATAGCCAAAACCTGACGTGGGTGACCGCCAACAG
The DNA here is from genome assembly GCA_036960525.1 of Marinobacter sp. Taxonomy (GTDB): domain Bacteria; phylum Pseudomonadota; class Gammaproteobacteria; order Pseudomonadales; family Oleiphilaceae; genus Marinobacter. The sequence goes on from JBALXR010000032.1 coordinate 23,182, forward strand.
AAAGTGCGCCACGGTGCCCGTGCATGGCGCCCAGGATATCGGTACCAACCAGCCTCTGGATATGACCTATTCGGCATATCGTTCGCTGCCGCTGGCTGACCTGAAATATTTGGGCAATATGGGTGTAGCAGCTGCTCTGACCATTTCGCTGACCCAGAATGGCCGGCTATGGGGCATGCTGATGTGTCATCACAACACCCCAAAAAATGTAACCCTGCGGGAGCGGGAGCTATACGAATTTATCGGCAGAACAATTTCCATCAAGTTGCCAGATTTGCAGCGCAATAAGCAGCAGAAAATCAAGGAGCGGGTCACTCGCTTTTTACTGGACGCGCCGGAAAAACAACTGGACGCCCTAGACCCGGCTACCAGCGTAGAACTGATGTCAATAATGGACGCTACGGGCATGGTGCTGATCAGTAACGGCCAGCATTACGCGTATGGTAAAACCCCAACGACCGGGCAAATTTCGGGTTTGGAACAGTATTTAAAACAGCTGGAACTCGGACGCCTGTTTCACACGGATGAGCTGGTTCAGGTCTATCCGCCGGCGCGAAGCTACGCTAACGTCGCCTGCGGCGTTTTGCTAGCGCCTCTAAACCATACCGTGGACAATTATCTACTTTGGTGCCGTGGCCCCAAACACTTAACTCAGACCCAGCACAATAAATCCGAGCCTTGGAGCAACCTACAAATCGAAACCGCAGAGAATCTGGCCCATGCGTTTATCAAACAGCTCAGCCAGCAGCCACTACTGCAACCAGAACAGGATTTCCGCAGACTGGCGGAGCTGTCCAATGATATGACCGTGCGCTTGCACGGCGACGGTACGATCAGTTATGTCTCGTCAATTGTGAAAACCCTGCTGGGCCACACCGTGAAAAGCCTGCAGGGAACCCCGTTCACCCTTTTGCTGAACGATGAAGGCGTCGACACCTTCGAACGGGCCCAGCGAGCGCTAGAGCAAGCCGGAGTAACGCAAAAAATCACCCTCAGACTTCGACATACAGACCGCCATTCCGTGTGGGTAGAAGCAACGATGTGGCAGCCTGAAAGCGGTGCCGGCCCTGGCCAAGGCGTGGTTCTGACCGTTCACGATGTGAGCCAACGCCAAAAATATCAGCTGATCATCGAGGAGCTGCACCAGCGCAATGGCCTGCGGCAGCAAGACCAAGACGGCAATGATCAGCAACCGGTTACCAGCCAAACCTTCCTGGACCAGACGTCTGAAGCTGTGGTTATTGCCGGTGCCGATGGACGTATCCAGTCTGTTAACCGCTCTTTCTGTGAAATTACCGGTTATACCTCGCAAGAAGCGATAGGTCGTAACCCTTCAATTCTGCAGTCAGGGATTCACACGGCTCATTTTTATGAGGCATTGTGGCGTTCCCTGAGCGAAAACGGCCGTTGGAGAGGTGAAATCTGGAACCGCCGCAAAAATGGCGAGGTTTATCCTCAGCTGGGCAGCATTTCCATAATTCATAACGACGACGGCAGTATCCGCAACTATGTGGCGGTTTTTTCCGACGTATCCAAAGCCAAAGAAGCCGAAAACAATCTGTTTTTTGCTCAAAACCACGACCCGCTTACGGGCTTACCCAACCGTCAATACTGCCTGGACAAAGTCAGCCATGTGATTAGAGAAAGAGCTCAGGCTGTGCCTGGAGTTGCCGTTGTGTTTCTGGACATCGACCGATTCAAACTGCTCAACGATGCCCGGGGCCATCACACCGGTGATAGCTTTCTACGAGCAGTCGCCCAGCGCCTGGCCGAAGCTTGCCCGGAAAATAGTCTGTTGTGCCGTTGGGGCGCCGATGAGTTTGTGCTGGTGCTTGAGCAGGTCACAAACCGTGATCGCATTGCAGTGATTGTGCAGACGCTATTCAATGCGCTAGCCAAACCACTGAAGCTCGAAGGCCACGAACTGATCCCCTCCGTTTGCGTGGGCATAAGCTTCTACCCCGAAGATGCCGCCGATGCCCAGGGGCTGATGCAAGCCGCGGAAACCGCGTTGTATCTTGCCAAGGAACGCGGCCCATCCAGCATTGAGCTGTTTACACCGTTGCTGGCCGAGCGCCTGCAACGTAAGTTCGAGGTGGCCAGCGAGCTTCGCCGGGCGATTCAGAATGACGAACTGACGCTGAATTATCAGCCGCAGGTAGATTGCAAGACTGCGGCGCTGCTCGGAGTTGAAGCGCTGGTGCGTTGGCAGCATCCGGTGAACGGTTTGATGTCGCCCGCCATGTTTATTCCACTGGCCGAAGAGCTGGGGCTAATCGGATTGTTGGGCGACTGGGTACTCGAAAAAGCCATGGCGCAAATGGTCCGCTGGCGCGACCAGGGCCACCCTGTTCCACAGGTGGCGGTGAACATTGCGCCACAGCAGCTGGTGCCGGGTTTCGCCGATCATATCCGCGACCTGCTAGCCAAACATCAATTACCGGCAAGTATGCTGGAACTTGAGATTACCGAAGGCGCTCTGGAACGGGATGACAGCACCATCGAGTTATTACAGGCATTGCTGGACATGGGAGTTCTGTTGGCCATCGACGATTTTGGCACCGGCTATTCATCCCTGGCCCACATCAAGCACCTGCCGGTAACCTGCCTCAAAATTGATAAAGTGTTTATAGACGACTTGCCACACGACGCCTACGACGTGGCCATTATCCGAACCGTTTTGGCTTTGGGCCACAGCCTTGGCTTTAGGGTGCTGGCCGAAGGGGTGGAAACCGAAGAACAGTTCCTGTTCCTGACGGAACAAGGCATCGACACTATTCAAGGTTACTATTTCGGTAAACCCATGGAGGCCAGCGCATTGGAGCAGTGGATCATAGACCGCGACAAGGGCTAAGGATTGAGCATAAAAAACGGAGCGCCCAATGTACGGGCGTCCGGTTTTTTGCATTCAACACAATCGGGGGGATTAGCCTGCCTGAACCACTTTTTTGGCAGTGCCAAAGCGTGACAGCAGGAAATACCCTACAAACGCCACCAGAATCGAATCGACCGACGGAATACCGGTCAGTGTAAACCAGCCCTTCGCGATTGATAATGTTGTTGATAGCCAAAGAAAACAACACTTCCATACCGGTGCTGATCATCGCGGTGTTGCGCACCAACTCCTCGTAGGAGTCCACAATCCAATGGCTCTGTTCGATAAAATATTACCCGGCCGCGGTCAGTCTGGCCTGGTGCCCGCTCCGGTCAAATAACGCAAAGCCCAGCTTCTCTTCCAGTTTCTTAACGGTGTAATTGACCGCGGAAGGCACCCGATTCAGGCGTTCAGCGGCCACCGCAAAGCTGCCAGATCTGGCAATAAGGTGGATGGTGGTCAGGGCGTCTCTGGAAAATGGCTTAGGCGCTATCGCGTTGTTGAAAAATCGCGCACTGCTGACAGTAACGTGCACACTCTGCAGCATTATGGCAGCTAATGACCAATGCAACAGTGGCACGATAGACACTCGCTTTTCTTAGGCGCCACACATACGTCACAGAGCTTTCTTGCTATTCAAACGCAAAAAAGGCAGACCAGTAAGTTACTGGCCTGCCTTTCTCTTATATGGTAGCGGGGGCTGGATTCGAACCAACGACCTTCGGGTTATGAGCCCGACGAGCTACCAGACTGCTCCACCCCGCATCAAACTTGTTGTTAACCGAGAAATTTTGATCTGCTTCCGGCTAACGAGGAGCGCATACTACGGACAACTCGACACCGTGTCAAAGGCTAAATTGGCAATGAGTCATAAATCGCACGAGCCTGCTCGCTCGCCAATTGCCTCCGGCATCGCCCTTGGGGCGATGTTCAAAAAGGGTATGCTTAATGCTATCTGTTTATAGAAAACGTCATCACCGCCAAAGGACCACTACCATGCCGGATCTTTACTTCAAGCTGATCAACACTTCATTGGGGCAAACTGCAGCCAATACCCTGGGTTTGCCCGCGCCAGTGCCTTTGCAGCGGCTGAAACGGGTAGACCAGCCGTTCATTGAAGGCGATGTTCTGCTAGGCGCCGCAAGCGGCGGCAAGTTGATTTCCGAGGTGGGGCGAACACTGGGCGCCAGTGCGGCCAATCTCTATCACGCCAGCGGCGATAAACGACTGGTAGATTCCGCCAAGGCTGGAAACCGGACGAAACCCATGGTGCTGCCGCTGGGCAAGCCTGGCAATTTTTCTGCCCTGGTGTTCGACGCCAGCGGCATAAAAACGCCCGACGAGCTGAGTGCGATCTATCAGTTTTTTCACTCCAGCATAAAAAGCCTGGCCCAGCATGGGCGGGTGCTGGTGCTAGGCCAGCCCATAAAAAATTGCCGTAAGCCCAACCATGCAGCGGCACAACAGGCTTTGGAAGGGTTCGTGCGAAGCATCGCTAAAGAAATTGGTAAGAAAGGTGCTACTGCGAACTTATTAAGGGTTGCCACTGGTGCCCAAAACAACCTGAGCTCCAGCCTGCGATTTTTTCTGTCCGCAAAATCAGCGTATGTGTCCGGACAGGTTGCACAGATCGATAAAAGCACCAGCGCAGCAGCCACCAACCCTGTGGCCCCCCTTACCGGCAAGCTGGCCCTGGTTACCGGTGCCGCCCGCGGGATTGGCCTGGCCATCGCACAAACCCTAAGCCGCGATGGAGCTACCGTCATCGGAGTGGACTTACCCGCCGCGCAGCACGAATTACATCAGCAGATGCAAAGCCTGAAAGGCCACTCTCTGGCGCTGGACCTTACCGAAGCCGATACACCCCAGCTGATTGCCAATTTTATTGAGCAGTTCGGTGGTGTGGACATGCTGATTCACAATGCCGGACTTACCCGCGACAAAACCTTGGGCAATATGCCAGAGCGGTCATGGGACGCCGCCATCAGCGTGAACTTGACGGCGGCCATGGCCATAACCGAAAGAATTCAAAGGCATGAATTACTGCATACCGATGGGCGCATTGTGTGCCTGTCATCGGTCAGCGGTATTGCCGGCAATCGCGGGCAAAGCAATTACGCCGCGGCGAAAAGCGGGCTTATTGGGTATGTACAGGCTGAAGCACTGCAGCTCAAAAACGGCACTACCATAAACGCGGTTGCACCCGGTTCTATTGAAACCAGAATGACAGACGCCATGCCCATAGGCGTTCGTGAAGCGGGGCGGCGCATAAACAGCCTGTATCAAGGCGGGCAGCCGGTGGATGTGGCCGAAACCGTCAGCTGGCTGTGTAGCCCGGGGTCGGGTGGACTGAATGGCAATGTGGTGAGGGTTTGCGGGCAATCTTTACTAGGAGCTTAGAAGCGGAATTCTGAACACACATAAGAAAACGGGCAGCCTCAATGAGACTGCCCGTTCTTAAAATATGGTGGGTGCGCAGATTTTGCCGCTATCGTGCCCCATGCTGGCCAGCAGGGTGCCCTGCCATCAAGTGAGTTAACGCCATTGTTAACAGGTCGCAGTTAACAGAAAAAATCTGTGTATGGGGTTGGGTGTGGTTTCCGGTCGCCGTTGCCGCTGAAGTTTATACCTACCCCCCTCCCCTGTATGGCCGCAAACCTTTTGAAGTGGGTTAGCGATAACTGAAGGCTACCCAACCGGTCTTTGCCAGCTTAGCCAATGACGATTTACCTACCCCCTCCCGGTCGGCTCATTCAGGGCTGGCGGCTGTCGCGTCAAAAC
>JBALXR010000033.1:0-28778 GCA_036960525.1 Marinobacter sp.
CTTCCAGGTGCCCCAGGCCGCCAGCGGAATAGAAATAATTGCAGCAGGCCACCAGCGTTCCGGGCCTTCCAGCCAGTCCGCCGTGCCACTGACCACACCTGCGGACAATAGGAGGCCAAAACCCACGCCGAAATACACCAGTCCGCTCAGGCTGGCGCGGTTACGCAACACAAGCCACTCCAGAATAAGCGCTGGTGCCTGCACAAACACCACTCCATTGGCCACGCCGTTAAGCCAGCGGGTTGTGGAAATAGCCGTCAGATCGGTTTCAACCGCCACCAGCAAAGTAGTGACAATGTGCGCCACCACGGCCAGTGGCAAAATACGGCGAATATGGTCAATGCGATGCCAGCGGATGGCCAGCACGGCACCCATCAGATAGCCCATGTAATTCCAGGTGGCCACGGCCGCGCCATCTGCGGCGGAAAACAGGCCGTCATTCACCAAATAAGGCAAAAGTGGGGTGTACATAAAGCGCCCAAGGCCGTGCACCACAAGAAGAAGCACTGCACCGGCGGCCAGTGCGGTAAAAAGTTCGCGGGGAGTGGCAGGCGACGAGTGAAGCGAAGCAGAAGCCGTTTTCTGAATCATGTGAGTTACTTGTGATTATAAAAAACGTTGAAGCAGGACTGAATTAATAAGCGGCGCTGTTTGTCTGACGCTGGCGATCTGCCCAGCGGTAAATCTGCTCGAAGCCATCGGCTAATTGCTGCGGTTTATGGGGCGGCTGTATCAACGCCACCACTTCGGCCGAAGGGCCGATCAATGCAAAATGGCCACTGTGATCCACCAGTAAACCACCCTCCGTGTCACGCTGCACAAACACCGCCCCCAAACTGGTCGCTAAGGCGCGGGTTATGTCTATATCACCACTGTAACCGTGGAAATTTTCACCAAAGAAGCCGGTATAGTTTTTTAAAACTTCAGGCGTGTCGTGTTCTGGATCAGCGCTAATCAGCAGGTAACGAGGCTGGGGCAAAGTCGCAGGCAGTAGTTTGTTGGTCTGGCGCAGGGCCGCCATGGCTACCGGGCAGATATCCGGGCAGTTGGTGTAGCCTACAAAAGCAAAGGTCCAATGGCCGCGGAGATTTTCACGGGTAACGGTCTGGCCGTTTTCATCGGTAAGTTCAAATTCAATCACCGGCCGCGGCTGCTCGTACACATAGATATTGGCGCTGGCCAAGTCTGGTGGCTGCTCGACCGGCGCTGGCTCTGCCAGCCAATAACGAGCTATCGACAGGCTGAATACAGCCACCACCGCCAGTACCAGCAAAATTAACGTTGTGCGAATCTGGCGGGTCATCGGGGCTCCATATCAGGCGTCAAATAAAGGCATAGTGATCGACCAGTAACACGACAAACAGCGCCATCAGATAGGTGATGGAATATTTGAAGGTGTCCAGCGCTACGCGCCGGTCGTCATCGCGCAGCAAGCGTATTGCATACTGCAAAAAGCGTAAGCCAAGCACAAGGGCGCCGACCAGATAAATCATGCCGGACATTCCAGTCACAAACGGTAGCAGGCTAACCGCAAGCAGAATAATAGTGTACAGCAGAATGTGCAATTCCGTGTAGTAATTACCGTGGGTCACCGGCAGCATGGGAATGTGGGCCTTGGCGTACTCTTCCTTACGGTGAATCGCCAGTGCCCAGAAATGCGGTGGTGTCCAGGCAAAAATAATCAGCACCAACAACAGCGCGTGGCCGTCTACCTGCCCGGTTACTGCAGTCCAGCCCAGCAGCGGCGGCATGGCGCCGGCTAGCCCGCCAATCACAATATTCTGTGGCGTGGCTCGTTTCAGAAACAACGTATACACGCCGGCATAACCCACCAGCGACGCTAGTGTCAGCCAGGCCGTCAGGCTGTTCACCAGCAACATCAATATCGCCATGCCACTCAGTGCCAACACGCCTGCGAACAAAAGTCCTTCAGCAGCAGAAATCCGCCCTGTGGCTACCGGGCGTTTGTGAGTGCGCGCCATCACAACGTCCACTTTCTGATCTACCACGTGGTTAATCACTGCAGCCGCCCCAGCCAGTAACGCAATGCCAGCGTTGCCAAATACCAGAACCTGCAAAGACGGCAGACCGGAAACCGCCAGCAGCATGCCGATGACCGACGTCAGAATCATCATCGCGACAACCTTGGGCTTGGTCAGCTCCAGATAGTCACGCCAGTGTGCAGCGGCACGGTTATTGGCCGAATTTTCTAAAGAGGCGTCAACGGGGTTGCCAATAGTGTTGGCCGGTACCGGCAAGACGTTCGCTTGCTCACTCATGCCGTTATCTCCTGGTGCTTTCCTGAGTTCATCGAATTGTTTTTATTATCTTCAGCGCCCGAAGGCTGCGCCGGCAAGCCCTGGGACAACTGACGTTGATGCCAGATCAGCTGAATTACGCTCAGAAGCAACAGCGCACCGGTGGCGTTATGGGCCACGGCGACCGCCAGCGGAATGTAGAGAATCACATTAGCCAAGCCCAGCGCAATCTGTGCTAGCAGAAAAACCGCGACCACAGCCACTGACTGACCCAAGCCATTGCGCCGGCGCCGGACCCACAGCAGCGTTAGTAGCACGCTGAAATAAACCAGAACAACAACGGCGCCGAGACGATGGCTGACATGAATAGCCACCCGGCCATCAGCGTTGAGCTGCCCGCCCAGATAATTGGGGCCAACGTGCTGGGTTATGTCAAAGCCGTGGGCAAAATCCATTCCCTGCGGCCACCACTGGCCACCGCAGGTGGGTAAGTCGGTGCAGGCCACGGCAGCATAGTTAGCGGCTGTCCACGCGCCCAAGGCAATCTGCATAATCACCAGCAGCAACCCGCCATAAAGCCACGGGCGAAGGCGCGAGCCCGAGCGTGCAGACTTTAACACGGCTGTTTCCACCGGCCCGTCCCGAACGCGGCTGCGTAATCTTAACACCAGCAACGCTAGCAAACTCAGGGTGGTAAAGCCTCCGAGCAAATGCAAAGCCACCACTTGGGGCCACAGTTTCAGGGTAACGGTCCACATGCCAAATGCGCCTTGCAGCACAATAAAACCGGCTATAAACAGAGGCAGTTTTACCGGGACATTCAGCTTGCGCTGGCGCACAGCGTAAGCTGCCAGCCCGAAAACCAAAAGGCCCAGCATGCCGGCAGCATAGCGGTGAATCATCTCGGGCCATCCTTTGGCAACATCCACCGGAGTTTCCGGAAAGCGCGCATTGGCAATGGCAATGCTGGTTTCGCTTTGCGGCACCGTCAGAAAGCCGTAACAACCGGGCCAGTCAGGACAACCCAGGCCGGCGTGTACCAGCCGAGTCCAGGCGCCGAGCATGATCACCACCACGGCCAGCCCAACGGCCAGAACGGCTAGACTCAACATCAGACGAGCTACTGTTATGGATTCGGCATTGTCGGCGTAATTCTTTGTCATCATCACCCGCCTTAGCCTATTCGCGAAATTTTCAGCAGATGTTTCAGGTCATCCAGCACATCACCCCCCGGCACACTTGCCGGGTAGCGCATCATAATGTTGCCTAAGGGGTCTACCAGCAGAAGTTGTGGCGCCTCGGATGGCTCCACCCCCGGCGGCCATACGGGCGTTTGGGCCGGCAACGGCGTAAAACGCTCCATACGCTCAAAGTCTGCCGGCCAACGCTGGGCCAGAGCCGGTGGCAGGCTTGTCAGGGCCGCACCACGGCTGACCCGTGTGGCGTATTTGCCGAGCGCAATGTTGGTTTGGCGCGTGGTGTACAACAGTTGTTGGCAAACCTCTGTGCAGTTGTCCGCAACCACCAGCAGCAACCACGTGGCGCTGGTTTGCGTGGGGCCGAAACGAGCTGCCAGCGGCGTTCCCGGCGCGGTTTGCAACTGCAAATCACTGAGCGGAACAAGGGGCGTCACCAGAGCACCGTTGTTGGTGTGCTCAGCCGGATTGAGCCAGCCGCCATAGAACATCGCGCTAGCCAGAATAATTGGGCCAAAACCTACGGCCATAACCAGCAGCGCCATGCGCCGCCCTTTGCGTATCTGCTTCGGACTCATGGGCTTGGGCGAAGCTGTCTGGGCACTCTGCTGGGCCACCGATGTTGTCATTATTGGCTCCTGAACGGGTCACGGCTGTTGTAGGACGACTATTAAATAAAACTGCGAAAATTACTACAGAGTTGCTGTATCGCTAGTCTGCAGCTTTACGGTAACTGGCCACCACCGTCAATATAGTCAGCGCTAGCGCCAACGCAAACCACTGGGTGGCGTAACCGTAATGGGTTGCAGTGGCCATTCGGTCCGGCGCCCAGTCGGCCCGCAACGCGCCCGGCTGGTTCTTGTCAACCAGACGCAAAATCAACCCAGGCAATTCCGGCACCACATCTTGCGCCACTTCCGGAGGCAGGCTTTGCACCCGCCTTGGCCAACCACTGCTGGCCTGAACTGCCGCCAGCACAGGTGGTTGGGGAAAGTCTGCCAGGCGCCCGGAAATTTCTACCCGCTCTTGTGTCACCGAGGTTTCCGGCAACTGCTGACGGGTACGCGGTGCAATTACCCAGCCACGATTAACCACCAGCGCCGGCCCCTGGAGCGGATAAAACACCGTTAACACCTCGTATCCGGCCATGCCATCGCGGGTGCGATTATCCAGCAGCCAGGTGGTGTCGCCGTATGATCCGTCAAGCTTCACAGGTCGACCCGCATCCAGGCCCTGCTCTACCAGCTGCGGCCAGGCCAGTTCAGACGCCTGATGTTGCCACTGGCCCTGCTGTTGCTGTTTAAACTCGGCACGTTGCAATTGCCATACCCCTAAACCCAGCAACAGCGGTAAAAATAGCCCGCTAAACAACATAAGACGCCAATCCCAGTGCCAGTAACGCCGTGAACCCTGCGAATTACCCATGCTTTGCTATAGTGAACAGACCGACTAACCAAACGGACCTGTACATGTTAAAAATACTCATTGTTGCCCTGCTACTGGCGGTGATCGTCAGCCTGTTCAGCGGCCTTTTTTTTCTGATACGCGACGGTGGAAAGACCAATCGCGTTATCAATTCCCTCGCGCTGCGCGTTGCCCTGAGCGTGCTGTTGCTGCTGGTCATTCTGCTGTCGCTCTGGCAAGGCGGCTTGACGCTTAATCCTACACCCTAACTCTGCCCTGGCCGTAGCTCTGACAAAGCAGATGAGTGATGTCAGACCACGTACACAAAGACAAACAACACCAACCAGACCACGTCGACAAAATGCCAGTACCAGGCTGCCGCCTCGAACCCGAAGTGACTGTCAGCGCTAAAATGACCTTTGCTGATGCGTATTAACATCACGATCAGCATTATTGTGCCCAAAATCACGTGAGCACCGTGGAACCCTGTCAACATGAAGAAGGTGCTGCCATAAATCCCGGACTGCAGGGTCAGGTTCAAATCCTGATAGGCGTGCATGTATTCTTCGGCCTGCAAACCCACAAATACCAGTGCCAGAATAATAGTGGCAGCAAGCCACAGCTTCAGTTTTTTACGGTTATCGGCCCTTAACGCGTGATGGGCAACGGTAATGGTAAATGACGAGCTGACCAATAAAATGGTGTTTATTAACGGCAAGCCCCAGGGCCCTATGACGCCCTTGGGCGCTGGGTACAAGCTGGGGTCGGGCGTGTTAATCAGCGGCCAAGTCGCCTGAAACCCTTCCCACAACATATTCGAGCTACCGCGATCGCCCTCGCCCCCCAGCCAGGGAATTGCAAACACTCGGGCGTAAAACAGGGCGCCAAAAAACGCTGCGAAAAACATGATTTCAGAAAAAATAAACCAGCTCATGCCCCAGCGGAAAGACCGATCCATTTGCGGGCTGTAAAGGCCGGCGCGGCTTTCACGCACCACATTGCCAAACCAGCCGAAAATCATATAAGCCATCAATGACAGGCCGACCGCAAAGATCATCCACCCGCTGCTGGTGCTGGCACCCTGACCGCCATCGACCATAATGGTCGCCGCACCGAACAGCGTCGTACCCAATCCAAACGTAGCAATAATCGGCCACTTACTTTGTTCCGGTACATAATACTCTTGGTGTTCCGACATGATTAATGCACCTCCGGTGGTGTGGAGAAGGTGTGATAGGGCGCAGGTGAGGGTACCGTCCATTCCAGGCCCTCTGCGCCGTCCCAGGGCTTAGCCGCCGCTGGTTCACCGCTGCCGCGGGCGCATTTTACTACAATGAAGAGGAACAGAAGCTGGGTAGCCCCGAACAGGAATGCCCCAATGCTAGATACCATATTGAAATCGGCAAATTGCAGGGCGTAATCCGGAATTCGCCGCGGCATACCTGCAAGTCCCAAAAAGTGCATGGGGAAAAACGCCAGGTTCATACCCACAAACGACAACCAGAAATGCGTCTTGGCCAGGGTTTCGTCATACATATAGCCGGTCCACTTGGGCAGCCAGAAGTACGCAGAAGCAAAGATACCAAAGATTGCGCCTGGCACCAGCACGTAGTGGAAATGCGCCACTACAAAATAGGTGTCGTGGTATTGGAAATCGGCCGGAGCAATGGCCAGCATCAGACCGGAAAACCCACCCACTGTGAACAAAATAACGAATGCAATAGCGAACAGCATCGGTGCTTCGAACGTCAGCGAACCGCGGAACATGGTCGCTACCCAATTAAACACTTTGACCCCGGTAGGTACCGCGATCAGCAAAGTGGCGTACATGAAGAACAGTTGACCGGCGATGGGAATCCCCACCGTAAACATGTGGTGAGCCCATACCAGGAATGATAGCAGCGCAATGGCGCCCACTGCGTACACCATAGAGGCATAGCCAAATAGCGGTTTGCGGGAGAATGCCGGAATTATGTGTGAAACGGCGCCGAACGCCGGCAAAATCATGATATAGACTTCGGGATGCCCGAAGAACCAGAATATGTGCTGGAACAGCACCGGATCGCCGCCGCCGGAAGCGTCAAAGAAGCTGGTACCGAAGTTGATGTCCATCAGCATCATGGTCAACACACCTGCAAGCACCGGCATAACCGCCAGCAAAAGAAATGCTGTAATCAGCCAAGTCCATACAAATAAAGGCATTTTCATCAGGGTCATGCCCGGCGCACGCATATTCAGTATGGTGGCAATCACGTTGATGGCACCCATAATCGACGACGCACCGGCAATGTGCAGCGCAAATATAAAGTAAGTGGTGCTAGGCGGACCGTAAGTGGTCGACAACGGCGCGTAGAAGGTCCAACCGAAGTTGGGGCCGCCGCCGTCCATAAACAGAGTGGATACCAAAATCAGGAAAGCGCAAGGCAGCAACCAAAAGCTCCAGTTGTTCATCCGCGGCAACGCCATATCCGGTGCGCCGACCATCAACGGTAGCATCCAGTTAGCCAGGCCCACAAAAGCCGGCATCACCGCACCAAACACCATAATAAGCCCGTGCATGGTGGTCATCTGGTTGAAAAATTCCGGCTGTACGATTTGTAGCCCGGGCTGGAACAGTTCAGCGCGGATGACCATGGCCATGGTGCCGCCCAACAGGAACATACCAAAACTGAATATCAGGTACATGGTCCCAATATCTTTATGGTTGGTAGTGAACAGCCAACGAGTCCAACCCTTAGCCGGACCGTGATGATCGTGCGTGTGTTCTGAGATGTGCTCTGGGGTGTGAGCGTCTGAAACCGTACTCATAATATCTCCCGTAACCGCCGTTTTATTCTTGTAGAGGCCTTGGTTGGCAGCTTGGCGCCGCCAACAGGTCACTGTTGTTGCTGAACTTTATAATCAAAAATTTCCTTGGGCGTCACCATGTCGCCCACGTTGTTGCCCCAGGCGTTACGCTCATAAGTGATGATCGCAGCAATATCGACTTCGCTGAGCTGCTCGCCAAAAGCTTGCATGGCGGTCCCGCGCTTGCCGTTAACCACAATATCGATATGGCCAGTCATGTCACCTAAGGCGATGGCACTGCCACGCAGTGCAGGGAACGACGGCGGCAGGCCGTTGCCATCTGCCTGGTGGCAGGCGGCACAAGCGCTTTGATAGCTTTGCTCACCGCGCTCCATCAGCTCGGCCATGGTCCATTCTTTCTGGGTCAGTTCTTTTTCTTTCTCGGCCGCAGCGCGCTGCTCACCAACCCAGGTCTGGTATTCGGCCTGCGACACCGCCTCTACAACAATGGGCATGAAGCCGTGGTCTTTACCGCACAACTCGGTGCACTGGCCGCGATAGGTGCCCGGCGTGTCCACCCGTATCCAGGCTTCGTTGATAAAACCGGGAATGGCGTCTTTTTTCAGCCCGAACTCTGGCACCCACCAAGAGTGAATCACGTCGTTTGCGGTCATCAATAACCGCACTTTCTGGCCCACCGGCACTACTAGCGGATTATCGACTTCCAGCAGGTAATTCTCACCTTTGGTCTGGCGGTTATTAATCTGGTCGCGGGGGGTGCTCAAACTGGAGAAATAACCGAACTCGTCATCCAAGTAATCGTATTTCCATTTCCACTGATAACCGGTGATCTTGATGTCCACATCGGCTTCGGTGGTGTCATACATATCAATCAGCGTAACTGTGGCCGGAATCGCCATAGCCACAAGAATAACCAGAGGAATGATGGTCCAGAGAACCTCCACCGTGGTGTTCTCGTGGAAGTTCGCGGGCTTGTGCCCGCGGGACTTGCGATGGGCGAAGATCGACCAGAACATGACGCCGAACACTACAACACCGATGACAACACAGATCCACAGAATGGTCATGTGCAAGCCGTAAATGTCGTTGCTGGTCTGGGTAACACCTGGGCTCATGTTCATAGTCCAGTCCGCCATGGACGTAACTGGGAACAGAGCCAAGCCGCATAGGGCCAAAGCCCGCTTTGCGCGCACAAGCATATTGCGTCTCCACATGAATTATTATCGTCGGGTGAAAGACTGATTTGGAATGTCTCGCAGTCCATTATAGACATAATAGATGACGAAAAGGCTAACAAACAGCTGAAATTCAACAATGTTATGATTCCAGCGCTTTACCGCCGTGACTATTCTGGATAACCGTTTATGACGCCCTTGCACCGTTTAACCCGCCTGGATCGCCGATTATGGGCGTTGGCGTGGCCGCTGATGCTCACCAATCTTACCGTACCGATGCTTGGTCTGGTAGACACCGCCGTGCTAGGGCACCTGCCAGATCCGCAATATCTTGGCGCCGTGGCTGTAGGTGCCAACCTGTTCAGCATCCTGTACTGGACCTTCGGCTTTATGCGCATGGGCACCACCGGTTTAGCGGCTCAGGCCTGGGGCAAGCGTGACGAGCATGAGCAGGTGGCACTACTGGTGCGCTCGCTGTTGTTGGCAGTGGTCATCGGTTTGGTGTTGATTACTTTTCAACAGCCATTGATACACGCCGGCCTGGCGCTGATGAACCCCAGCGCAGGCGTGTTGGAATTGGCCTCCGAATACGCCGCCATCCGCATCTGGAGCGCGCCGGCGGTGCTATGCCAGTACACACTGGTGGGTTGGCTGATTGGCACACAGTATTCTCGCGGCCCAATGATCATGCTGGTGGTGGCCAACGGCGTGAATCTGGTGTTGGACGTGCTGTTTGTGACCGGGTTCGGCTGGAACAGCCGCGGGGTGGCCATGGCTACGGTAATCGCGGAATACGGTGCGGCGCTGATTGGTTTGGCGATCGTGTTACGGCGCATGCCGGATAGCCAGCGCATGACCCGCGCGCTGATCGGCACCCTGGCAGACTACCTGCGCATACTTCAGGTAAACCGTTTCATTATGGTGCGCACCATCGCCTTGCTGCTGGCGTTTGCCTTTTTTACCGCTCAAGGCGCGCGCCAGGGCGACGCCATTCTGGCCGCCAATGCGGTACTGTTTACTTTTCTTCTGGTTATTTCCAACGCTCTGGATGGCTTTGCCAACGCCGCTGAAGCTCTGATCGGCGAGGCCGTCGGCCGTGGCAGCCGGCGCCAGTTCAAGCGGGTATTCGACACCGCCCTGCGCTGGTCGGTTTGGGGCGCCTTGCTGCTGACAGCGCTCTTTGTACTGGGTGGCCAGACGCTGATCGGATTGTTAACCAACATCGAAGCCGTGCAAGTCAACGCCTGGCAGTATCTGCCCTGGGTGTGGCTGCTGCCTTTCACCGCAGTATGGGGGTTTCTGTTTGACGGCGTTTTCATTGGCGCCACCCAAACCCGCGCCATGCAGAACACTATGCTGTTTTCCGCCTTGGGCGTGTATTTGCCAGTGTGGTGGCTCACCACCGACTGGGGAAATCACGGGTTGTGGTTTGCGATGATCAGCCTGATGCTGGCGCGAGCGCTAAGTATGGGGTTGGTCTATCTGCACTTTAACCGTCAGGAACGCTGGTTTCGTAATAATAAAAGCCAATAACAGCTTCCCACCGCCAAATTAAATTGTTGGTGCCTTGACCGGCAAGGCTGAAATAGTCGTCTACACTTTATTCACATCACAGGCTTCACCCTGCGCCTAGCCAGGCCATCTGCCTGCAAAACCATACACCCGTGACATGAACGGGAGGCGCCATGCGATCCTTTTACGTATCGACACCGGCAACCGTGCACATGACTCCGAAAGCAGTCCTGGACATCATTAACACTGCAAGGTGCAGGGAAGCCCGCTCAGGCGCTTTTTTGCGCCACCTGCAGCTGAGTGCCCAGGCGCTACCCGAATGTATCAGCTTTAACAGTCGAACACCGGCTAGCTGCCTATTTCAGTTTTCGGTGGAATACATCGAAACGGCCCCGCGGCTGATTCATGCGGTTGATACCTGTGCCCGCGACGCCGGTCACGAAGGTCTAGTCACGCCCTTTCTAGACGCCGCCATCCGCTTTTTCACCAACCCGTCGGTGCTTCTTAGCCGCTATGTAGGCCTTGACGGGCTGCTGATCAGCGCCTATCTATGCCACCGCCTGATGGAAGACATGTACGAGAACAACCACAGCTTCCGCCGCAGCCAACTGGTGGATCTGGAGGCCACACGGGCCAACCTGCTCGTTCATGAACTCATTGGTGAGCCGTTCGCCAATGAGCTGGACGATGCCGTGGCCGTCACCGTGCGGCAGATTGCGGGCAGCCCGGACTACTATGATCTGAACCTAGACCCTTTTGTAGCACAGGCCAACAACGCAGCCTGGGACTCAATGCGACAGTATTGGGAAAGCCTGCTAACACGTAATCACATCCGCTTTACTCTAGGCAATCGTCGCCGGCGCTAGCCTCTTCTACATCTAGCATTTGTTATATGATATTCATTAGCTTGCGCCTGACGCCGAAGCGGTTAAGCTGTGCGCTGTTTTTTTACCTTCCCCGAGGCCAAAACCATGCTTGCCAATACCGATCTTGGAAAACTGATTATCCGCCTCACTCTGGGCGGTCTGCTTCTGTTTCACGGCATGGACAAACTAATGGACGGCGTGGGTTCTATTGAGGCCCAGTTAGTCAGCCACAACCTGCCAGCGTTTCTGGCCTGGGGCGTGATTATTGGCGAAGTCTTGGCCCCGTTAATGATTATTTTGGGCTTTCACACCCGCATAGGCGCCCTGTTGATTGTCGCAAACATGCTGGTGGCCCTGGCCTTGGTGCACAGCCATCAATTATTGATGCTCAGTAGCAACGGCGGGCTGCAGCTAGAACTGCAGTTTTTCTTTCTAATGACTGCGGCGGCGGTTTTTTTCTTCGGTTCCGGCCGATATACCATCCGCAACTGAGCGCCAAACAGAGATTTCATGTCTGCTGAAGCTTCACTGAAATCCGACCGCTATTGCCACTTTAGAGGTAAAGACTGGTGAGCTTGTCGATATGGAAGCAACTCGTGCTAATCTGCTGGTATACAAGTTCATGGGCGAACCTAGCCGTACCTGACCCCGCCCGGACAGGTTCTGCTTCATCGAAAGATTCTGCCCAACCGAAAGCGAAAGGTTCATAGCCAAAATGAAAAATCAAACCGTTTTGCTGCTAGCCTGTTGCCTTCTGCCAGCTTCTTTACTGGCAGAAGAGTTGACGATCAGGGTTCAGCTTGCTGACGGCACTGGTTCGGTTGCTGACGCTGTGGTGTATATGAATGACGGCAGCAAACCATCTCCTGTGCGGTCAACCGTGACTCAGAAAGACCGAATGTTTCATCCCCACGTGCTGATTCTGCCTGTAGGTTCCAGCGTTGACTTTCCCAATCAGGACAACACCCAGCACCACGTCTATTCTTTTTCGCCGGCGAAAACCTTTAATCTTGAGCTTTATGCTAATAGGCCCGAAGCGCCGGTTGTGTTTGACCAGCCCGGAATTGTAGAGCTAGGCTGTAATATTCACGACCACATGCAGGCTTTTATTGTCGTGGCTAACGCCCGTGCGATAGGCCAAACCAATGAGCTGGGCGAGGTAACGATCGCGCTGGACTTCGGCGACGCTCAGGTACCCGGCTCGCTAAAACTGAATATCTGGCACCCGCGCCTGCCAGACAATACCAAGCCGGTGGTTCGGGAAATTACGGCCGCCAGCATGACAAGCGCCGGTATCGAAACCGTCAGCATTGAGCTTACGCCCGAGCCAAGCGTCGAAGGCCCGATGAATAATCTTCAAAAACGATTCCAGAACCTTTGATGGACGGACTAACTAGTCGCATAGGATTTCGCGGTCGCCTAGTTACGGCCATGGTTGCGCTGGTTGCGCTGGTAAGCCTGCTGATCGGCGCGCTGATGATGGTGTACCTGTTTGAAGACGAAAACCGCCGCGCCCTGGAACAGCTCACCATCGCCGAGCGCCTGACCACCGAGGTGCTTGAGCGGCGCACTGATCTTGAATTTTCCCGTCTGGATGTCGCTGTCCGCGACTTTGGTTTTCGCTCCGCCATTGCCAGCGGCGATCCGGCAACTCTAAACAGCGCTCTTGAAAACCACAGTGGGCGCGTAGACGCGGATTTTGCGTTGCTGCTGGACGGCCAAGGACAGCTGCTGGCCTCTACGCTGACCCAAGAAGCGCCCGACATCAACGAAATGCAACTGGCTACGGCGCGTAAAAACGGTGTTGCCCGTTCACTGCTGACTATTGATCAGCGTGGCTATGAGATGCTGGTCATTCCCATAGAAGCGCCTGGGTTAAGAGCATGGCTGGCTGCCGGTTTCGAGCTGGACCAGGAGCTGGCAAATGTCATCGCCCGGCTAAGTGGCAGTTCGGTTATTTTTCGAGCGAGCCCGAACGGCCCGGGTGGTTTCATCAATCTTGCCACATCCTCCGATATCGACAGTACCGAAGACCCCGCACTGAACAGATCTGAAAGTAACCAGAATTTTATCAAAAGCGATCGCTACTTCACCCGCATGCTGGATCTAGGAGGTTTCGGGGAAATTTCATTCGAAGCGCTTCTTTTGACCAGCCGGGAGGCGAGCCGGAAAAAATACTACAGCCGAGCCCTGGAAATCGCCCTGCTGGTCACTGTAATCATGGCACTGGCGATATTACTGGCACTTCTTACTGCTAGGCACCTCGGCCGACCGGTGTTACAACTAGCCGATTATGCCCGGGCAGTGGGCCATGGAGACAACCCACCTGCTCCTGATATACGCACTGGTGGCGAGCTGAGGCAGCTCAGGGATACACTTCGTGACACTTTGGCTCGGCTTATCCGGCGCGAAGGGGAAATCCGCTATGCAGCAACCCATGACGAAGTCACCGGGCTAGGCAACCGCAACGCTTTGATGCAATCGGCCAAAGATAGCTTTGACGCTGGTAAACCCTGCAGCCTGATTGGCCTGCGCGTGAGCGACCTATCGGACATCAACGATACACTCGGTTTGGCATTCGGCGACAAAGTCCTGCTTGGCCTCTCACAACGGCTACGCGATGAACTTCCCGATGCCGGCATAATTGCTCGCACGGGGGGCGGAGAGTTCCTGACACTGATTCCACAACTCGGGCCGGAAGCACTGGATCTGCGAGCGCAAGCTCTGCATGACACCGTAGAAACGCCGCAGAATTTTGAAAACACCCCCTTTTCCTTGCGAACTCATCTGATCACGCTGCAATTGCCCGCAGACGCCAGCAATAACAGCGAGCTGAGAAGGCGCGTAAACCTGACCTTCGAACACGCCTTCCGGCAGGGCATTGCAGTCACACGGTACGAGCGTGGGCGGGATGAAGACCATCTACGTGAGCTGAAACTGGTTTCTGACCTGCACAGTGCCGTTCGCAACAATGGCCTACACATGAACTACCAACCCAAGCTGCACAACGGCACCGGGCAGCTACTTCAGGTGGAGGCGCTGGTGCGTTGGATACACCCTGAGCTGGGTTTTATATCACCGGAAGAATTTATCTTCCTCGCCGAGCAGTCGGGGCAGATCAATGATCTAACGGATCATATCCTGCAGAGGGTGGCTAACGATGCCCGCGCCTGGTTCGACGCGGGGTTGGATGCCGGCGTAGCCATCAACCTTTCCGCAATGGACCTGACCTGGCCCGCGCTGACCGATCGCGTAGCCCAAATTTTTAGCGGCTGGCACCACAGCATGGAGCGCATCACTCTGGAAGTAACAGAGGGCGCGTTGATGGAAGACCCTGAAGAAGCCATGGAGACACTTAACCGCTTGCGTAACATAGGCGTAACTCTTTCCATTGACGACTTTGGCACCGGCTATTCTTCGCTGTCACAGCTACGCAAACTACCCGTTCAAGAACTGAAAATAGACAAATCCTTTGTGTTAAAACTAGATTCCGAGCCCCAGGATCAGTTGATTGTAAAATCCACCATCGATATGGCCCACGGGCTTGGGCTAAAGGTAGTAGCCGAGGGTATCGAGAATCTGGAAACCTGGAAATTGCTGCAGGCCTGGGGCTGCGATGTCGGCCAGGGCTTTTATCTGAGCCGTCCGGTTTCTGCGGATAAGCTTGCGCAGACGGTTACAGCCCTGGCAGAGCGCCTGCAGGAACTGAGCCAAACAACGCCGGAGCAGGCGCCATGACACATTTTTCCAGCAAACGGAGTGCTATAACATTTGCGCCCTTGCTGACCCTGGGAATTCTTGCAACACCCTTGGCCTCTGCAGATATTGGCAGCCGCCTCTGGGCAACCGGTGGCGTCACCGCTGTAGAAGGCAGTGCCGGCGGCGGATTGGTACCCTGGGCCTTGCTTGGCAGCTACGCAAGTGATGAAGAATGGGGTGGAACTGTGGCCATAAGTCGCGCCGAGGTGGATGACTACACGCTCGCGGTTGTTGGTGCCGGTTTGAACTGGAACAATCGGATTGAAGTTACATTCGCTCGGCAGACCCTGGATCTGAGCAGCCTGAAACAGGATGATCTCAATCAGGATATTTTTGGGGTGAAAGTACGGCTGACGGGAGACGCTCTTTATAGTCCTTGGGGCCAGTGGTCTGCAGGCGTTCAACATAAACGGCAGCGAGATTTCACGGTGCCGGAAGCCATCGGTGCACGGGACGACAGCGGCACGGACATCTATTTCGCCGGGTCAAAACTGTTTTTTGCCGCCGTGTTTGGCCGCAACCTGCTGATAAACACCACTGTGCGTGGAACCCGCGCCAACCAAGGCGGGCTGCTGGGTTTTGGCGGCGACCTCAACAATAGCTATGAGTTTATGGCCGAAGCCGGCGCCGGCGTATTTATTAACCGGCAATGGCTGCTTGGCGCAGAGTACAGACAGAAGCCGGATAACCTGAGCTATGCCCGCGAAGACGACTGGTGGGACTTGTTTATTGCCTGGGTACCAGACCGTAGACTGGCCGTGACAGCAGCGTTTGTTAACCTGGGTGATGTCGCAACCTTAAAAGACCAGCAGGGTGTTTATCTGTCTCTGCAGGGAAGTTTCTGATCATGCACTTAGGCACAATGCGGACCCTCTTTGCCGCTTTTTTTGTTCTGGCCAGCCTTGTTCTAACGGGCTGCCAAAGCTTTCACCGCGAACCCGACAATAGTCTCTATCTTCAGTTGGGCGAGCGGGCAGGCATTGCAGATGTGGTGGAAGACCTGCTGTATCTTATCGTTGACGACACGCGAATTAGTCATCAATTCAAGGGCATAAATGTAGCACAGTTTCATCGCCACCTGACAGATCAATTGTGTGAACTCAGTGGCGGCCCATGCCAGTACTCCGGGCGCGAGATGCGCGAATCGCACGCGGCCATGGGTATTACAGACACCCAGTTTAATGCCCTGGCAGAGAACCTTATTCTCGCTATGGAAAAAAATGATGTGCCAACAGCGGCGCAAAACCGGCTGATTAAAAAACTGCTACCGATGTACCCGGATATCCGGCATCTTTGAAAGCCCGCAGTGAAAAAAAGTCACAAACAGGGCTATTAAAGACAAAGGCAGCAAAGACAAGTGCAACGAAAACGAGGCACGACACCCGCATGACTGAAAAAAAAATAGATATCCTTCCGGGCCGCTATCGGCACTACAAAGGCAAAGATTACGAAGTGATCGACATTGCCCGCCACAGCGAAACCGAGGAAAAACTGGTGGTCTATCGCTGCCTCTACGGCGACTACAGTCTTTGGGTGCGCCCCCTCAGCATGTTCCGCGAAACCGTAAACGTTGCAGGCGAGCAGCTTCCGCGTTTTGCTCGTATCGACCAACCCTAAACGTTATACAGGGCCTTTGAATAAGCAGGCAAATTACTGCACATTACCGCGTTTTCATAATCTCAGCCTTCACAAGAAGGCGTAATAACTCATTACGCGTACCCGGAGCTTGCCATAAATGCCGTTGTTGCTGCGGTGCTGATCATGCTTATATTAAGCTTGGCCCGCATTCACGTTGTTGTTGCCCTGATAGTGGGCGCCGTTTCCGGCGGCCTGATCGCCGGAATGTCTCTAAATGACACCATTGATGCCTTTAACAACGGCTTGGGCGGAGGCGCCAAAGTGGCGCTGTCGTACGCCGTTCTGGGTGCCTTCGCGGTAGCCATCGGTAAATCTGGCCTGGCCAACCTGCTGGCGGAAAAAATCCTCGCCAAGGTCGGGCGCAGCGAAGATCATACCGCCGTAAAGAACGTGCGCTTCATGATCATCGCCATTCTTGTGGCCATTGCGCTGTCGTCCCAGAACATCCTGCCAATTCACATTGCGTTTATTCCGCTGGTGGTTCCGCCTCTGCTGTATGTCATGGCCAAGCTAAAAATGGACCGTCGCATGGTGGCGTGCGCACTTACCTTCGGCCTGATTACCCCGTATATGTTCATACCTGTAGGTTTTGGCGATATTTACCTGAACGAAATCCTGATGGCTAAAATCAGCGCCAACGGTGGCGATATCGAAGGCCTGAGCGTCATGAAAGCCATGGCCCTGCCTGCCTTGGGCATGCTCTGTGGCCTGCTGGTAGCTATTTTTATTACCTATCGCGGCGAACGTAACTACAACCTGAGCGCCATAACCCGCACCGAAAAAGTCACCAACACCTACAAGCCCATGACCCTGGTGATGGCTCTGGCCGCCATTGTGGTCACCTTTGTGGTGCAGCTGTGGCTTGGCTCCATGATTCTGGGCGCCCTGGCCGGCTTCCTGCTTTTCAATCTGTCTGGCGTGGTGAAGTGGAAAGAAGCCGACGATCTATTCACCGAGGGCATGAAAATGCTGGCGATGATCGGTTTTATCATGATCGCCGCCTCTGGATTTGCCGAAGTCATGCGCGAAACCGGTGAAATTACTACCCTGGTGCAAAGCTCGGTCGACATCATTGGCGCCAACAAAGCCCTGGCGGCCCTGCTGATGCTATTGGTGGGACTGATGATTACCCTGGGTATTGGCTCGTCCTTCTCCACCATCCCCATCATTGCGGCGCTGTACGTGCCGATGGCGCTGGAAATGGGCTTCAGTTCCATGGCCATCATTGCCCTGGTCGGCACCGCCGGTGCCTTGGGTGACGCAGGTTCGCCAGCATCCGACTCTACGCTAGGGCCCACCGCTGGCCTGAATGCCGACGGCCAGCACAATCACATATGGGATTCAGTGGTGCCCACGTTCTTGCACTTCAACTTGCCGTTGCTTGGTTTTGGGTGGGTTGCGGCTATGGTTCTTTAAAAGATCAGGCTACGCAAGCTTGTACTTAGTCACCTAATCCCCACCCTTAAAGAACACCACCTGCTTAACCGTATGGTCGTCTTCGTTTTTGCGCTTGTTCACGCGGGTTTGCAGTTCCGGGGCGGCTGGCGCTTCTATGTCAGAGATGCCGTCGGTAAAACCGCAAACCACGCATTCGCGGATTTGCTCACCGACAGCGTCGGTGTACATGGTGATTTTGTCCATCTCCGCACAGCGGGGGCAGACGGCGCCGGCGATGAAGCGTTTCGGGCTTGGCATTTCATAACTCCATATTAAATGGCCCCTACCGGCCTTAGCCGGCGAGGCGGGTTGCCTCTGGCAGATGGAGTCAGGCGGTTTGCGGGCTGATGCCGGTTTGCTGCAACAGTGCGTCTACCTCAGGTTCGCGGCCGCGGAAGGCTTTGAACAGCTCCATAGGTTCTTGTGAACCGCCTTTCTCCAGAATATTTTGCAAGAACGACTTGCCAGTTTGCGGATCGAAAATGCCGTTTTGCTCGAACAGCGAAAACGCGTCCGCGGCAAGCACTTCGGCCCATTTGTAGCTGTAATAGCCCGCTGCGTAGCCACCGGCAAAGATATGGGAAAACGCATTTGGGAAGCGATTAAATTCTGGCGACTCAATGACCGCTATTTCATCACGTACCTGACGGTGAACGTCCAGCGGATTGGTTGGCGCTGTGTCGACGAAGTCGGCATGCAGACGGAAATCGAACAGCGAAAACTCAAGCTGACGTACCAACCCCATGCCCGACTGAAAATTCTTCGCAGCTAACAACTTTTCCAACATATCCTGCGGCAGCGGCTCACCGGTTTCGTGATGAGCAGCAATCAGCGCCAGCGATTCCGGGTTCCAGCACCAGTTTTCCAGGAACTGGCTCGGCAGTTCCACCGCGTCCCACGCCACACCGTTAATACCCGACACGTCCATTACCTCCACCTGGGTCAGCATGTGGTGCAGGCCGTGGCCGAATTCGTGGAACAGGGTGGTGACCTCATCGTGGGTCAGCAGCGAGGGCTTGCCGTTCACCGGTGGGGTGAAGTTGCAGGTCAAGAAAGCCACCGGCAGCTGCAGGGTGCCAAGCAGGTTGCGCCAGCGTACCCGGCAATCCGCCATCCAGGCGCCGCCACGCTTGCCTTGGCGGGCAAACAGATCTAAATAGAACCAGGCAATGGGCTCGCCGTTACGACTGATACAGTAGGCGGTAGCGTCTTCGTGCCAGGTTTCTACATCTGGCTTAACTTCAATCTGGATATCAAACAGCTTTTCTGTCACGCGGAACAGGCCAGGCACCACTTTATCCACCGGAAACCAAGGGCGCAGGGCTTCTGGGGAAATGTCGTAGCGTTGTTGGCGCAATTTTTCGCTGTAGTAACCAATGTCCCAGGCCTGCAAGTCATCCAAGCCATGTTCGTCTTTTGCAAAGGCCTTGAGTTCGGCGAATTCCTGCTCTGCTACCGGTTTGGCTTTGTTCGCCAGCTCCGTTAAAAAACCCAATACTTCGTCGGTATCGCGGGCCATTTTGGTGACCAACGAGCGCTCGGCAAAGTTATTAAAGCCCAGTAGTTTTGCCAGAGCGTGACGGCGTTTCAGAATTTCTGCCATTACCGGGGTGTTGTCCCAGGTACCGGCGTCTGGGCCCACGTCAGAAGCGCGGGTAACAAAGGCTTCATACACTTCACGGCGCAGCTCGCGATTGTCGCAGTAAGTCATTACCGGGTGAAAGCTGGGAAAATCCAGAGTAATGACGAAACCATCCAGATCTTTTTGCTTGGCCGCTGCTTTGGCGCCTTCCAGCGCACTTTCAGGCACACCGGCCAGCTCGCTTTTATCGGTGACTTGCTTGAACCAATGCTGGGTCGCGTCCAGAACGTTGTCGCTGAAACTGTTGGACAGTTCCGAAAGCTCGCGGGCCAGGTCAGCGTAGCGCTTTTTCTGATCATCGGGCAGGTCAACGCCGCCCAAGTGGAAGTCCCGAAGGGTGTTTTCCACGGCTTTACGCTGCGCTTCATTCAACTCGCTGAAGTCATCGCGGGCCGCCAATTTTTTGTAGGCATCGCACAAAACTGCATTCTGGCTTAGCTCAGTGCTGTACTCGGTGAGTTTTTCCAAGCAGTTTTTGTACACTTTACGCAGGTCGTCGTTGTTCATAACCGCGTTCAAGTGTGAGATTACCGACCAAGCGTTGCTCAGTTTGTTCTCAAACGACTGCATGGGCTGCACCAGAGTGTCCCAGTCGGGCTCCTCGTTCTGCGCCAAACTGTTAATTTTGAACCGGTTTTCACTGAGAATCTGGTCGATCGCTTCTTCCATATGCTCAGTGCGCACGTGTTCAAATTTTGGTAGCAGATCATTGGTCAGCAGTGGATTATTCATGGTTGCCCTTCTCAGCGGTTCAAATGTCGGGTAATTTGCAAAGAATCTCTATGGAGCAAGGCGATCAGGGCGTCTGCTTTGAAAAATCGTATAAAGCAGACGCCCTGATCGCCCTCCAACTTCGGAATATTCCCATAATAGGAGTATGTAATGACGAATGTACGTTCTCACAAGGGTAGCACGCCACAATTTGGCGAGCGTACCTGGATAGACCCTAGCGCAGTCGTGATTGGCGACGTGATTACCGGCGCGGATTGTTCTATTTGGCCGATGACCGTGGTGCGCGGTGACATGCACAAAATCCGCATTGGCGCGCGCTGCAGTGTTCAGGACGGCTCGGTGCTTCACATCACTCACGCCAGCGATTTCAACCCCAGCGGTTGGCCGCTGATTATTGGTGACGACGTTACCATCGGCCACAAGGCACTGCTGCACGGCTGTACCGTAGGTAGCCGGGTGCTGGTAGGCATGGGCTGCATCATTATGGATGGTGCGGTGGTAGAAGACGAAGTGATTATCGGCGCGGGTTGTCTGGTGCCCCCAGGCAAGCGTTTGGAATCCGGCTATCTGTACGTGGGCTCGCCGTGCAAGCAGGCAAGGGCGCTAACCGATAAAGAACGCAGCTTTTTTCCGTATACCGCCAGCAATTATGTAAAGCTCAAAGACGAGTATCTGACTGAGGCCGAGGATTACCCGTACTGAATAGAGACAGAAACGCACAGTACCGGCGCCGGCTCTCACACTCAAGGTACAATTTCCGCCGGTAATTGTTCGGCGGGGGTATAAACGCCGCACACCGGATCGCGGATGCCAATTTCCACTCGCCGGTTCACGGCACGGTTTTCCGGGCTGTTGTTGGGTACCAGCGGGTTGGTTTCGGCACGGCCGGCGGCAATCACCCGATCGGCAGGCACATCACGGCTCAGAACCAACTCGTGTACCACCGACACCGCCCGCGCCGCTGAAAGGTCCCAGTTGGAACGGTAACGGCTGCTAGCGATGGGCCTGTCGTCTGTATAGCCGGCCACCACCACATCGCCACGGCAGTTTTTCAGCACGTTCACTACCCGCTCGATAATAGGCAGCATTCCTTGCTTGATAGTGGCATCGCCCGACAGGAATGTGGCATCGTCAGAAAAGCGGATGATAACCTGGCGTTGGTCGTAGTTAACGCTCAAGGCGCCACTAGCCACTTCGTTTTCCAGTTCCTGGATCAAACTACTAGCCAAAGTAACCACACCTTCAGCCACGGGAGTAATGTTGTCGCTGGTCACGCGCTCGTCGATCAGTTCAGGCTCAGCCTGCAACTGTTTGTCTGGATCCAAACTGGAGTTCTGCTCAGAAATCTTGATCGGCATACTACCGCCGCCGTCCGTAATCAAATTGCCTGAACCGAACGCAACCGACAGCGAGCCAGCCATCGCTTTGTATTTTTCAATATCCATTTCAGCGAACGACAACAACAATATGAAGAACGTCAGCAGCAAAGTGGCCAGGTCGGCAAAGGTCACAATCCACGCTGGCGCACCGGCGGCGCCTGCTTTTTTACGTTTGGGCAGGGTTGCGAGAGCTAGGCGGGCCAAAGGTCAGGCCCCCTGCTCGCGTTTCAGACTGACGCGCTGCTCTGGGCTCAGGAACGATGACAGCAGCTCGGTCATTACCCGAGGATTTTCGCCTTGCAGGATTTTTTGAATTGACGTGCTAATCAGAAGTTGGTTGCGCATTTCGTCTTCGGCTTTTAACTGCAGTTTATCCGCCAGGGGCAGGGCAATAAGCTGGGCAATAAAAGCGCCGTAAAGAGTGGTCAGCAAGGCAACCGCCATGGCCGGGCCAATAGACGAGGGGTCATCAAGGGTATTGAGCATTTGCACCAAGCCTACCAGGGTGCCGAGCATTCCTATAGCCGGAGCTGATTCGCCGATGCCACGGAACACTCTTTCTGCTACCTCGTAACGTTCGGAGCTTTGCTGGATTTCGTGGTGCAGGGCTTCTTCAACCAGTTCTGGCGAATGACCATCAACACACAGATTGATAGCTTTCTGCAAAAACACGTTGTCAGTAGTGTGGTTTTCAAGGCCCAAGATGCCTTCTTTACGTACCACCATGGCCAAAGCACCCACCTCGCGAATCAGCTCTTCAGGGCGCTCTACGCGATCCATAAAGGCCGCGCGCGACGCCAGGCGAATAGCGCTCATCACCGAACTCATGCGAAACTTGACCAGCGTTACCGCAAAGGTGCCGCCCAGCACAATGGCCAAGCCGGGCAGGTTAATAAAGGTGAGCAAGGAGGCGTTAGCCAGCATAGCCAATAACACCACCAGAACCCCTGCAACCAGTCCTACCAGCGTCAGTATATCCATAGGTTAACCTTCGTTTTAACCATTTTCTTCGCTTGATTTGCGCCTGGTTTCGTCTGATTTAGCCTTATGTAAGCGCGCGCAGACTAGCGATAACCGGAGCAGTTTGCGGCCGCACCCCGCGCCAAACTTCAAACGCTTCGGCCGCTTGCTCTACCAGCATGCCCAGGCCGTCATACACACGCTTTGCACCGTTATCCAGCGCCCACTGGTTAAACGTGGTGCTGGTGGCAGAGTACATCATGTCGTAAATCACTGTGCCAGCGCCGATCAACTCTACAGACAACGGCGGTAAATCGCCCTGCAGGCTGGCGCTGGTGCCGTTAATAATGACATCAAAATCGCCGGCAATACTGTCGAACGCTTTGCAATCCAGCCGGGTAATACCGGCAGCGTCGGCAAACAGCGTGACCAGATTCTGCGCCTTTGCCGGCGTACGGTTGGCAATCACCAACGTGTGCGGCTGTTCAAGTAACAGCGGCGCTAAAACACCGCGTACCGCGCCACCGGCACCCAATATCAAAACGCGGGCGCCCTTTAGTACTACTTGGTGATTGTGCAGCAAGTCTTGTACCAGGCCTGCGCCGTCGGTGTTGTCTGCCACCAACACACCGTTGTCTTGGTACAAAGTGTTGGCCGCGCCAGCCTTGAGCGCGCGAGCGCTGTGTCGGCCAGCCATCTGCCAAGCCGCTTCCTTAAAAGGCACCGTCACGTTTAGACCTTTGCCGCCGCGCGCAAAAAACTCGGTGACGGTGTTTTCAAAGTCATCCAGGGGAGCCTGAATCGCCGTGTACTCCAGCGCCTCGCCGGTCTGGCTGGCAAACAGGCTGTGAATCCGCGGCGACTTACTATGGCTAATAGGGTGACCAATCACTGCATACAGATCGTTGTTCATTGTCGCCCCTTCAGGAAGATGTGAGCCAGTCGCGGCCAGTCAAAAAGTGCTCCAACAGGCGAGCTTCCTCACTACCGGGTGCCGGCTTCTGATTATAATCCCAGCGTACCAGAGGCGGCAGCGACATCAGAATGGACTCAGTGCGGCCACCGGACTGCAGCCCGAAAAGAGTGCCACG
The DNA here is from genome assembly GCA_036960525.1 of Marinobacter sp. Taxonomy (GTDB): domain Bacteria; phylum Pseudomonadota; class Gammaproteobacteria; order Pseudomonadales; family Oleiphilaceae; genus Marinobacter. Next base: position 23,858 of record JBALXR010000033.1, read on the forward strand.
GTCGTACACCAGGTTGAACTCTACGTAGCGGCCACGTCGATAAAGCTGAAACTGACGCTGAGCGTCGCTATAGGTCTGATTTTTGCGGGCTTCAACAATGGGTTCGTACGCGTCAATGTAACTGTCGCCGATGGCGCGCATAAATTCGAAATCGCGGGCAAAATCACCGGTATTGTGATCGTCAAAAAACAACCCGCCCACGCCGCGGGGCTCGTTGCGGTGTTTTAGAAAAAAGTATTCGTCGCACCAATGCTTGTAACGCGGGTACACATCGCCACCAAAGGGCGCACAGGCGTTCGCGGCGGTGCGGTGCCAATGCTCGCAGTCTTCGTCAACGCCGTAATAAGGGGTTAAATCATAGCCGCCGCCAAACCAGTAAACCGGTTCAGCGTTTTCCGGGGTCGCGATAAAAAATCGCACGTTGGCGTGGGAGGTCGGCACGTGGGGGTTATGGGGGTGCATCACCAACGATACCCCCATAGCCTGCCAAGGCGCGCCTGCCAGGTGAGGGCGGTGAACCGTCGCCGAAGGCGGCATGGTATTGCCCATCACATGGGAAAAGTTCACACCGCCTTTTTCAAACACCTTGCCATTGCCGATCACCCGGCTGATACCGCCGCCGCCTTCCGGGCGATCCCAGGCGTCATGGATAAATTCGCCGCCACCATCGGCCACGGCCAAGCGCTGGCAAATGGTGTCTTGTAGCTGTAACAAATAGTGTTTGACCGCCTGCGGGCCTGGTTGCTGTGGCATGCTTTCTCCTAACGTAGCTGCTGGCCGGTAACAATATCAATTATACGGCTAGGTTGGCGATTTCCACCCAGCGCACCGGGCACTACCCAGTCCAGCTGGCCATGAAAATAGCCCTGAACCTGCCAGAGTGAACGGGCCGGGGCGCGGCCCGCGGGGTTGCACGAGGTAGAAACCAGCGGGCCGCCTACAGCGTTGCATAGGGCTTTTACCACCGGATGCGCACTCACTCTTACCGCAATGGAGCTGTGCTCACCGCGTACCCACTCGGGCACCTGCTGGTGTACATCGGGTAACAGACAGGTAACGGGGCCAGGCCAATGCTGTCGGGCTCGCTGCTGAAGGTCTTGCGGCAGGGGCTCCAGCAAAAAAGCAATCTGTTCGACCGAAGCCGCCACCAGAATCATGCCTTTGCGCACGGAGCGCTGTTTCAGATCCAGAATCCGTTGCACCGCAACCTGGTCCCAAGGGTCACAGCCGAGACCCCAAACAGCTTCCGTTGGATAGGCGAGAACGCCGCCTTGGTGCAGAGTGCGGCGAGCGCAGTGTAATTGCCAGTCGGTCAGCGGGTGGTCTGTTGCCATAGGGGAATGAAGCCTGAATAAATCACTGTTGGCACCGGGTTCAGGCAATGCGGACATATCCGCCGGGCGCCGCCGTGACCAGGCCCTGAAGTTCTAATAAAAGCAGGGACTGCATCAGTTGATCGGCGCTCAGCCCGGTGCGCGAACCCAGTACATCGGTTGATTGCGGATCATACCCTAAAGCCTCCAGCACAGCGATTTCACGAGTGTCCAGGCTCTCGATGACAGCGTTCTGGGCGTTGTTTGTCTTTGCCCCCGGTGTGGTCGGCTCACTCCACCAGCCCCCCAGTTCCTGCAGAATGTCGGCCACGCTTTCTACCAGCGTAGCGCCCTGCCGAATCAGCTGGTGACAACCACGAGCTACCGGGCTGTGCACCGACCCTGGTATCGCGAACACGTCGCGGCCCTGCTCTGAAGCCAGTCGGGCAGTAATCAGCGAACCACTCTTAAGACCGGCCTCTATTACCAGAACACCCCGGCTCAAGCCGCTGATGATGCGATTACGCTGAGGGAAATGTGCCGGGCGAGCCTCGGTGCCCGGCGGGTACTCGGACACCAGCAGACCATTGGCAACCACCCGCTCTCCCAAACGCTGATGTTGCCGCGGATAGATTTTATCAAGCCCGCTGCCAATCACCGCCAAGGTAGAATGGCCGGCGTCCAGCGCACCGGCGTGGGCAGCACCGTCGATACCCAGCGCCAGGCCGCTGCTGACCAACAGATTGCATTCGCCAAGCGCTGCAGCAAAGCCCCGAGCGTGATCCAGCCCGGCACGAGTGGCGTGGCGGCTGCCAATAACCGCCAGTTGGTCACGGCCGAGCAAGCTGGCATCGCCACGAATGTACAATAATAAAGGCGGGTTATGAATGTGGCGCAGCGGTAACGGATAAGCCGACGACTGCCAGTGCACAAGGCCAATGCCAGCCCGCTCACAGGCGTTTTCTATAACTCGTAAAGCCACCAGTGCCGGGTGTGCAGCGTCATCACGGCGCCAGGCAGCAAGGGCTTCACAAGCCTTTGCTGGCAAGCCCATGGCTTTCTGGCTGACGCTGTCTAAGTTCAGCAGGTCGGGCAGTTGCAAAACGTGCGCCGCTAACCGTCGCCGCACTCTTATGCCAAAACCCGGCAGCTGGCTCAAAAACAGCCATTGCCGGGCCCGCTCCGGGCTGTCATCGCATATTTGGTTAACGGCGGGGTCAGTTAGGTCGGCGTCGGGCGGCGTATCAAACGAAAACAGGGGTACCTGAGGCACGGGCATCTTCCTTGCGTGCAGAAAAAAGCCGGGCATTCCGTGCCCGGCTCGGGTTTTTACCAGGTTATCAGGGATTGGTTACCTGATCACCCACCGCCAGCGGCCGGCTGGCTTGCAGCATAAGACCGTAGCTCATTTTTTCGTAGGCCTGAAACACCATCAGCAGGCCGGCGCGTTCAGACGGCAACTCGATGGTTTCGCCAGTGACCGGGTCGCGCACCAGATTGCCGCTTTGCAGCACGGCCATCACGTTGCCCGGCTCTATGCCTTCACGCAGGCCCAGATTAATAGCAACAACATCGTACTGGCCAATCTGGTTAACGCCACCATCTACCGCCATCATCTGCCCGCTTACGGGTTTCGCCGGCGCGGTGGGCACAAAACTGGTAGAAAGGGGCCGGCTGGCATTCACCAGCAAACGGTCACCGATGCGAATTTCTTCGTTGGACTGACTCAGCAACAGCGTTAACACATCACCGTTGGTGGCAGTAACCTTGGCGGTGCCAATGCTGCGGGCTTCCAGTCCCAGGAATTCACCGGTTTTCGGATCGACAAATTCTTCACCACGGCGAAAAACGCCCACCGTATTCGCCGGCTTCTGTCCGCGCGCATAAACGCGATCGCCAGCGCCGGTAACAATTCGACCATCCTCACCTTCCAAAACGTAAGGCGCAGCCGCTATTTGTTCCGGGGTAACAATGCGGGTATCAATTAAAAAGCTGGCGATAGCGTCCAGCGGTATGGCCGGAATCGGTGTATCAATGGCTTCGGAGCGCACTTGCGGAGACAATTTGATCACACCGTCACCGTTGGCCATTTTCATGATTTTTGGCTGGCCATCAATATACACCAACGCCAAGCGGTCACCGGGGTAAATCAAATGAGGGTTGGCTACCTGAGGGTTCACTTGCCAGATTTCCGGCCAGTACCAGGGATTGTTCAAAAAGCGGGCGGAAATATCCCACAGGGTATCGCCCTTAACAACGGTATAACGCTCGGGATGATCCGACCGCAGCTCCGGTGCTGCTTGGGCCCAAGCGGTAAACAGCAGCGTTGTGGCTGCCAGAGCGTACAGCAGTTTCCTCATGGTTTAAGTCCTTGATCCCGTGCCTTGATGCTTAAATTCGGTCGGCTGGCGCCCGAAGTCCGGTTGGCTTTCGCCCAATGTTTTCAGCTTAATCTGTTGTTATTCCCGTTACTATAGAAGAAGCCCGGTTAATTGTAGTGTTATCTACTCACCACTGGAGATTTTCAACGTTTACCCACCCGTACAGGTATCTTTCATAGTTTTTATCAATTGACTGATCAGTTTGTACTCAATCGCCAAATTGTTAGATAATATGGATATAGAGCCAACACGCAAATCCTCCGGCCGGGTAAGTATGTCCCGCATCATAAACACCCTGGGGTTGAAAAGCGCAGTACAAGGTCGCATTTCAGACATCCTTTGTACGCGAACAAACGTTGGCATTCACTGTCTAAAGCAGGCATTTAAAAAAGTAACGCATTATGATTCTAGACATTCTTGAATATCCGGACCAACGTCTGCGAACTCTCGCCAAGCCGGTTACCGCCGTAACTGACGAGATCCGCACCCTGATCGACGACATGTTTGAGACCATGTACGATGCACCCGGCATCGGGCTCGCGGCGAGCCAGGTAAACGTGCACCAGCAAATCATCGTGATGGATCTGTCGGAGGACAAGAGCGAACCCAGGGTGTTCATCAACCCTAAAATTGAGATACTCGACGGCGACCTGGAAGCCATGCAAGAAGGCTGCCTGTCGGTACCGGGATTTTATGAAGATGTTGAGCGCATTGAGCATTGCCTCATTAAAGCTCTGGATCGCAATGGCGAAGCGTTTGAAATAGAAGCCCGCGGTCTGTTGGCAGTGTGTATCCAGCACGAGATGGACCACCTGAACGGTAAACTCTTTGTGGATTACCTGAGCTCGTTAAAGCGCACTCGCATACGCAAGAAGCTGGAAAAGTTGCACAAGCAGAGTGCATAACACGAGTGGCTGAACCAGCGCCTGCCAGCGTGGCTCTGGTGCCACAACAGCCAGTTAACAGACGACCGGGCCTTTGCGCCCGGTCTTTTCGTATTCAATGGATCAGAGAATCCAACTTAGAATGCGATTAAAAGACCAACAGAGAGCCAAACACTGTGCGTATTGTTTTTGCCGGAACCCCTGATTTTGCCGCCATTGCCCTGAAAGCCCTACTTGCCGCCAAATACAACGTGGTGGGCGTGTATAGCCAACCAGACCGGCCAGCGGGCCGTGGCCGCAAACTGCTCCCGGGGCCTGTAAAACAGGCGGCACTGGATGCCGG
>JBALXR010000034.1:0-2093 GCA_036960525.1 Marinobacter sp.
CTGTTGTTGCTGGAGGTTCGCCACAGCTATCGGCCTGCTTACCGTTTGTATTGCTCTGAGGGTTTTGAACAGGTTGGTGTGCGCCCGGACTATTATCCTGCGCCCAATGGCCGTGAAAACGCTCGGGTGATGACGCGTCCCTGTTTGCTTTAAACCACTGCACCGGGGTTCGCGTATAAACGCCTTAAGCCCTATAATAATGCCCTTCTCAGCACTATCTATTCAGGTTGTCTTGATACTATGTCGAATCCTTCCCAGCTCTTAACGGAAGTGGCTAACCGTCGCACTTTCGCGATTATTTCCCACCCGGACGCCGGTAAAACCACTATCACTGAAAAGGTGTTGCTGTTCGGTCAGGCTATTCAGAGAGCAGGCACTGTAAAAGGCAAAAAATCTGGCCAGCATGCCAAGTCAGACTGGATGGAAATGGAAAAGGAGCGGGGCATTTCGGTCACCACCTCGGTGATGCAATTTCCCTACCACGGCAGTTTGATCAACCTGCTGGATACGCCGGGCCACGAAGACTTTTCCGAAGACACCTATCGCACCCTGACAGCTGTAGACTCCTGCCTGATGGTCATAGACAGTGCCAAAGGTGTCGAAGCGCGCACCATCAAGTTGATGGAAGTGACGCGCCTGCGTGATACACCCATCATCACGTTCATGAACAAACTGGACAGGGAGACCCGTGATCCGGTGGACCTGATGGACGAAGTCGAAAGGGTTCTGAATATCGCCTGTGCGCCTATTACCTGGCCTATCGGCATGGGGAAAAACTTTAAAGGGGTGTACCACCTGCTGCGGGATGAAGTGATTTTGTATCACACCGGGCAAGGCCATATGATCCAGGATGAGCGAATCATCAAGGGTCTTGACAATCCCGAGCTTGAGGCAGCCCTAGGAGGCTATGCCGCAGAACTGCGTGATGAAGTAGAGTTGGTTAAGGGTGCGTCTCACGAATTCGATCAGCAGGCTTTTCTGGCAGGAGAGTTAACGCCGGTATTTTTTGGCACTGCTTTGGGCAATTTCGGAGTTGATCACATGCTGGATGGCCTGTTGGAATGGGCACCTGCGCCGCAACCACGGCAAACTGACCAGTGCTTGGTGCAACCGGTAGATGAACATTTTTCTGGTTTCGTATTTAAAATACAGGCCAACATGGATCCACAGCACAGAGACCGCGTTGCCTTTTTGCGGATTGTCTCTGGTCAGTATGTGCCAGGAATGAAAGCGCGCCACGTGCGGTTAGGCAAAGATGTACGCTTCTCTGATGCGCTTACCTTTATGGCCGGTGACCGGGAGCGTGCAGAGGAAGCATTTGCGGGCGATATTATCGGTTTGCACAACCACGGTACTATTCAACTGGGGGATACCTTTACCTCCGGTGCTGACATGAAATTTACCGGCATCCCCAACTTTGCGCCTGAGCTGTTCCGCCGCATCCGCTTGAAAGACCCGTTAAAAGCCAAGCAGCTGCAAAAAGGGCTGATTCAGCTGTCAGAAGAGGGCGCTGTTCAGCTATTCCGCCCGCTGCGCAACAACGATTTGATAGTCGGTGCCGTTGGGGTGCTGCAGTTTGATGTAGTGGTCAGTCGTCTGAAGACTGAATATAAGGTAGAGGCGATTTACGAGCCTATCAACGTTTCCACGGCGCGCTGGGTAACCTGCAGTGACGAGCGCAAGCTGGACGAGTTTAAACGCAAGAATAACGACAATCTGGCCCTTGATGGCGCTAATAAGCTAGCGTATATCGCGCCTACCATGGTTAATTTGAGTTTGGCTCAAGAGCGTTATCCCGACGTGGAGTTCCATAAAACCCGGGAGCATTGATTTTACCCGTTGCTATTCGGTTCAGAGGCCGACGTGATGTTGATTGATGCCCATTGCCATTTTGATTTTCCTCAGTTTGACGGCCGGCGCGGGAAATTGATGGAAAAATTGCGCGGGCAGGGTATTGGCGGGCTGGTGATACCCGGCGTTCGCTGCGCCGATTGGCCGAAAGTGCAGCAAGTAGCGATGGCCCATTCTGGTGTTTTTTACTGTTTGGGCATTCACCCTTGGTATATTGGCGAACATGGCCCTGAGGATCTGCA
>JBALXR010000034.1:2349-8405 GCA_036960525.1 Marinobacter sp.
GTAAAGTTGATAGATCTGGGCTGTATGTTAGGGGTGGGTGGTGTGATTACTCACGCCAAGGGCGGTAAAACACGGGACACGCTAACGCGTGTCCCGGTTTCTTCATTGGTTATAGAGACAGACGCACCTGATATGGCGCCGGCCGGTGTCATGCAAGGCCAGAACTCTCCGCAGTATCTGCCGGATATACTGCGAGAACTGGCTCTACTGCGTGGCGTAGCTGAGCTCGAATTAGCAGCTGTCCTACTCGAAAATAGCTGTCGACTCTATGGTTCTGCGCTAAAATCCGTTCTTTGTGGGCCTCAACTCGGTGATTACCGAAACTGACGATATCGGGGTTGGATTTTTTTGCGGTCTAAAGTATACTTCGCGACCTGGCTTTTCAAGGCGTTGATACTGTCTCAGCCCCGAACAGTTCAGCGCAACCAACAGGTACAGAAATCTGCGGCTGTTATTATTCAGCTTAAAGCAGGTTTTAACGATTATTTTATAGCGTTCAAGGCGGAATCAATGAAGACTCTGAGTGCGAAACCAGAAACTGTAAAACGTGACTGGTACGTTGTAGACGCAGCCGGCAAGACGCTGGGTCGTCTTTCAACCGAAATCGCCCTTCGTCTGCGGGGCAAGCATAAGCCTGAGTACACCCCCCATGTAGACACTGGCGATTATATTATTGTTATCAACGCCAGCCAGGTGCGGGTTACCGGCAAGAAGGCATCTGACAAGATGTACTACAGCCATACCGGCTTTCCGGGTGGAATTAAATCCATCAGCTTTGAGAAGTTGATCGAAAAGGCCCCTGAGCAAATCATCCAGAAGTCTGTCAAAGGCATGCTTCCGAAGGGTCCGCTTGGTCGCGCCATGTTCCTGAAGCTGAAAACCTATGCCGGCGCTGAGCATCCTCACGCAGCCCAGCAGCCCAAAGCACTCGACATTTAACGGAAGGCGGATATGTCTGTAGCACAAAATTACGGTACCGGTCGCCGCAAAACCTCAACGGCTCGTGTATTTATCAAGCCGGGAAGCGGTAGTATTTCTATCAACGGTCGCACCATCGAAGAGTTCTTCGGTCGCGAGACCCTGCGTATGATCGTGCGTCAGCCTTTGGTTGTTGCAGAGTCTGTTGATCGCTTTGATATCAACGTCACGGTAAAAGGCGGTGGTATTAGTGGTCAAGCCGGCGCTATTCGTCACGGTCTGACACGTGCTCTGATGGAATACGACGAAACATTGCGTCCAGCCATGCGCAAAGCGGGTTATGTAACCCGTGATGCTCGTGAAGTTGAGCGTAAGAAAGTGGGTCTGCGCAAGGCGCGTAAGCGTCCTCAGTTCTCCAAGCGTTAATTTTTGCTGGAGCAGACAAAAAAACCCGGCTTATTGTCGGGTTTTTTTTCGCCTGTTTAACTCGCAACCAAATTGACTTGGCGCATGGTAAGAAGCCGCAGCAGCGGCTTTCCGACTTGTAAGGAAGTAGTAATTTCATTACTATTTGTGCGCTTATAATCTTGTGTTGTGAAGTCCTTTTAGATGCGCATTGCTGCAATAATTGCAGCGTGTGTCATCGCCTGATGGGAGAAAACCATAATGAAAAATGGCGACGTAAGCCATGGTCGGCGTCGGTTTTTAGTCGGTGCTACGGCTGCGGTCGGCGGGGTTGGGATTGTTGGTGCTGCAGTGCCCTTCGTGGCGTCCTGGAATCCCAGTGCCAAAGCAGAAGCTGCGGGCGCACCAGTAACCGTCAATATTGAAAAAGTTGAGCCGGGTCAGCAGATCACTGTGGCGTGGCGGGGTAAACCGGTGTGGATTATCCGTCGTACACAAGAGATGCTGGATAACATTGAAAAGCTCAGCGACCAGATGAAGGATCCCCAGTCGGAGGCGGATCAGCAGCCGACATATGCCAACGACGTTTTTCGTTCAATAAAGCCAGAGTTCGCTGTTCTGGTGGGCTTGTGCACACATTTGGGTTGTGTGCCGTCGTATCGGCCCGAGGTAGCTCCGTCCGATCTGGGCGAAGAGTGGTTGGGCGGTTTATTTTGCCCCTGTCACGGTTCCCGCTACGACATGGCCGGCCGCGTTTATGATGCGCAGCCTGCACCTCTGAACCTTGTGGTTCCGCCCTATCGGTACGATGACGACACGACCCTTACCCTTGGTCTTGATCCGGAGGTTGCGTAATGTCAAAGCTAGTACAGTGGGTAGACGAACGTCTCCCAATTGTTGAAGCCTGGAACAAACACCTGGCGAAATATTACGCGCCGAAGAACTTCAACATGTGGTACTTCTTCGGTTTTTTGGCCATGGTAGTGTTGGTAAACCAGCTGGTTACCGGTATTTGGCTGACCATGAGTTACAATCCTTCTGGCGAAGGCGCTTTTGCATCGGTGGAATACATCATGCGTGATGTGCAGTGGGGCTGGTTGTTGCGGTACCTGCACTCTACCGGCGCTTCTGCGTTTTTCGTTGTTGTCTACCTGCACATGTTCCGCGGCCTTTTGTATGGCTCTTATCAGAAGCCCCGTGAGCTGATCTGGCTGTTTGGCATGTTGATTTATCTGGTACTGATGGCCGAAGCCTTCATGGGATACTTGCTACCTTGGGGACAGATGTCCTATTGGGGTGCGCAAGTTATCGTCAATCTGTTTGGTGCTATTCCGGTGATTGGTGAAGACCTGTCGCTTTGGATTCGTGGTGACTACCTGATCTCTGGTATTACATTGAACCGGTTCTTCGCTCTGCACGTTGTGGCTTTGCCTATCGTATTGCTTGGGCTTGTAGTGCTGCACATTCTGGCACTGCACGAAGTGGGTTCGAACAACCCTGACGGCATCGACATCAAAAAGAACAAGGACGAAAACGGCATTCCGAAAGATGGTATTCCGTTCCATCCGTACTACACCGTGCATGATTTGATGGGCGTAGGCGTATTTTTGTTCATCTTCTTTATTGTGGTGTTCTTCTTCCCGGAAATGGGAGGTCTATTCATCGAGGCACCGAACTTTGAACCTGCCAATCCGCTGAAGACGCCTGCTCACATTGCTCCGGTATGGTACTTTACGCCGTTCTACGCGATGTTGCGGGCGGTAACCGTTGACTTGCTGGGCCTGTCTGCGAAATTCTGGGGCGTAGTGGTGATGGGTGGTGCAATCGCCATACTGTTTGTTGTGCCTTGGTTGGACCGTAGCCCGGTTCGTTCTATGCGTTATAAAGGCTGGATGAGCCGTGTGGCGTTGGCTATTTTTGTCATTAGCTTCGTTATTCTGGGTTATCTTGGCCTGGTACCGACGACCGAAGGCCGCACCATAACTGCTCAAATTTTGACTGTGTGTTACTTCCTTTTCTTCATTCTTATGCCGTTCTATACGCGCATGGAGAAAACCAAGCCAGTTCCAGAGAGGGTGACAGGATAATGAAAAAGCTGATTCTTGGTCTTTTCATGGTCATCCTGCCGGCACTTGGGCTGGCAGCGGTTGGCGCCGTGCCACTGGACCACATCAAAACTGATCACACCGACAAAGCGTCATTACAGCGCGGTGTAGCAATGTTCACTAACTATTGCATGGGCTGTCATTCCATGGAGTACGCCCGCTATAAGCGGGTGGCGGACGACCTGGAGATTCCGGCTGGTCTGTACACGGAAAATCTGATTTTCACCGGTGCAAATATCGGTGAACTGATGAAAAACGCCATGAACAAAGACATGGCCGCTGACTGGTTCGGTGCGCCGCCTCCGGATCTGACGTTGGAAACCCGTCTGCGTGGCGAAAGCTGGGTGTATTCTTACTTGCGAGGCTTCTACAAGGATGACAGCCGCCCGCTGGGCGTTAATAACGTAGTGTTTGCCGCCGTGGGTATGCCTCACGTATTGGTTGAGCTACAGGGTTTGTGCGCGGTTAAGCCAAATATTGGCGTGAAAGCGTCGGTTGAGCCGCTCAGTGGTAATATCAATAATGCAGATATCTGCCCCAGCTACGCGACAAAAGGTAGTATGCAGGCGGACGAGTTTGACCGCGCGATGTACGACTTGACTAACTTTATGTCTTACATGGCGGACCCAATCAAGGTGGAGCGCGAGCGCCTTGGTGTTTTTGTGCTGATTTTTGTCGCGATTTTCTTTGTGTTCGCCTTTCTGCTCAACCGTGAGTACTGGAAGGATATACACTGAGAAGTAGGATATAATCCCCAGCCCTGAGCTTCAGCGAGCCATGATTGGCTCGCTGGGCTTTTTTCGTTTCTCAGGGCCAAATTTTTGATCAATCATGAGGTAGTGCTATGGGCGTTGTGACCAAGCGGTCGTCGATGACGTTTTTTTCAGACCCCGCGAGCCAGTATAGCCACAGGGTTCGCATTGTATTGGCTGAGAAGGGCGTTACCGTTGATATCGTAGATGTGGATCCGGATAACCCCCCGGCCGAGCTTGCCGACCTCAACCCGTACAACGCGTTGCCGACACTGGTGGACAGGGATCTTGTGCTTTACGAGCCCAATATCATGATGGAATATCTGGATGAGCGTTTTCCTCATCCGCCGTTGTTGCCGGTTTACCCGGTCGCCCGTGCAAATAGCCGCCTGATGATTCATCGGATTCAGCGCGACTGGTGTGTCAAGGTCGACCAGATTGTAGCCCAGCCCAATGCCAAGGCTTCGGAAGTCGCTCGTAAGGAATTGCGCGAAAGTCTGCTGGCCACTGCGCCGGTATTTGGCGAGATGCCATTTTTTCTGTCGGAAGAATTTACCATCGTGGATTGTTGTATTGCGCCGATTCTGTGGCGTTTGCCAGCTCTGGGTATTGAGCTGGACGACAAGCAGGCCAAGCCGCTGGATAAGTACATGAAGAGTATTTTTAGTCGCGAAGGCTTCAAGGCCAGTCTGTCTGACCTTGAAGAAGACATTCGTAGCTAAGCAGTGATTAATACGCCAATCTTCGCAGCAGGAGTGTCGCAGTGGCCGATGTAAAAACTACCATGAGCTCCAGCCGACCATATCTGGTGCGGGCGTTGAACGAGTGGGTTCTGGACAATGATTGCACTCCTTACATCGTGGTTGATGCCGGGATCCAGGGTGTGCAGGTTCCAAATGAGCACGTAGCGAATGGCCAGATCGTGCTTAACATAAGCCCTGGTGCGGTCAAGTCGCTGGTTATTGGCAATAGTACTTTGGAATTCAACGCCCGTTTTGGTGGTGTGCCCATGCAAGTATTCGTGCCATTGCAAGCGGTGATCGCTATTTACGCCAAAGAAAATGGCGAAGGTATGGTTTTTGGTTCCGAACCTGGTATGCCGGATCCGAATGGCTCGGGTGAGACCAGTAACAACGGCGGTTCCAAGGCCAAGGAAGATCGACCGAGTGGTCGCCCGACCCTAAAGGTTGTTAAGTAGAGCTGTCTGCTCAGAAAAGCTGATTTTCTGAAAAATAAAAACCGTTGTATTCAATCTGTCTTTTGACAGAAAGGATGCAGCGGTTTTTTTTGGCTAAAATTCGTTTACGCTCCGTCTGGCTAATTCTTGCGCACTCAGATGTTCAGTAGGTTTACACGTTAGCCAGACGGGACATTAGCCGTTATTAGCCACCGAACAGCTTGCTATCAACTCTGGCACACAGAACGTTGATGAGCAGCATCAGTAGAGGCATGGCATCGCTTGGGCTGAGATTGTTCAATGCGATTTCATGATCTTGCGGATCCAATAAAGACGTAATATCGGATTTTTCACGGGCGTTGAACACGGCAACGCTCATGTCACGATCGTGTGCGGCCTGAATGGCTTGAATAAGATTCGCCTTGTGGCCGTCGTCTACAATTAGGAATAGAAGATCGCCGGGCTTACCCACGGCGCGGATTTGGCGCGAAAACGTGTCGTTAAAGCGGTTGTCCCGACAAATAGCCGAGTAGGTAGTGGCGTCTGCGCCCAGATTGATAGCTGGCAAGGCGGGGCGGTCTTGTTCGAAGCGGTTCAGAAATGCGGTGCAAAAGTACTGCGTCAGCACGTTGGCGCTGCCGTTGGCGCAAGTTACGATTTTTCCGTCTTGTAATAATACATTTACAAAAGCGTCAGCCA
>JBALXR010000034.1:8414-20141 GCA_036960525.1 Marinobacter sp.
TCAGCACGTTGGCGCTGCCGTTGGCGCAAGTTACGATTTTTCCGTCTTGTAATAATACATTTACAAAAGCGTCAGCCATGGCTTCAATATCTTCGGTGGCCATACTTGCTACCATAGCGGTATGTTCCATATGGCTCGCAAACCGCTGGTTGATCTCTTGTGCTGAATCGGTCATGGGTTGAAATCATCCTGCCTGTAGTGCGTTTTTAAGCCAGTGTACCCGGTATTTTTTTAGGCTACCCGGGCCAATAGCGATAACGTCAATACGGCTGTTGGTATTGCTCAGTTGGTGACGGTGCAAATAAAAGCGCGCCGCTTGAATCAGGCGTTGCTGTTTACGCCAGGTAATAGATTCAGCCGCCCCGACCAAGCTGCCGGCACGGCGATAACGAACCTCAAAAAACACCAATGTAGTGCCGTCTTGGCCGATCAGGTCGATTTCTCCACCGCGATTATAAACATTTCGCGCCAGAATTATTACGCCGTGACTGCCCAAGTAACGTGCTGCCACACCTTCGTAGTGGTCGCCGATTTTGCGTTTGCCATCCATGGCTTTGTCTGTCCTTTGTCAGGTGATCAGAGTGCGCCTCCGGTAATCGCCGGCTTGGCTTGGGGCTGGTTAGCGTTGGTTTCTGCCTTGGGTAAGCTGGCAGGTATTGCTGGCAGCAGTTCGACGTTGCCGGAACTAAAGCGGGCCCAGCGCTGATAACGGCGAATGCTGCCGGAGGGCGTCATTGCCAATACACCGGTTTGGCCGTCAATAGTGGCTTCTGGAACCTGCTTGAGCAGCGGTAGGCGTTTACTTAGGTGCCAAGCGTCTGCGCCCATGGCAAACAGGCGGCCTAGCTGCCCGCGCGTGGCGCCCGGAAGTTGGCTGCCGGCTTCATCCCGGAGAGGGTTTTTTTCATCGAGTACCCAAGGTATGTCGGTAAATATCACCCCGTTCAGGTCGCGGTCGCGGCCAGGCGCAGGGGTTCCGCTATAAACGATAGAGGGTGCATAAACAGGGAGATCGCCGGCGAAGTAAAACGCAAACAGGGGGTTCAGTTGGCGTGCGGTATCAGGCTCGGCCACCATCACAATGGCTTGGGCATCCTGGCGGCGCCGCGCTTCGAACTCAATATTGAGACCTATGGTGCGCTCCACATCAATAGCGCGGTCGCGGGAAGTGTTGATGCCCAGTAAGTCGGCAGTAACCGCGCGCAGGTTGTCCTCTCGTAAAAACCTCTGGATGCCAATAACGCGCCCGCCATGTTTGGCCATTTGTGCGATTAAGGCGGCTTCTACGCGGTTTCCCCATTCGCCACTGGGAATGATCACCAGTATACGTTTGAGCCCCTCGGCGCCCAGTCGGTCTGCAATTTGCCGGGCTTCATCTTCAGCGGACAAACCAAACTGGTACAGTCCTGCAGGGGCACTGACCCCTGAGGGCAAATAGTTAAGAGCCAGTGTTTGCAGGGGCAGGCTGGGCAGTTTTCCCAGTTCGGCCAAAGCGTCTTTATCCAGCGGGCCCACTAAAAGGTCTACTGGCTGCTTCGCCAGCTCTTGATACAATTCCCCAAAAGGCTTCTGTTTGCTGTCGACAACCCGTATTCGCGTGGCTTCGCGGTCAACGGATGTATCGCTGAAGTAAGCAGCCAAAAAACCGTCTCGTATGGCTCTACCGGCGGTGGTCAGCGGGCCGTTCAGGGGTAGTGCCAGAACAATCTGTTCAGGCCGGCTTGCCGCAAGGCCTGCAATTAGCTTCAGCTCTGACGGCGGTAGCTGGGCAGCAGGGTGACCTGGCCAGTTTGACTGCCAGCGCCGGATAATCCGGCCTTGCTCGTCGAAGCCCGTGCCTGGTGATCTCATTTGTGTTGCCAGTTCCAACCAGCCCTGGGTCTCGTAGCCTATTTCGCGACTGTCGGCGCTACTAAGTTGTTTGTCGCTGACGGTTTTTAACAATTGCCAAATACGATCGTGCAGGGGTTGTGCGTTGGCGCTGCTGTCAGCCTGCGCAAGGGCGATCAAGGTTTTGGCGGCTTCCAGCGGATTGCCCGCCAGCGCGAGCGTCTGCGCCTGCAGACTACCGGCGCGATTAAGCAGCTCTGGCGTTACCTCCATAAAGCTGTTGGTGCTAAGGTTTGCGGTAATCTGTTGTGCCCACGGTTGGTCTTTCAGCGTCACCGCGCTGTTCATGGCCAATAATCGTTTCTGGCTGGCGAGTTCGGGTAGGGGTTGCGCCAATTGCTCGCTTTGCAGTAGCTTGCGCGCTCCTTGGTGATCACCTTGCTGCTGAAAGCGGCTGGCGATGCGCAGCAGGTAACGTTGTGCTGCAGCTTGATTGCGCTCCTGGCTGGCCAGCTCCAGAGCTTGCGCTGGTGTGTTGACGACCTGGGACTGCAGATCAACCCCTGCGCAGCCGGCGGTTAGCAAAATGGCGGCCAATAGGCCGACAATGGCGGGGTGGGCAAGGCGCTTGTTAGTCATAGCTGGCTCAGCGTGCTCCGAGTGGTTAAGCTTGAGAGAAAAACCCGCAAAGTTTAGCAGTTCCGGCATTAATTCACATGAAGTAAGTGTCATGCCGCGCATCCATAAGCGCGCGGGTTCATATAAATTAGTCTCGCTTTTGCGGGCAAGGCGGTTAATACGATGGTTACAAAGCACGCAGACAAGGCTCAAACCACTAGCGCTGGGGTGCTTTATATTGTCGCAACGCCTATTGGTAACCTGGACGACTTATCGACGCGTGCGGCAAAAACCTTGGCAACGGTAGATCTGATTGCCGCTGAAGATACGCGCCACAGCGGGCGCCTGTTACAGCACCTAGGTTTGCACAAACCAATGATGGCACTACACGATCACAACGAGCGTGACCAGCACAGTCGGATACTCGCGGAGCTAGGGGCCGGCCGTAGCGTGGCATTGATTTCCGATGCCGGAACGCCATTGATTTCAGATCCTGGTTTTATTTTGGTGCGCGAGGCCCGAGTTCAAGGCTTTCAGGTTAGTCCTATACCCGGTGCATGTGCTTTAGTGGCAGCCTTGAGCGCCAGTGGCCTGCCCACCGATCGTTTTCAGTTTATCGGATTTTTGCCGGCCAAAGGTTCTGGTCGTCGCTCGGTGCTGGAATCGCTGCAGGCCGAAACGTCAACTCTGGTGCTATATGAGTCACCACACCGCATCACCGATACAATTGCTGATGTCATTGCGGTAATGGGCGCAGACCGGGAGTTAGTGCTGGGGCGAGAGCTTACCAAGGCGTTTGAAACCTTTTACAACGGTACAGCTGAGCAGGTACTGGCTGAGTTACAGCAGGACCCCCACGGCAGCCGCGGTGAGTTTGTGGTGATGATTCACGGCGCAGCTCCAGCGCCGGATAGTGAACAGACAACGCTGGACACCGACCGCTTATTAGCGATTTTGTTAACCGAGTTGCCAGTTAAGACTGCGGCGAAAATGGTGGCGGAGATTACCGGCCGCAAGAAGAACGAACTTTACCAGCGTGCCTTACATCTTAAAAGTGGTGACTGAGCGCTCCGCTTTTGCTTGCATGGGCTGCTGCGCCGCGCTATTGTCGGCGCCGAGCTCGCCAGACAGTCGCCGCCGTTTTAATGGGGGAGGAAAGTCCGGGCTCCATAGGGCAAGGTGCCAGGTAACGCCTGGGCGGCGTGAGCCGACGGAAAGTGCAGCAGAGAGTAGACCGCCTAAGCCAGCGGATTCGTCCGGTGGCCGGTAAGGGTGAAAGGGTGCGGTAAGAGCGCACCGCGTGGCTGGCAACAGTTCACGGCATGGTAAACCCCACCTGGAGCAAGACCAAATAGGAGTCCGTTGGCGTGGCCCGCGCTGGACTCGGGTAGGTTGCTTGAGGCCTGTGGCGACGCAGGCCCTAGATGAATGACTGTCCACGACAGAACCCGGCTTACCGGCGAGCTCGATTTTTTCGCCCCTCTTTTAGTCCCTTATTTAATCGCCTTTGCGCGAATAATAGCCAAAAGATCTTACACCTCAACAACAGTCTGCGGTGTACGTTGCAGGTATCTGATTTTGTTTATTTTCTTAAGTTTAATCTAGCAGTTCCCCTTCAGCTCTGTTTGTAACCCCTTGTCCTGAAAGAAATTTTTTTATATTAGCTCTCATAGCCGATGCTTGCATTGTAGAGTGCGTGTTCCTATAGTGTGCACAAGTGGGAAAAAGTGGTTTTTAGTGGTTTATAGTGGTTTCAAACCCCAGAGACAGGGCTAATGAGTAATTTTTTTGGCAGTCATGCGATCAATATGGACGTTAAGGGTCGCTTAGCGATCCCTGCCAAAGTGCGCGAGGAACTCATTCAGGTCTGTGGCGGCCGCTTTATATTAACGGTCGCAGACGCTGATCGTTGTCTGCGGTTGTATCCACAATCTGTGTGGGATGAACTGCGCCCCGCCATTGAAGCGCTTCCCAACATGAGCAGAGCGGCATTGCGCCTGCAGCGTTTGGTGCTGGGTAATGCCGCGCAAATGGAACTGGATTCGGCAGGTCGGGTTCTGATTCCACCCACGCTCAGACAATACGCCCGGCTGGAGAAAAAACTGATGCTAATAGGCCAGGGTAAAAAACTGGAATTGTGGAGCGAGGAAAGCTGGAACCATTTTCTGGATACACCTCCTGACGCCGAAGAGATGACCGATGCCATGAAGGACTTGTCGCTGTGACGCTGACGTCGACGGATGGCGCTGCGGGTTCGTTCTCGCATCGCTCGGTACTGCTGGATTCAGCGGTAGATTTATTGCTGACCGATAGCGGCGGCCGCTACGTTGACGCTACGTTTGGCCGTGGCGGTCACAGTCGCATGATTCTTGAGCGCTTGGCTGAAAATGGCGCGCTACTGGGTATCGATAAAGACCCGCAGGCCATTGATGAAGCTCGTGCTCTGGAGGCGGCAGATTCACGTTTTAATGCTTTTCATGGTTCGTTTGCTGACTTGGGTCAGGCCCTGGAACAAGCGCAGTGGCCGCAGGTTGAAGGCGTATTGATGGACTTAGGTGTGTCTTCGCCACAGCTGGACGATGCCTCTCGTGGTTTTAGTTTTATGCGCCAGGGCCCACTGGACATGCGAATGAATCCTCAGCAAGCCCCTAGTGCCGCAGAGTGGCTGGCCAGCGCTGATGAAAAAGTGATTGCTGACGTTATTTTTAAATACGGCGAGGAACGATTCTCCCGCCGTGTTGCTCGACTGATCGTGGAGCGTCGAGCGGAATCGCCGATCACCACCACTCTGGAGTTAGCAGAACTGGCGGCTAAGGCGATACCAAAAAAGGAAAAACACAAACACCCAGCAACCCGGACATTTCAGGCTATTCGTATTTTTATCAACCGCGAACTGGAAGATCTGGAGCTGGGGCTAAAGGCTGCTGCCGCAAAACTGGCCCCCGGTGGCCGCTTGGTGGTGATTAGTTTTCACTCGTTGGAAGACCGTTTAGTGAAGCGTTTTATGCGTGATCTGGCGCGCGGTCCGCAGATGCCAAAGGGTATTCCGGTCACCGCAGCTGAAGAGTCATCGGCGTATCGCCTTATTGGTAAAGCCAGCAAGGCGGCGACTGACGAGGTGAGCGACAACGTAAGAGCCCGCAGCGCGGTAATGCGGGTGTTGGAACGCCGCGCAGACATTGCACAGGAGAAAATCTGATGGGCGCTGTGGCTATTGAAGAGCGGGTGCAAACCCGCCGCTTGAACACCAAAGTGGTAAGGAGTGGCGTAGCGTCTGCGCTGCGTATTTCTGGCCAAGTGTTCGTTGCAACAAGGCAAAGCAATGTTTTGGTCTCGCTGATGCTGGTGATTATGCTGCTGGCTTCTGCAATTGGTGTGGTGGTGAGTGCTCATAAAAATCGTGTTTTGTTCAATGGGCTATCACAACTGCACGAAGAACGTGACGCTTTCCAGAGAGAGTGGAGTCAGTTGCTTTTAGAGCAAAGTGCGTTGAGCGCTCACGGGCGTGTTGAAAGCTTGGCATCCACGCGTTTCGATATGGTTGTTCCCGGGCGCCAAGACATTGTGTTGGTGCCGCTTTTGGTGCCAGCAAAACGATCCTACTGACCTTCACGCAGCTGCTAAAGCTTGTCAGTAGGCCGCTTGATAACGAACAGAATCTTGAGCAGGAATCACTAACGTGTCCGACCCGCAAGTCACAGCTACATGGAGTCAGCGCATCGCCGCTAACTGGCGCTATGGCTTCGTATTGGGCGGATTCATATTGGTGATCGGTGCTATCTCCGTGCGCTTGGTGGATTTGCACGTTATCGACAACGAATTTTTGCGCCAGCAGGGCGACGTTCGTACCATTCGCGTAGAAAGTATAGACGCCCATCGCGGTGTTATTTCCGACCGATATGGCGAACCACTTGCAGTTAGTACGCCGGTACAGACACTTTGGATGAATCCATCGGAGATGGACGCAAAAGATCCACGCATCGCCAATCTTGCTCGCTTGCTTCAGCTTAACGAAGCGACTCTGCGCCAGCGATTGACTGACTATGCCGCTCGTGAGTTTATTTACCTTCGCCGGAAAATTCAGCCCGAACTGGCGCGCAAGGCTATGGCTCTGGGTATCGGTGGAGTTTACTCCCGCCAGGAATATCGGCGCTACTACCCTGCCGGAGAAGTCACCGCGCACGTTGTTGGCTTTACCAACATAGACGAGAACGGTCAGGAAGGTATTGAGCTGGCTTACAACCGGGTTTTATCCGGAGAGTCTGGACGTAAGCGGGTATTGAAAGACAACCGTGGCCGGCTGATCAAAGATTTGACACTGATTCGTGATGCCCGTCCGGGTGGAGAGCTGACATTGAGCCTCGATTTGCGACTGCAGTATTTGGCTTACCGCGAATTAAAAGCGGTCGTTAGTGCACACAATGCCCGCGGTGGCACCCTGGTGATGCTGGATGCGAACAGTGGTGAAGTACTGGCGATGGTGAATCAGGGCTCCTATAACCCTAATGACCGCAGCCAACTGGCGGCGGAAAATCTTCGCAACAAAGCCATTACCGATCTGTTTGAACCGGGTTCTGCGATGAAACCACTGGCTATGGCCGCGGCCCTGGAAACGGGCGAGTATACGATCGGCAGCCAGATTGATACGTCCCCGGGTTTTCGCCGTTTTGGCCGTTTTACCATTCGTGACAGCGGTAACTACGGCGTTTTGAGTCTGACGGATATCGTTGTGAAGTCCAGCAACGTAGGCATGAGCAAGATTGCCACCGAGATTGGCGGTCAAGTGATTCGCGATTTTTACGCCCGGGTTGGCCTTGGGCAGCCAACTGGCATTGGCTTTCCGGGTGAAGCTGTCGGGGTTCTGCCATCGCCCGGTAAATGGCGCCCGGCTGCAGAGGCCACGCTGTCTTACGGTTACGGGCTTAGCGTAAATGCGCTGCAGCTGGCCCAAGCTTATATGGTCATTGCCAACGGTGGCGTGCGCTATCCGTTGAGCTTGTTGAAACTGGATCATGCGCCGACTGGCGAACGTGTGGTGTCAGAGCAGGTAACAGCAAAGATTCGCAGCATGTTAAGTGACGTTGTCACTCGCGGTACCGGCAAGCGCGCGCAACCGGGATTCTATTCTGCCGGAGGTAAAACCGGCACGGTTCACCTGGTGGGCGCCCAAGGTTACGAAGACGGCCAATACAAGGCCATTTTTGCTGGCATGGCCCCCATTGATAACCCGCGAATTGTCACAATCGTGGCGGTGGATGCGCCCCAGTCTGGCGAGTATTACGGCGGCGAGGTGGCTGCGCCGGTGTTTGCACGGGTAATGAGTGATGCCTTGCGGTTGCTTAACGTCAAGCCAGAGCTGGATATAGTGCACAGCAGTGCGCCGCGACCACCAGCACCTTCATCCGCCAGCGGGGAGAAGGGCTGACCATGCAAATAACGTCGTTAAATACACTGTTGCAAGGCGTGGTTGTGGTGCCGTCGGTATTCGATGCAACTATTCACGGCTTGCAAACCGACAGCCGCAAAGTGCGAACCGGTGACGCGTTTGTAGCGCTAGCGGGTGCTCACACAGGGCCCGAGCATTATATAGACGACGCTATTCGCGCTGGCGCATCGGTGGTTTTACTGGAATCTGAACAGGCTGGTGAGTGCAGCGAGCGTGGCGGCGCATTAATTGTGCCAGTGCCCGAACTAAAAGCCCGCCTGGGTAAGCTGGCGGACCGATTTTTTGAATATCCGTCACAGCGCCTGCAGCTTATTGGCGTGACGGGTACCAACGGAAAAACCTCGGTAACCCAGTATATTGCCCAGCTACTTCAGACGGCGGGTACGCCCTGTGGCTTAATGGGCACATTAGGTTACGGCATGCCCGAGGCTTTGCAGTCGGCGACTCACACAACCCCAGACGTGGTGCAAATCAATCGAGTACTGGCAGGTATTGTAGCTAGCGGCGGCCGTGCTGCGGCGATGGAAGTGTCTTCCCACGCTTTGGATCAGGGTCGCATTGACCGCCTTGCTTTAACGGCAGCGGTGTTTACCAATCTGACCCGTGACCATCTTGATTATCACGGTTCCATGGCCTCCTACGGTGAGGCTAAGGCCAAGCTTTTTAGCCATGAAGGGCTGCGTTTTGTGGTGATTAATGTCGACGATCCTTTTGGTCGAACGCTTTACCAGCAGCTTGAAGGCAAGTGCGAGCGTCTGGGCTTCAGTCTGCACGAATCGAAAATGGAGTTGTGGCTTAAAGATTTTTGCGCTTTAGACAGCGGCTTTCGTGCCGTGCTGGATGGCCGGTGGGGAGAATTCACAATTGAAGCGCCGCTAATGGGCCGTTTTAACGCCAGCAATGTACTGGCTGCGGTTGCCACAGTGATGGCCTTGGGGGTTGATGTAACCCAAGTGCAGCGCGGCACTAGCCGGCTAGTGCCGCCGGCCGGACGCTTGCAGGTATTTACCGCCGGCGACGGGGCCCGGGCGGTAGTGGACTATGCCCACACTCCTGATGCTTTGAACAACGCGTTGGCGGCGTTGCGCCCCCACGTAAACGGGCGGCTGATTTGCGTTTTTGGCTGTGGCGGCGACCGTGACAGTGGCAAGCGGCCTGAAATGGCGCAACAGGCTGAAAGCGGCGCTGATTTGGTGATTGTCACTGACGATAACCCGCGTACTGAAGCTCCATCCGCGATCACAGCCGATATTATGGCCGGATTTATCGCCCCGGGAAAAGTACAGCTGATTCACAATCGTGCCCAGGCCATCGCCGCCGCCCTTGCTCTGGTCGGACCGGACGATTTGGTGCTAGTGGCTGGCAAAGGCCATGAAGATTATCAGGATATTGCTGGGTGCAAGCACCCGTTCAGTGACAGCGAACAGGTGCTCCGGGCTCTGAAACAGCGGGAGAAAGTGGCATGATGCGCTCTTTTTCACTAGCGGAAGCCGTGCAGTGGTTACGGCCTGACTGCCGTTTTGACGGGTCAGAGAATTTAACGTTTAACGCGGTCAACACCGACACCCGTAGTTTGTTGCCAGGGCAGTTGTTCGTGGCGTTGCGCGGTGAAAATTTTGACGGCCACCGGTTTTTGCAGCAAGCGCATGAGCAGGGCGCAAGTGCCGCGGTTGTGGATCGTATTGATGCCGCTGCGGACCTGCCTCAGTTGCTGGTCAGCGACACCTTGGTCGCGCTGGGCCAGCTGGCAACGGGGCACCGTGCAACCAGCAACGCGGCGCTTGTTGCCATTACCGGCAGTAGCGGCAAAACCACGGTGCGGGAAATGACCGGGGCGATTTTGCAGCAGATGGGCCCGGCTTTGATTACCCAAGGCAATTTGAACAACCACATTGGTGTGCCGCTGACTCTGTTTGGGCTGGCTCCTCAGCACCGTTTTGGCGCGATCGAGTTGGGCGCGAGTGGCCTTAGTGAAATTGCTTACACCGTGGCCATGGTGAAGCCGCAGGTGGTTATTCTTACCAACGCGGGCCAGGCTCATCTTGAAGGTTTTGGCAGCTACCAGAATATCGTGCTTGCCAAGGGCGAAATCATCGACGGCGTGGCCGATGACGGCTTGGTTGTCCTTAATCGGGACGATCCGGCGTTTGATCAGTGGCTGGCCCGTGCCGGCCGTCGTCGTGTGTCAAGCGTAAGTCGCGCAGGTCATGCCGGGGCTGATTATAAGGCCTCAGCCGGGGCCGGCGGCCAGCTGCAAATCAGCGGGCCAGATGGTTGGTTTTGTGACCTACGGCTCGGCCTTGAAGGTGAGCACAATCTTAGCAACGCCGCTATGGCGGTAGCTGCGACGCGAGAACTGGGCGCCACCAATGAACATATCAAAGCCGGGCTAGAGCAGGTGTTAGCGGTAAAAGGTCGCTTGCACATACAGCCACTGGCGCAGGGTTGGACTCTCATTGATGACAGTTACAACGCCAATCCGGCGTCGATCAAGGCCGCGCTGGCGGTGCTGGCAAAGCGCCCGTCACCTCGCATTGCGGTGCTGGGCGCCATGGCTGAATTGGGCGAGCAGGCTGCCGAGCTGCACTTGGAGGTCGCGCAATACGCCCGTGAACTTGGCATTGAGCGGCTGCTGGCGGTAGGCCCGGGTTGTGAAGGCTACGGTCGGGGTTTTGGTGTCAAGGTCGAAATTTGCGCCAATCACGACCAGGCGATTGATGCCGTTTTAAAAAACACACAGGTACCGGCCACCGTGCTGGTAAAAGGTTCTCGCAGTTCCGCCATGGAGATTGTGGCGGAGGGAATAAAAAATAAGGTGAATGGCACATGCTGCTCTGGCTGACAGAGATACTCTCACAATACTTCACATCGCTGACGGTGTTTCAGTACCTCACCCTGCGCGGCATTCTGGGCACGCTAACAGCGCTGCTGATTTCGCTGCTGGTGGGCCCGGTGATGATTCGCAAGCTCGCGCAATACCAAATTGGCCAAGCGGTGCGCGACGACGGCCCGCAGACCCATTTGAGCAAAGCCGGTACGCCGACTATGGGTGGCGCGCTTATTTTGGTGGCCATCGCCGTCAGTACCCTATTGTGGGCAGACTTAAGCAACCGTTACGTGTGGATCACCCTGCTGGTCACTCTGTTATTTGGTGCTATCGGCTGGGTAGATGATTACCGCAAAGTGGTCGAGCGTAACCCCCGTGGCCTACCGGCCCGTTGGAAGTATTTCTGGCAATCGGTGGTGGGTGCTGGTGCCGCTGTCGCGTTGTTTATGACAGCGTCTCTACCTCAGGAAACCTCGCTGTATCTGCCGTTTTTCAAGCAGGTGTCGCTCACCATGGGGCCGGTACTGTTTATTCTGCTGACCTATTTCGTGATTGTTGGCACCAGTAACGCGGTCAACCTCACCGACGGACTGGACGGTCTGGCGATTATGCCCACGGTAATGGTAGCCGCCGCGCTGGGCATATTTGCCTACCTGTCGGGTCACGTCCAGTTTGCCAATTACCTGTTGATTCCGCGCTTGCCTGGCACCGGCGAACTGATTGTGTTTTGCGGCGCCATTGTAGGCGCTGGTCTGGGATTTTTGTGGTTCAACACCTATCCCGCGCAGGTTTTTATGGGCGATGTCGGTGCTCTTGCCCTGGGTGCAGCTCTTGGCATAGTGGCGGTGATTGTGCGCCAGGAAATTGTGTTGTTCATTATGGGCGGCGTGTTTGTGATGGAAACCGTATCGGTGATTTTACAGGTAGCGTCGTTCCGTCTGACCGGGCGGCGAATTTTCCGCATGGCGCCGCTGCATCACCATTTTGAATTGAAGGGGTGGCCCGA
>JBALXR010000034.1:20175-28589 GCA_036960525.1 Marinobacter sp.
GTGGTTCTGGTGTTGATCGGTTTGGCCAGCTTGAAACTGAGATAAGGAGTGTTGCCGAATATGGGTGTCATTGTATCGGATCGTCGCACGTTAATCGTAGGACTCGGTAAAACCGGGCTTTCCTGCGTGCGCTATCTGGCAGCTCAAGGCCGCAAGCTGGCAGTGGCTGACACCCGTGAGGCGCCACCGGGCCTTGCTGAGCTGCAAACCGGGTGGCCTGACGTCGAAGTGCATCTGGGCGCGTTTGACAGCGACTTTTTCAGTGCTTTCAGTGAACTGATTGTAAGCCCGGGCATCAGTGTAGCCGAGCCCGCTATCGTTGCTGCAGCCGCGAGCGGCGCGCGCATTCGCGGTGATATTGACCTGTTTGCAGAAGCCGCCGATGCGCCGATTATTGCTATCACCGGCTCCAATGGCAAAACCACGGTGACCACGCTGGTTGCCAGCATGGCTCGTGATGCCGGCTACCAGATTGCAGTGGGTGGCAATATTGGTACTCCGGCGCTGGATTTGTTAAATACCGGTGCGCGCTTATACGTGTTGGAGCTGTCCAGTTTTCAATTGGAGACCACGGATGAACTGAATGCGCTGGCGGCCACGGTGCTCAATGTCAGCGACGACCATATGGATCGTTACCCCGATAAGATGGCCTATTACCAAGCCAAACAGCGGATATTCCGCGGCTGCCAGTACGCCATCGTGAATCTGGACGACGCCCTGAGTACTCCTATGGCGCGGAACACGCTGCGCTTTATCTGTTTTGGCATGAATAGGGTCAATCCTGAGACTTTCAGTACCCGTGACGACAGTGTCAGTGGCCACCCCTGGGTAACCTGGGGGCTGGATAATCTGATTCGCGCCGACGAACTTGGACTGATCGGCCGCCATAATCTTAGCAATGTGATGGCGGCGCTCGGTCTGGGCAAAGCGGCTGGCCTGCCTATGGATAGCATGCTGACGACCGCGCGCGCATTTCACGGTTTGCCCCACCGTTGCGAATCACTTCGCCTGGTTAATGGCGTTGAGTACATCAACGACTCAAAAGGCACCAACGTGGGCGCTACAGTCGCCGCGCTCGAAAGTCTGGCGCCGGCAGCGGGCAAGATTGTGCTAATTGCTGGCGGTGATGGAAAAGGCGCCGATTTCAACCCGCTAGCGGACCCTGCACGCCGACATTGCCGTGCGATCGTGCTGATTGGCCGTGATGCGGCGCAGTTGCAAGAAGTTCTGGCGCGGGGCACTGCAACCCACATTGAAAACACCTTGGCCGACGCGGTAGCAAGCGCCGCGCGACTGGCGCAACCGGGTGACAGGGTGTTGCTGTCGCCGGCCTGCGCCAGTCTGGATATGTTTCGCGATTATATCGATCGCGGTGAGCGCTTCCGCACACTGGTGGAGGCGCTATGATCCAGACCCAATCGGTATTGCCCGTGCACGGCAATCGTCATCCAGCGCTGCAGCCCTTGCCATTGCTGATTGTTAGCGCCGTCGCGTTGATGGTGTTGGGGCTGGTGATGATCTCGTCGGCGTCTATGGACATTGCCGGTGCGACCTTTGGTAATAGTTACCACTTTATATTTCGCCAGCTTGTGTTTGTTGTGCTCGGCTGCGTGTTGGCGCTGATCGCGGTTAATGTGCCGGTTTCCTGGTGGCAGAACAGCGGCTGGCTGCTGCTGGGCGTGGGTTTGTTGGTTTTGGTGCTGGTGCTAACACCACTGGGTCGGACGGTAAACGGCTCTACTCGATGGATTCCGTTTGGCATTTTCAACGTTCAGGTGTCCGAAGTCGCCAAGCTTTGCCTGGTGGGCTATCTGGCCAGCTACGTGGTGCGCCGCCGCGACGAGTTGTTGAATACCTGGCCCGGTTTTATCAAGCCGCTGGCGGTAATGGGCGTGGCCTCTGGCCTGCTGATGGTGCAGCCGGACTTTGGCGCCACAGTGGTGCTGGTGGGCGCAGCCGCCGGCATGATTTTCCTGAGCGGTGTTAGCCTTATGCGCTTTGCACCTTTAGTAGTGGCACTGGCTGCACTGGGCGCCCTGGCCGTGATTGCCGAGCCTTACCGCATGAAACGCGTGGTGAGTTATCTGGATCCGTGGCAAGACCAGTTTAACAGCGGTTATCAGCTGACCCAGTCGCTGATTGCGTTCGGCCGCGGAGACTGGGCCGGAGTCGGCCTGGGCAACTCCATTCAGAAGCTGTTCTTTCTGCCCGAGGCCCATACCGATTTTATATTCGCCATTATTGCCGAAGAATTCGGCCTGATTGGGGCTTTGTTAGTGGTGGCACTGTTTACCATTCTGGTGATCAGCGGTTTTGTGATTGCCCGTCGCGCAGAACAGGCGAAACGGCCATTTGCCGCCTGTTTCGCCTATGGTATCAGCCTGCTAATAGGCCTGCAGGCGGCCATCAACATGGCGGTAGCCACCGGTTTGCTACCGACCAAAGGGTTGACGTTGCCGTTGGTCAGTTACGGCGGTTCCAGCTTGATGATGACCTGCGTGTGCCTAGGTATATTGGCGCGCATAGAGATGGAGCGCTTGGATGCCGCAACGGCAGCAGCCAAGCCAGCCAGCAAAAAACATCAGGGAGGGGCTGCGTATGACTGAACCCCGGCGTTTTTTGATGATGGCCGGTGGCACTGGTGGCCATGTGTTCCCGGCGCTGGCTACCGCCCGCGCCTTGCAGGCCCGTGGCCATCAGGTGTTCTGGCTGGGAGCCGTTGGCGGCATGGAGCAGCGGTTGGTCGCCGATACCGATATTGAAATGTCGTTGATCCATATTTCTGGATTGCGCGGCAAGGGCAAGCTGGCGCTGATAAAAGCACCGTTCAAACTGATCCGTGCCTTGGGCGAAGCGTTCACTATTATGCGGCGCATCCGCCCGCACTGCGTGGTCGGCATGGGCGGTTTTGTGACCGGCCCCGGTGGGTTAGCTGCCAGATTGACCGGCACACCCTTGGTTATTCACGAACAGAACGCCGTTGCCGGCATGACCAATAGACTGCTGGTGCGCTTTGCTGACACCGTGCTGGAAGCATTCCCCGGTAGCTTTGATGCAAAAACCGTCACCCGCTGCACCGGCAATCCGGTACGTGTGGATTTTACCGCGCTGGCGGCACCAATAGAACGTCTGGCAGGGCGCACAGGCCCACTGCGGTTACTTGTCGTTGGTGGCAGTTTGGGCGCACAGGTGTTCAATCAGCAGGTGCCCCAGGCGCTAGCGAAAATTGCAAGCGAGTGTCGCCCTCAAGTACGCCATCAGTGCGGTGAAAACCACGCCGAGGCCGCTCGCGATGCTTATCAAGCCGCAGGTGTTGAAGCCAGCGTAGAGCCTTTCATTACTGATATGGCTGCGGCTTTTACCTGGGCCGATCTGGTGCTGTGCCGTGCCGGTGCGTTAACTGTGTCGGAACTCTGCGCTGCCGGTTGCGCCGCCATTCTGGTGCCTTTCCCCTCCGCGGTAGATGACCACCAGACACGCAACGGCGAACAGATGGTTAGCGCCGGTGCGGCCCTACTTATACCCCAGCCGCGCCTGACCCCCGCGCTGTTGGCAGACACCCTGGGCGATCTGATAAACGATCGCAAGCGGGTACTAATGATGTCGCAGGCAGCTCGTAAGCTGGCCCGCACCGATGCAACGGAGAGAGTCGTGAATTATTGTCTGGAGGCCGCTAATGGCTGATGCCAACACACTGCCACTGGTATATCAAGTACCGGAAATGCGCCGCATCCGCCATATTCACTTTGTCGGTATTGGCGGCGCCGGCATGAGCGGTATTGCCGAGGTGTTAAAGAACCAGGGCTATGACGTGTCCGGCTCTGACTTGCGCCACGGTACGGTTACCCAACGCCTGACGGCCATGGGCATTGATGTACAGATCGGCCATCGCGCTGAAAATGCGGAAAAAGCCGATGTGGTCGTGGTGTCTTCAGCGGTGGCGGCCAACAACCCGGAAGTGGTTGCTGCGCGCAGTAATCGCATTCCTATCGTGCCGCGCGCGGAAATGCTGGCGGAAATAATGCGTTATCGCCACGGCATTGCGGTTGCTGGAACCCACGGCAAGACCACCACTACCAGCCTGATTGCTTCGGTGTTTGCCGAAGCGGGCCTGGACCCGACCTTTGTGATTGGTGGCAAGCTGAACAGCGCCGGCACCAATGCCAAGCTGGGCGGATCGCGCTACCTGATCGCGGAAGCCGACGAAAGCGACGCATCGTTTCTGCACCTGACACCGCTGATTTCGGTGGTCACCAACATCGAAGCCGACCACATGGACACCTACGGTGGCGATGTGGAAAAGTTGAAGCAGACCTTTGTTGATTTTCTCCACAACTTACCGTTTTACGGCGTGGCCGTGATGTGTATAGACGATCCCTACGTGCGTGAAATACTGCCGCGTATCTCGCGCACCATTATTACTTACGGTATTGATAATCCGGAGGCCGACTATCGCGCCGCGAATATTGTGTCTGACGGCCTGCGCACGCGTTTTCTGGTAAAACGCCCGGGGCCACGAACCGATTTGCAGATAGAGCTGAAAATGCCTGGCCGCCATAACGTGCTAAACGCCTTGGCGGTGATTGCCGTGGCCACCGATGACGGTGTTGATGACGCCTCAATCGGCCGCGGTTTGGCGGGTTTCGCCGGTGTTGGGCGACGCTTTCAGGTGTACGGCGACTATCCAATCAACAAGGGTTCCATAACCCTGGTTGATGATTATGGCCACCACCCCACTGAAGTCGCCGCGGTCATTCGCGCCGCTCGTGACGCTTGGCCCGGCCGGCGTGTTGTCATGCTGTACCAGCCGCATCGGTTCAGCCGCACGCGCGACCTTTACGAAGATTTTGTCAAAGTACTGTCTACGGTGGATGGTTTGCTGCTGATGGACGTTTACTCCGCCGGCGAAGCAGCTATCCCTGGATGTGACGGCCGTGCCCTGTGCCGCAGCCTGCGCCAGCGAGGCAAAGTAGAACCGGTGTTTGTTGAACACAACAAAGACATCGAAAGCCTGTTGGCCAGCGTGTTGCGCGACGGTGATTTGTTGATAACTCAAGGGGCCGGTGATATCGGTGCGGTGGCAGCCCGCCTGGCAGCAACAGGAGTGACAATGACAGGAGGGATAAGTGGTGAGTGACCAGCGGCACTATCCATCGCAGCACTATCCAATAGTGCCCCAAATACAGCCGTTTGTGGCCGCGCCTGCGATGCTGAAGGCCTTTGGCAGGGTGGCCGTGTTTATGGGTGGTGATTCCGCCGAGCGCGATGTGTCGCTGAAAAGCGGGCAGGCAGTGCTTTCGGCGCTGTTGTCAGCAGGTGTAAATGCCTTTGGCGTAGACGTCCAGGGTTGTCTGTTGAAAACCGTGGAACAGCCAGAGTTCGACCGGGTCTTTATTGCGTTGCACGGTCGCGGTGGTGAAGACGGTACGCTGCAGGCGATTCTGTCCCAAGCCGGCATTCCGTTCACAGGCAGCGACGTGATGGCCTCGGCCCTTGCCATGGACAAGCTGCGCACCAAATACGTGTTTGCGGGTTGCGGTTTGGCCACGCCCAAGTTCCGCACCATGGCGTCTGCGGAAGACGCCATCAGTATTGCCGCCGAGTTGCGCATGCCACTGAGCGTGAAACCGTCGCGTGAAGGATCCAGTATTGGCATCTGCAAAGTCACCAGTGCAGGCGAGTTAGTGCAGGCATGGCAGGCGGCGGCTGCACTGGATACCTCAGTGTTGGTGGAAGAGTGGATTGAAGGCCCGGAATTTACCGTCAGCGTGTTGCAAGACAGTGCGCTACCGGCTATTGGCCTGAGCACCGATCACGTGTTTTACGATTACAACGCCAAGTATCTGGCTGACGACACCCGCTACTGCATTCCCTGTGGGCTGTCTGTAGACGAGGAAATGCGCCTGCAACAGTTGGCGCTGGAAGCCTTCCGGGTTGTGGGCTGCCGTACCTGGGGCCGAGTAGACATAATGCAGGACACCGATGGAAAGTTCTGGTTGCTGGAGGTGAATACCGTGCCTGGAATGACCGACCACAGCTTGGTGCCAATGTCTGCACGGGCAGCGGGCATTAGTTTTGAAGAGCTGGTGGTGCGCATTCTGGCCGACACTCTGGAGCAAAACGGCGCAGAACAAGAAGGAGAGCCAGGCCATGCTTAATAACCTGCTGATCCGGACTCGGACGCTGCCGTCCGAGCCGCCGCAACGCCGAGGTGCAACAACCCTTGGCCCGCAGCATGATCGGTTTGCAGTGTTAAAAGCGGTATTTAGCGCCGTGCCCTGGTTGCAGTTTAGTTTGGGTATTGTGGTGATCCTGACGGCAGCGCTGGTGCCTTGGGGCGCCAGTAAAGTACTGGCGGCGATGGATCAGCAGATTTTGGCTATCGACGTGAATGGCGCGCTGGTTGGCGAAAACCAGGTGGACCTCGAACGCCACCTTGGGGCCTGGGTTGGAGGCAGCTATTTCGCAACCGACTTAGAAGAGATCAAGGCGAGCCTGGAACAGCGCCCTTGGGTTGAATCGGCGGCCGTGAAGCGCGAATGGCCAGACCGTCTAACGGTCAACATCCGCGAGAAAAAACCGCTGGCCTACTGGAGCGACGGCCGCTTGGTTAGCCGGACGGGCGAGCTGTTCAGCCCACCTAACCCGCAAGTGGCGGGCGCGTTGCCACTGTTGTCCGGCCCTGACGAGCGGGTGCGGGATGTGATCACCATGGCACGCGGATTAAGTGATCAGCTGGTTGGCCACGGCCTTGGCTTCAGTGGCCTGAATCTGGAGCAGCGCGGGGCGTGGACCCTGCGCCTGAGTAACGGCATAGACGTTGTGCTGGGCCGTGACCAGGTCGAACAGCGTTTTGAGCGGTTTATGACGGTGTATCAGGCCCGGCTGGCATCCCGGGCAGATGAAGTCAGTAGGGTGGATGCGCGCTACACCAATGGTGTTGCGGTGCAGTGGAAGGCGGTTACGGCTGCCTCAACTCCGAAAACATAACAACGGTTTATTCAGACCTAGGGTTTGGTGGAATACATGTCATCGGTTGAAACGGAAAACATGATTGTCGGCCTGGATATTGGCACCTCAAAAGTGGTGGCCATTGTCGGCAAGCGCAAAATGGACGGTTCTATTGAGGTGGTGGGCGTTGGCTCTAACCCCTCAAAAGGGCTGAAGCGCGGTGTCGTGGTCAATATTGAAGTCACGGTTCAGGCTATTCAGCGCGCGGTGGAAGAGGCCGAACTTATGGCCGGCTGTCGCATTCACTCGGTGTACGCAGGCATTGCCGGTAGCCACATCAAAAGCCTGAACTCCCACGGCATTGTGGCCATTCGTGATCGCGAGGTGACCCAAGCGGACATCGACCGGGTAATTGACGCAGCCCAAGCCGTGGCCATTCCGGCCGATCAGAAAATTCTGCACATACTGCCGCAGGAATTCGTGATTGATAACCAGGAAGGCATTAAAGAGCCGCTGGGCATGTCTGGCGTGCGCCTGGAAGCCAAGGTGCACTTGGTGACCTGTGCGGTGAACGCCGCACAGAATATTGAAAAGTGCATTCGCCGCTGTGGCCTTGAAGTCGACGACATCATTCTTGAACAACTGGCTTCCAGCCACGCCATTCTCACTGAAGATGAAAAAGAGTTGGGCGTGTGCGTTGTGGATATGGGCGGCGGCACCACCGATATTGCAGTGTTTACCGGCGGAGCTATTCGACACACCGCTGTAATTCCGATCGCCGGTGATCAGGTCACCAACGACATCGCCATGGCGTTGCGTACGCCAACCCAGAACGCTGAAGAAATCAAAATCAAATACGCTTGCGCGCTGACTCAGCTGGCGGGCGCGGATGAAACCATCAAAGTGCCCAGCGTCGGCGATCGCGCTCCGCGAGACTTGTCACGCCAGGCTTTAGCCGAAGTGGTTGAGCCGCGCTACGAAGAACTGTTCATGCTGGTGCAGTCGGAGCTACGACGTTCGGGCTTTGAAGACATGATTCCGGCGGGCATCGTAATTACGGGAGGGGCATCCACCATGGAGGGCGTGATTGAGCTAGCAGAAGAAATTTTCCACATGCCAGTCAGGCTGGCCTGTCCGCAGGCCGTGTCGGGCATGACGGAAGTGGTTAACAATCCGATTTACGCCACGGGTGTTGGGTTGTTGATACACGGTTTTCGCCAAATGGACCTGGGGCGGGCACCGGTGCTCAAGGGGGAGCTTGCTCCCACGCTGTTTGAACGAATGAAAGCCTGGTTTACCGGCCATTTCTGAGCCGCCAAACAAACACAATAGCAACCGTTTTGAACCATCAAATTTCAAAAAGAACAGCCGGAAAAAAGGCTGACTAAAGCACGAAGGAGTGGGGATATGTTTGAACTTGTCGATAGTGTGCAGCAAAACGCAGTTATAAAAGTGGTTGGTGT
>JBALXR010000035.1:0-27889 GCA_036960525.1 Marinobacter sp.
ATTGGCGTGCGCACACAGCCGCCGGCGGTCGCCGCCTGATCTGGGTATTCCTGACACTGAGTTTGCTCGGAATGAGCGCCGATGTGCTGGCCCATGCCATTGCCCAGGGAGACAAGGGGTACATCCAGGAAATATCCGGGGTAAACCTCATTGCATTCATCTATCTCGGGGCCAAACACATGGTCACCGGTTATGACCACCTGCTATTCCTTCTGGGGGTCATCTTCTTCCTTTACCGCATGCAACACATTGCAATCTACGTAAGCCTGTTTGCGCTGGGGCATTCCACCACCATGCTGTTGGGCGTGTACTTCAACGTCGGCATTAACAGCTACATCATTGACGCCATCATCGGGCTCTCGGTGGTGTACAAGGCACTGGATAACGTGGGCGCGTACCAGCGCTGGTTCGGCTTCCAACCCAACACCAAGGCCGCCACGCTAATCTTCGGCTTTTTTCACGGCTTTGGCCTGTCCACGAAAATCATTGAGTACGACATCTCCCCGGATGGGCTGATACCGAACCTGCTTGCGTTCAACGTGGGTGTGGAAATCGGCCAGCTTTTAGCCCTGGCGATGATCCTCATCGTCATGAGCTACTGGCGTAAAACCGATGGTTTTTTCCGCCATGCCTATACCGCCAACGTGGCCATGATGAGCGCGGGCTTCCTGCTCATCGGTTATCAGCTCACCGGCTATTTTGTCGCTTAATTCTGGAGATCTATTATGTACAACACCGATATGCCCTCACGTAGCGAATTACCCAGCTCCGCGCAGCTGATTCGATCCACCATCATTGCCGCCATCGTAGCGCTGGTTCTGCTGGTAACCGTGGTGATGCCTTCCGAGTACGCTCTGGACCCTACCGGCGCTGGTCGCCTGCTAGGTTTGACGGGGATGGGTGAAATCAAGATACAACTCGTGGAAGAAGCAGCCGCCGACGAGGCCGCGCAGATGGTGGCGGTGCAACCCTCCATCAACGAGGCTGCTTCAGAACCCGCTGAGCCTGTTTTCGAGGCATCCAAAGCTGTTAAAGTTGAGCCTGAGGTCGCGCCAAAAGTGGAGCAACCTGCCCCGACAATGGCCGCTGAACCCGAATGGCAGGACGAGGTCCGTGTTGTTCTCACCCCGGGTGAAGGCACAGAGTTCAAGCTTACTATGCAGGAAGGAGCCGTAGCCCGATTCGCTTGGGTATCTGAAGGCGGCCCTCTCAACTTCGACACCCACGGTGATGGCGGCGGGCAGTCCATTTCCTACGAAAAAGGCCGGGGTGTCCTTGAAGACGATGGCGAGCTGAAAGCTGCGTTTAGCGGTAACCACGGTTGGTTCTTCCGTAATCGCAACGATAATGACATCACACTGGTGCTTCGCACCGATGGTGACTATGGTGAGCTGAAAAGGGCGATGTAATAAAAGTAGCCTGAATAATTGCTGTAATAATCGGGCCTATCGCCCTCAGGTAGGCCCGACCGGATGCCATCTCGCAATATGCTTTTATTGCACACATCTGTGTCGCCAAGTTAAATCAGCGAATGTAGTCGTCTGCGGAAAACTACGTCTGTATGTAACAAAAGCACTCTTTTGCAATGAATACCGCATTTAGATAATATTCCGGTCTGATTTTAACCACTGGCAACATCCGTGTTTTTGAGCCAAATTCAACCCACAGTTTACAAAGCAATTTTGACAGTCATTGGACTATTATTATTGATCCTTTTTCGCGGTGCGTGGGCCTCGGATCAAAATGTTCACCAAGCGTCCCAAAGCCTGTCTTTGATCGAGTTTGCTGAAAATCACGGGCATTTTCACGACTCGTCCCTTGATCACCTCCACCTGGATTCCGTCGAGATGACTGACGGGGATCATCAGTTGCTTCATGTGCTGGGTGCGTCTGAAAACCACCTGCCTGTAGATCTTTCGGGCATATCACTTCCTGCCGGGCGGGATATGCCCGAATTGCAAAGCCCCCCGTCGCCTCTGTCTGAGCAGGCGTCGTCACTGTATCGCCCTCCGAAAGCTTAAAGCCCGCACCCGATTTTGGCGCCATAGCGCCGTTCACACGTTTTGATTTTATAATTCGGAGATAACCGAATGAATTTTTTGCCGTTACTGC
The DNA here is from genome assembly GCA_036960525.1 of Marinobacter sp. Lineage (GTDB taxonomy): Bacteria > Pseudomonadota > Gammaproteobacteria > Pseudomonadales > Oleiphilaceae > Marinobacter. Next base: position 2,113 of record JBALXR010000035.1, read on the forward strand.
GCTTTTCAAGCGTAGAAAGGTGCGTGCGTGGGCTTTTACTTTTTGCTGTTGCCTTCGCCTGCCTGTTCTTTTCTCCCCTGCTTTTTGCTCATGGCGTTGAAGAAGGTGATGCCCTGTTCATCGAGCAAGCAAGCGGGGCACAGTTGTTGCCCTTTATCTACCTGGGTGCCAAGCACATGGTGACCGGTTATGACCATCTCCTGTTTCTGGCGGGGGTCATTTTCTTCCTGTACCGCATGAAGGATGTGGGCATCTATGTGACCCTGTTTGCCGTGGGCCATAGTGTCACTCTCCTGTATGGCGTGCTCAGTGAAACCAACGTCAACGCCTACATGGTCGATGCCATTATCGGTTTCTCTGTGATCTACAAGGCTATGGATAACCTGGGTGCATTTCGGCGCTGGTTTGGCTTTCAACCCAACACTAAAGCGGCTGTTCTCATCTTTGGGTTCTTCCACGGCTTTGGTCTGGCGACAAAGCTACAGGACTTCACGCTGTCCGATGACGGCCTCGTCGCAAACATCCTGGCGTTTAACGTCGGCGTCGAGATCGGCCAGCTAATGGCATTGAGCGTCATTCTGATTGCCATGAATTTCTGGCGCAGATCCGACGTCTTTCCCCGCCAGGCGTTCGCCGCCAACGTCCTGTTAATGAGCACCGGTTTTATGCTGATGGGTTATCAGCTGACTGGCCTGTACTCGGCTTCCTGAGGAGATAGATCATGCAAGACATTTCAACTATGAATCGTGAAGGGCTGCCTTCGACAAAGAGCCTGATCAAGGCAACGGGCGTTGCGGCGCTCATCGGCCTGCTGGTTCTGGTTACGGCTATTCTGCCTGCGGAATATGGCATTGATCCGACCGGGCTGGGCCAGAAGATGGGGCTGACCATGCTCAGCCAGGCAGAGGCTGCGTCTCCGGAAGCCGATTCCTCCTCTGACAATCTGCTCGCGCTTTCATCGGGCCCTGTGTGGAAGACTCAGAGCACGCTCAGTTCCGACACCACGACCGTCACGTTGAAACCGGATGAAGGTCTTGAAGTGAAGGCCACCATGAACGCCGGTGACCGCATGGTCTTCAACTGGGCCTCAGAAGGCGGCCCGGTTAATTTTGACATGCACGGCGAGCGAATCAACGACGGCGACAATTTCACCAGCTATTGGCAGGGAAGAAATGAACCTGCTGCCAACGGGGCTTTCGAGGCGCCATTTGACGGCACCCATGGCTGGTATTGGCGAAATCGCGGCGAGGCGACAGTTACCATCGTTCTCCAGACCAGCGGTTTTTATGACGGCATCACTAAGAAGTAACCAACCAATCATCTCTAAGGAATTATTCCATGAAAAAGTTCATTTTATCGTTCACAACCGTTATCGTTCTTTCATTCGCAGGCCAGGCATTTGCTGGCGCAGGCCATAGCCACGGTGTTTCAGATCCTATTTCCAAAGAACAGGCAGCGCAGAAAGCCGAGGCCATAAAGCAGCAACTGGTTGGCTCAAATCAGGTGTCCTCCGAGTGGCAAGGTGTTGAGGCTGCAAACCCACAGCAGCGTTCTACCTCGGCAGGTAACCTTTGGGTTGTTGAGTACGCCAATCCACAGGCCGCTGATGAAAACAAAGCCAAGCTGTTCGTGTTTGTGAATGAGTTCGGAAAACCCGTTGGAGCGAACCACACCGGCGAATTGTAAAATTTAAGAAGCATAGTTAGGGCGCGCTATTCAATGGGTAGCGCGCCCTTTTTATTTGGGCCAATAGGTATGATGATCGTCAACCACAAAATCGTGCGTATGAACCAGTTGTGGGTGCTTGTGGGCGTGACTGTGGGGCTCAGACCCTTTCCATCCTTCATGCCCGTGCTGGTGGTGTTGGTCGTGATAATGGTAATGCCCGTGCGTTGTCTGATGATGAGCGTGCTGCAGGTCGTCGGCGTCTTGTCGGGGCCAAAGCAGTATTGCAGCAGCAACCGACAAGAGCGCCATCAAACCAAGAACAATAAACGCGCCCATCAAACCAACCTGTACGCCGAGCCATCCGGCAAGGGGGTAGGTGACTAGCCAGCAGGCATGAGACAGCGAAAACTGAGCGGCAAACAGCGCCGGACGGTCGCTTTCCTGACTTGATTTCGTCAGCAACCGTCCCGCTGGCGTCATAATCATCGACATCCCGGCACCCATCAGGAACCACAGCAAGACCAGCAAGCTGATACCCGGCATTGTGGCTCCGGCCAGAACGCTCGCGGCCAGAAGGAATCCGCCGGTCAGCATGCACGGCCGTGGTTGAACTCTCCTCAGAATGCCCGGCAGTGTGAACGCGACCACCATGGAACCACCGCCGGCGGCTGCAAAGGCAATGGCGACCCATTCCTCGGCAAGCCCGAGATAGGTTCGCACATAAACAACGGTGTTGACGATCTGCATGGCCCCTGCCGAAGACACCACCATACTCAGGGCGAGCAAACCTTTGAGTCTAGGCGTTTTCAGATAGATGCGCGTGCCTTTGGTGACTCTCGTCCAGAAGGATTCACCGTGGGAGGTGTCTTTGCGTCCGGGCAAGGTGACGGATAAAACAAAGGAGGCCGAGAGGATAAACGCGACACCGTTCATCAGAAACAGCACATCGAAACTCATCATGGTAATCATTGCTGCCGCAAGCATCGGGCTCAACAGGTTTTCCAGATCGTAGGCCAGGCGGGACAGTGAGAGCGCTTTGGTGTATTCGTCTTTATCAGTCACGATATCGGGGATCGTCGCCTGGAACACCGGTGTAAATCCCGCCGAAAATACGTTGAGAACAAAAACCAGCACGTAAATCTGCCAGACATCAGTGACAAAAGGCATCACCGCCACCACGCAGGCCCTGAGAATATCCAGCGTTACCAGCAGAGAGCGGCGCGGAAGTTTTTGGGCTATAGCACCAAACAGCGGGGCGACAACGACATAGGCGATCATCTTCAGCGCCAGTGCAATGCCAAGCACCTGGCCCGCACTACCACCCGCCAGGTCATAGGCCAGCAGCGCCAGCGCAACCGTTGTTAAACCGGTTCCCGCCAGCGCAATGACCTGTGCACTGAGAAGGCGTCTATAAATTTGGATGCTTAGTGGAGAGAAGATGCTCAATTGTCATGACTCCTAAAAATAATTCACTAAAGTCTGAAATCGGTGGAAATGGTCTGCTGATCGCGTTACGCGAAGCCAACTAAAGTCGTACGACCGTATTGGCGGGGTGCGTCGGGGGAATGTTGGACACGATGAGTCAATAGGTGGCCATCGAGGCCTGCGGCACACCACCGAATCGAGATTACTATGTGCAATACTGACGGATTCATATAGTGCAATTATTCCTGTTTTAGTCGCGCCGCCGATTTGAATTTTTCGTCCAGAGCATTCAACGCTCAAAGATAACGGGCAATCACAGCCACGAATCCGCGGATCACCTGATGACTCGCCTCATGCCTGGCTATTCAATCTCGCTCCGACTGCCTATACCCTACGCCGGAGATTCTCCCCGCAGCTTTCGTTACCGGCTCGAACGCCCGCCAAAAACCTCTCTGATTGTTTAGGTCTCGCTGCACCGCAGCTTTGTAAACGAAAATAATTCGAGTCGTTATGTTGTCAACGTTACTTGACGGCCATTGGCGTGCGCGAACAGCCGCTGGCGGTCGCCGTCTGATTTGGATGTTTCTCACACTGGGTTTGCTCGGAATGAGCGCCGAGGTGCTGGCCCATGCCATTGCCCAGGGAGACAAGGGGTACATCCAGGAAGTATCCGGGGGCAACCTCATTGCGTTCATCTATCTCGGGGCCAAACACATGGTCACCGGTTATGACCACCTGATATTCCTTCTGGGGGGTCATCTGCTTCCTTTACCGCATGCAGCACATCGTAATCTGCACTAGACCCCACAGGTGCTGGCCGCCTGCTTGGTCTGATAGAGGGAGCTGAAGCCGCGCCAAAAGTGGAGCAACCTGCCCCGACAATGGCGAGCTGAAAGCTGCATTTAGCGGTAACCACGGTTGGTTCTTCCGCAATCGCAACGATAATGACATCACACTGGTGCTTCGCACCGATGGTGACTACGGCGAGCTAAAAAGAGCGATGTGATAACAATAATCTGAATGATCACTGTCAGTCACGATCGGGCTTGTCGATTTTAGATGGGCTCGGTCGGGCACGACTCAAACATGACCTGATCTAACTGGATTACATCACATCATCGGACCCACGAGTGTCGTCAGCACTGTGGTGATGGAGTAGATTGCTGCGCCGATAAATTTTTCGATAAGAAGCGATTTTTTTAACCAACTAGCATCTTGCGAAGATAACACCTGCGATACAAGAACGAATTTGTGTAAGGCAGCCAGCCCCAGCAGCAGTAGAACCAAGATCAGTTTAGTGATCAAAAACAAACCATAACTGCTTGTAAACAAATTGTTCCAGGCCGTCAGTTGGTAAGATAGATATAGACCTGAAAAAACCACTAATAAAACCGCGGCAACCGCAAACTGTCCAAAGCGATGCAGCACCGCATGTGCTTCAGCAGAAGCTAAACGGTGGCACGCTAACCACAAGGGATACAAGGTACCCATCCACCAAGCGGTTAACGATAGATGTACAACAAGCACAAGTTGAAAAACCCACGACTGTGAAACCGCATGACCGGCCTCGGTAAAAGAGGTTGCCGTGAGTAGTAACCCAGAAAACCCTAGCCATGCGACCCTCGCACCAGGTTCAACCCAGGTAGCGGCCAATCTTCTTTTACGCCACAAAAAAATCAGCGCAACTAGCAGCACAAAAAGCCCGAAAACCCTTAACAGTAGCGCCTCTCCAACAGCTGAATACCATATAATCGAAACGATATCTGGCTCAAACATGCCAGAAATGCCCTCTTCAAGGACAGCGCCCACTCGTACAAAAAAGTGCCCGAAAGCACTGGCAATAGCTAATAAAACCGCAAAAAGCGCGTATTTCAGCAAAGCGCCTTGCAGTCCTCTGTACGCTTTTAAAAGATAGAGACTACAAGCCCCACCAACAGACCCGGCCACACCGACATACAAAAACCAACGGGTTATCAGGGTCGAGAATTCCCAGAAGGTTAGTTCCAGTCCCATCTTAAACACCGTTGGCCCGAGTTAACGAATACATCCGCTATTAGTGCTGCATAAAGCCAAACGTTCCATCCATCATGTGACCATCATCGCCCACCGCTTTCCAGTGCACGGTGTAGTTGCCGGGCACCAATACGGGTATCATCCCCTTGAAATGGGTGCCTGCTTCTTTAGCGCGTTCATAGTCGACGGCAACAGGCCTTCCATCAGCACCGATCACCTTTAGATTAATCAATTTCATAGGCATGTCGAAATTCACTTCGACATGCTTGGTTGGTTCCATCACCATTGCGCCATCCTACGGAAATGAGCTTTCCATCAATGCATGTGCAAAGACCGAGGACGATGCCGCTAAGGTCGCGGTGGTTATTAATACTTGGATCTTTTTCATCGCAATTCACCTTCCGTTTTAGTTTAAAAAATTTAAGATTTTTCGTCTGTAGGTGCTGTGTTTTTTGCAAGCGAGTTCCGCTTCCACATGAAATAAATGGCCGGTAATACCAACAGTGTGAGCACCACAGCACTCACCATACCGCCCACCATCGGCGCGGCTATCCGGCTCATTATTTCAGAGCCAGTGCCTGTGCCGTACAAAATAGGTAAGAGACCAAAAATAATGGTCGCAGCTGTCATCAGCACGGGGCGTACCCGCATTCCCGCACCATGAAGCACCGCATGGCGTAACGTTTCTTCGCGAAGCTCAAGTCCTTGAGCATGGCAACGGTCAATCGTCTGTTGCCAGGATTGATTGAGATACACCAGCATAATGACGCCGATTTCGACCGCTACTCCCGCTAAAGCAATAAACCCCACCCCCACCGCCACAGAAAAGTTAAAGCCTTCCCAATACATCAGCCAAATACTACCCACCAAGGCCAGCGGCAAGGTCCCCATGATCATGGCCACCTCGACAAAATTACGAAAGTTGAGGAATAACAGCACAATAATAATGGCGAGGGTTAGAGGGACTACGTAGGTAAGCTTTTCTTTGGCGCGCAGCATGTATTCGTACTGACCAGACCAGTTCAATGAATAGCCAGGGGGGAGTTCTACCTGCTCAGCAACCACTTGTTGAGCATTCTCGACATAGCGACCAAGATCTACACCTTCAATATCAATAAAGGTCCAGCCATTCAGCCGCGCATTTTCACTTTTCAGCATAGGGGGACCGTTTTCGACGAAGATATTGGCCACATCGCCGAGAGCAATCCTTAGGCCTGCAGGGGTCACAATGGGCAATAACTGCAATTGTTCGGGGGAATCCCGATAGTCCTGCGGGTAGCGGACATTGATGGGGTAGCGCTCTAACCCCTCAACCGTGCTGGAGACATTCATTCCACCGACGGCTGACGCTAGAATTTCCTGAATATCAGCGATATTGAGACCATAACGGGCTGCTTTTTCTCGCTGAATATCAGCTATGATATAACGGCCATCGGCAACGCGTTCGGAATAGACTGATGCGGTACCCTCAACATCCTTCAGCACCTTCTCTATTTGTTGGCCGATCCCTTGGATTACATTCAAATCCGGCCCCGCAACTTTAATTCCCACGGGCGTTTTAATGCCCGTCGCGAGCATGTCAATACGCGTTTTGATTGGCATCACCCAAGCATTGGTTACGCCGGGTAACTTCACTAATTGATCCAGTTCCTGCTTGAGCTTGGCCGTGGTCATCCCCTCGCGCCATTCGCTCTTGGGCTTCAGCTGGATAAAGGTTTCAATCATGGTCAGTGGTGCCGGGTCCGTTGCCGTTTCTGCTCTACCGACTTTACCGAACACGGTGACAACTTCAGGCACTGTGCGAATCAGCTTGTTGGTTTGTTGCAAAATTTGGCGTGCTTCACCAATAGATACGCCCGGGTAGGTGGTAGGCATGTACATCAAGTCGCCTTCATCCAGATCCGGAATAAACTCACTACCGATTTTATTCAGCGGCCATGCGCCTAACGCTAGCACCAAAACAGCACCAACCAAGGTTGTTTTTGGGAAACGCAGCACACCACGCAGCGCAGGCATATAGACAGCAGCCAGCAATCGATTGAGCGGGTTCTTGTGTTCCGGTATCACCTTGCCACGGATGAAGTAGCCCATTAGAACTGGCACCAGGGTTATAGCCAATATCGCGGAGGCAGCCATGGCATAAGTTTTGGTGAAGGCTAAAGGCGAGAACATTCGGCCCTCTTGTGCCTCTAACGCGAACACCGGCAAAAAACTAACGGTGATAATAAGCAGACTGAAGAAAAGCGCGGGGCCAACTTCTGAAGCTGCAGTTGCAACGACCTGCCAGCGATTCTCGTCCGTTAAAGGCGTCCTTTCCATATGCTTGTGCATGTTTTCAATCATAACGATCGCCCCATCGACCATGGCACCTATGGCGATCGCTATTCCTGCAAGAGACATGATGTTGGCATTAAGACCTTGCCAATGCATGATAATAAATGCCGTTAGGATACCGACAGGCAAACTGATAACAGCGACCAGAGATGAGCGGACGTGAAACAGAAACACAACACAGACCAGAGCTACTACAAGAAATTCTTCCAGCAATTTTTTCCAGAGGTTCTCAACCGCTCTATCAATCAGACCTGAGCGATCGTACACGGTGACCACCTCCACTCCATCAGGCAAACTTTTCTTTAACGACTCCAGCTTGGCTTTGACTCCATTGATGGTTGTCTGAGCGTTTTCGCCAAAGCGCATCACAACGACGCCACCCACAACCTCACCCTCACCGTCGAGCTCAGCAACACCCCGCCGCATTTGTGGACCAATACCAATATTAGCAACATCTTTGAGCAGTAGCGGAGTGCCGTTTTCGTTAACACCCAGGGGGATCACTTCTAGGTCCTCTATGCTTTGAATGTAGCCTGTAGCCCGGACCATGTATTCAGCCTCGGCCATTTCCACGACTGACGCCCCAACTTCCTGGTTGCCACGGCGAATAGCATTTTGTACATGGCTGAGAGGTATATTGAATGCGCGTAATTTTTCCGGATTTACCTGCACTTGATATTGCTTGACCATCCCACCTATGGCCGCAACTTCAGACACGCCCGGAACGGTTTGTAATTCATATTTAAGAAACCAGTCCTGCAAGGAGCGCAATTGGCTCAAATCATTCTTACCGGTGCGGTCAACCAATGCATAGAGGTACACCCAGCCTACGCCGGTTGCATCCGGCCCTAATTGCGGACGAGCGTTTTCAGGCAACGAAGGAGCAACCTGACTCAGGTATTCCAGCACGCGGCTGCGGGCCCAGTAGATATCCGTCTTGTCGTCGAAAATAACGTAGACGTAGGAATCCCCAAAGAAGGAAAAGCCTCGCACCGTTTTGGATCCCGGCACCGACAACATGGCGGTGGTGAGCGGATAGGTGACCTGATCCTCTACCACCTGCGGCGCTTGACCGGGATAACTGGTTTTGATAATGACCTGTACGTCAGACAGATCGGGAATGGCATCTACCGGCGTATTTTTTAGGGAATATACCCCCAAACCAACCAGCATGAAGGTGGCCAGCAACACCATGCCACGGTTGCGGATAGACCAGCGAATAATAGCTTCTATCATAATCGCTACTCCTGTTCCGCTGCGGGCAGGTAAAAGTCGGTGACTTCGTATTTGCCCGATTCCGTGCGGGTTATCTCCAATTGCAACGACTGACCGGTAGGGATGTCGCCAGCGTCCATCCATTCGGTCAGTTTGAAATCCATCTGCATCAGCGGCCAACTCCACTCCGGAATTGGACCATGCTGAGCATTCAGTTTCATGGCATTGATATCAACACTGTTAACAATGGCCTCAACCCATACTTTGCCAGGAAGTTCAGCTGTGGCTTTTGGCGCGTCTTGGCTGACTGCGTGCTTGTCCATTTGCTGGCTGCCAATCGCATCAATACGAGTGAAGTCGGATGATTTACTGGACTCTGAATCGAGTAGAAACTGAGCGGAGGTAACAATTTCTTCACCCTCGATCAAGCCGTCAAGGATCTCGATCCTCTGGTTGTCACTCTGTCCAGTTTTAACGGCAAGGGATTTAAATCGCCCCTCACCCAGTGCAAGCACTACGCGGTTCTGCTGCCCACCACGAATTAACGCCTCTTTAGGAATCAGCAACCGTTCATTTTGATCACTGGCAAGAATACGAAGCTCAGCAAACATGTTGGGTTTAAGAGCGGAGTCGGAATTATCCAATCGCACCCTAACCCTCAAAGTGCGTGTCTGAGCATCTAAACTCGGGTAGATATAATCGACCTTACCCTGGCGCACTTCGCCGGGCAGAAAATCGAGATCAACCTCCACAGATAAACCGACCTTGACTAAGCTGGCCTGACGTTCAAAAACTTCAGCTTCAATCCAGATCTCGTCAAGATTAGCGATCGACATCAGAGTCATGCCGGGCTGTACATAGAGGCCCTCACGAATATTAAGCTCTTCGACCACTCCCGATGCTGGAGCGTAGAATGTGACCGTTTGTGACACTTTACGGTCTCTTTTAAGTTGACGGATAACTGTATCGCTTATTTGAAGAGCAAGCAGACGTTGTTCTGCCGCTTGAATCAAAGGCTGATCATCACGTTTTAAACCAAACAGCAGTTCTTCTTGTGCATTAACCAATGCAGGAGAGTACAGAGTATACAAACGCTGACCTTTCTCAACCGGCGCACCTACGGTGTGAACATAGCTATTTTCCACCCAGCCTTCTACGCGGGGATGAATATAGACAATGCTATCTTGGTTATATTGTAGATACCCAACCGTTCTTATCTCTGGTTGCAGGTAGTCCAGAATAACCTTGCCAGTTCTGACACCCAGACTGTTAACAACTTCTGGCGATATTTCGATGGTGCCCGGGCTGTCCTCATCGCCATTTGAACCCTTCGCATAGACAGGGACTAAGTCCATTCCCATAGGCGATTTGCCGGCCGCGTCACGGCGGTAATTTGGATCCATAGGAGCGACCCAGTACAAAGGCGTGTCGGCATCATTCGTGGCTGATGCCGACTGCATATCTGCTACGTGCTTAAACAAATCTGGTCGCCAAATATACAAAGCAGCGAGCATAAGCAGAGCGCCAGACAGTAATAATGACAGGTTCTTAAACAGGTTCACTATTTCATCTCCCGCTGATTGCCAACCAGTAAATAGTCCATTTCAGCGATCTTCCTGGAATGTTCAAGTTCAATAGATAACAGCGACAATTTGGCATTGAGTTCACCAATCCGAGCCTGTACTACATCAGCGAAATTACCATCATCAACGGCGTACGCATTGATCGCCGCTTCAGCACTCTGCTGGAGCCCAGGCAGTAACTTTTCTCGATACAGTTCTCGGCGTTGATCAAGGCGTTGCAGCTCTGCTTCTAAGGTGCGGTAATTTGCCAATAAACTGCGAAGTTTCAAGAGTCGCTCTGTGCGCATAGCCTCTTTCTCATACGTTTCTGCCTGCACTTGGCTGTCTTGACGCTTGCTGGAGAAAATCGGCATGTCGACACTGACACCAACGCTCAATAGATCGGGACGGTCAGTACCTCTGGCGTCGTCACCACGGAAGCCGTAACTGACATTGAGCCCCCATTCAGGTTCATATTGCTGCTCGGCAATATGAATTTCGGACTGCGCCACTTTTGTCATTTGATCAATCAAGCGGAGGCTGGGGTGCTGCAGGAGTCGTTGCGTCAAATCATCTTGCGATAGAACGATTGGCGTAGGCCATTCAGGCATGGATTGACCTGGTGTTGAGGTCAGTATCGAGACATCGAACGACGTGCCTGCAAGCCACTCGCCTAACTGCTGTACAGCACGTGTTTGCTGTTGCTGCACTTCCGTTAGGCGCTCACCTAACTGGTCCAATTCCACCTGTGCCCTGACTAAATCGAGCTGACGGGTCTGGCCAAAGGTGCTGCTGTAACCGCTGCTAACAATATCCGTGAGCTGCTCGAATAATATTCGACTTTCCTCAATTAACCTTATGCTGTGACTGGCTTTCAAAGCGTCTAGCCAGAGTTGCGTGACCATCAGACCTACCCTGGATTTCCTGTCTTCTCGGAGCAAAGGCATTTGATGACTCTGTAAGCGCAGTCTCTGACTGTTTAGAGCCAAGGTGTCGCCCCTTGGCAACATTTGCGACACCCCAACGGATATCTGAGTCATTGGCTCTTGTGCGTAATTAAAGGTGTCTGTCGGGAAGTTCATTAACCCGACATTAAACCTCGGATCTGGCAACACCTCAGCAGCCACACTCCTTGCCAGGATAGCGGCTTCATTTTGCTGATTCGCGATCAACCAAGGATCATTAACGATGGCCTGCTGCACAGCCTCGTCCAGCGTTAAACGACCGGCAGCGGCAAGCGTCCTGCTCGTTGCTACAGACAGCAGCAACAGAGCGATGCAAACAATAAATAAATTGCGTAGTGCAAACATAGGGTAATACCAGCGGATGCAGCATTCTGTATGACTGCACAGGAACTTCAGGGACAAACTGCCCCCACCAAACTACGAACGTCTAGTGGGAAATTGGAGGATAATACGGAGGAAAGGTGTCAACACTATCAACACTGACATCGCCGGACGCGACCTCAGATAGTGAGCCAGATAGCTCTATCGTGAAAGCACTTACGGTAACCGCTGAACTCATCACGCAATGATCAGCAATGCAATCTTGGTCACATGCATGAGCACTGTGACTCACGTCGGGTAACTCTACCATTTGAGATGTTAGCACTGAACTTGCTTGCGCGTGCTCACCAGAACAATCCTGTTGCGCGGCTGCAACCGGATTAAGGTCCATGGCTATCGGCATAGTCATGGCAAACACCTGCATAGCACTGAAGCTAAGCAAAAGAGCCATAACCAATGCTTGACGTGTTTTAAACGCTTTGGATCGCATATATTTCAAGATATTCCACGCAATTTACGCCAAATTCTTCGCTAATTTAAGCCATTAGCAGAGCGGGCGCAACTTAAAAAAAGGTGTAGTAGTCAACTAATTCCAGACAGTATATGAAGTTTTTCTTCAACCAAAACCGACGACCTCCCGCCGTCCCCGTTGAACGTGTGAGACCGTTGTCGGTTGTAGTAGTCCATCAGACAGGGCGGTCTCCAACTCCAAGTGTTGCACTTGGAGTTGGAGACCGCCCTGTCTGAGTCGAGCACCCAAAGCTTGCTCTCGGTGCGACTGGTAATCAGCAGTTGGCCACTCCGGGGGGGATACAGAAATGTGATAAGGTGCCGGTGCCAGTGCTGCGCTTTGGCGAGTTCCGCTGGCCAGCTCAATCCGAACGACCCGATTACTCCCCTTACTGGTTGCGTAAATTACCTGGCCGTCTTCGCTCAAACCAACGCCATGAGGTTCCTCCCCCACTTCGTACGTTGCCGCCACCGTACCGCTCGAAAGCTCAACGACAACAACTTGGCCGGATGTAACATTGTTGACATAAAGCTGCTCGTTGTCGGGTGCGAGCACCATAATGTCCCGGACCACCACCAACCTGAAGGTTACGCTTGACGAACCAGTGTTCGGTGTCCACTTCGCTGATTTTGTCATTACCGCTATTGCTGACCAGAAGAGACTTACCGTCGTCCGTTTCCACCATGTAATTGGGAGCAGGTCCTGTCGCCACCGTTTTAACCAGATCTCCGGAATCCAGATCAACAACACTGATACCGCCACCCATGGGATGAGTGGAAACGGCATAGCGACCATCCGAGGTCACCAGCACATGATGCACCGGCCCTGGAACATCCAGTTTGCGAACAATCGCATTCGTAGCAGTGTCCACCACATAGAGCAGCCCGGTATTCGATTCTTCCGATGTCGCAGCAGCGCCACCTCAGGCCTGAATAAAGCCGTTAAACATGTATTTGCTTGACCAGAATGAAGGCCGAAACTAAAGTCCAGATTGTTGAAGCAACTTGGTACCTACATCGACAGGATCAAAATGCAAGACGTGACCCCTGAAAACCAAAGACCCATCACGACCCGCGCGGACCAACTCAACCGCGGTTGCTACTGTGTCACACTCGATCGCAAGGCGCTTAATGTGAGCCTTCGAGATCAGTTTTTAGACGCTGGAAGTGATCTCTCATCGGTTCCCGAAATCCAGCATCTTTTTTCAAACACACCGGTTTTCGTCCCCCGGGCGGACGTCGAAACGATGGAGCGTATCGTACAGGCGATCGAATCTGCCTCCGCGCTTGGGTACTACCGTGAACGAGCCCTGTCCTGGGCGCCGGAAATCGCACGCTTCGATCCAGGCCCCATAGGCGCTTTCATGGGTTATGATTTTCACCCGGGCCCCAACGGTCCTCAACTAATCGAGATCAACACCAATGCCGGCGGCGCGTTTCTGAATACGGTACTGGCCCGGGTTCAACATCGATGCTGTGACCCATCGCAACAGACCGCAGCGACCAAGCAGGCACTGGATGGATTTGAGGACGCGGTATTGGACATGTTTGAACAGGAGTGGAAAAAGCAGCGTACTGACTCGATGCCCAGCTGTTTAGCCATCGTGGACGATACCCCGGAAAGCCAGTTTATGTTCCCCGAATTCCAGCTGGCCCAACAGCTATTTCAGGCCAGAGGCATCGATACCTTGATACTTGACCCATCGGAGTTTGAATACGTCAGTGGCGCCTTGACCGCAAACGGCAAGCGCATCGATATGGTGTACAACCGGCTGGTGGACTTCGCACTGGACGCCCCGTCTCATAAGGCCCTAAGGCGCGCGTATCTGGACGGTGCGGTGGTGGTAACCCCCAATCCCCGTGTGCATGCGCTCATGGCGGACAAACGAAACCTGATCCTGCTGTCCGATCCCCAGATCCTGCGCGATTGTGGGCTGAGTGAGACTGAGGCCCAATATCTGGAGAGCGCCGTGCCCAAAACCCGCATGATTGCCGCAAGCGACGCGGCAGAACTGTGGAGTGCCCGTCGTGAGCTGTTCTTCAAGCCGGTTGCCGGCCACGGCAGCAAGGGGGTCTACCGGGGCAACAAATTGACCCGGCGCGTTTTCGAAAACATTCTTAAAGGCGACTATATCGCACAGAATTTTGTTCCTGCGGGGGAGCGAAACATGAAAATTGACGGTACCGTTACCACCAGAAAAGTCGACATCCGCCTTTACACCTACGCGGGAAAAAGTTTGCTCGCTGCTGCCCGTGTATACCAAGGCCAGACCACCAATTTTCGTACGCCTGGAGGTGGCTTTGCGCCCGTGTTTCAGCTGTAATTGCCTACCTCTCATCCAACAAATCACTCAGATGAAGATGACCGTTCTGTACCGATTGGTTATGCCTGAACATCCCCTTCTTTTTGGCCTGAAGTCCAAAGATTTTCTGTAATGCGAAGGTTTCGAGGTTAAACATTACTCTTTGGAGACCCGCGAGGATACCGACGACACAACCTATCAGCCGACTATCGTGCTGCTCTCGGTTGCGGCATTGCTTGCGTTGGCTTTCGTCTGGGTCGGGCTATCATCGGTCTACTCGTAATCGGTGCGCTTCGAAACCTGCCATCCAAGAAACATCCATCTTGTGGAATAGGCCAACACCATTGGCAATACTACCCACTGGGCGAGCGGCAGTATTCCTGTACCGGTCACGGCGAGCTGGGGCATTTGTTCGTTGTAGCTCCACCGCTGCCCGTCTCCGGTAGCCCAATACTCAAAAACGATCGTCACGATCAGCCCGACACAAAGATAGACCAACAGAGTCGACCGGCTCCAGGGTTTCGACACCCAGAACCAATCCCGGGATAGACATGCCGCCATCGTGTAAGCGCCAAAGGCTATATTTGCGTCTCCGAGGGTCGCACGTGTGCAGAGCCAGACTACATCCCAGTGACGCGCTTCGGCCATACCAAGGAAAAACGGTACTTGTGCCATTTCCCAGAAAAAATGCAGAAAGAAGCTTACACCCCAGACCATTAGAGCCAGCACGGCTGCGGCCCCTGGCCGGTGCGAAGTCTTTAGAAAAACCATTGCACCTCCAACAGGGCCAGCGGCTTCCGACATGGATCAAGTCGCCAAACAATACCTTTAGACATTTATTGCGTTTCGGTTTCTGAGAGTTAAGCACACAGGTTGAGGACATCTGCACCGGTTTTATTATGCGGCCGCTATGCAGGCCCGGGTCAAGCGCTCATAACACAGACGGCGTGAGCTCCGTCACGCGATTACCCCCCCTCCAGTATCCAAGAGCCCCTAATCCGGCAACCTAGTCGTCTGACAGCTTCACCACCCTCAATCGCAGGGCGTTCGTAATGACGCTCACCGAAGACAGCGACATGGCCGCAGCGGCAATGATGGGCGACAGCAGGACGCCGGCAACTGGGTACAAGATACCCGCCGCAATTGGCACGCCCGCCGCGTTGTAAATGAACGCGAAAAACAGGTTCTGCCGGATATTGCGCATGGTTGCCCGCGACAACTTCCGTGCTTCTACAATGCCCATCAAATCGCCGCGCAAAAGCGTAATGCCTGCGCTTTCGATGGCCACGTCAGTCCCTGTACCCATGGCAATGCCAACATCTGCGGTGGCCAGGGCTGGCGCATCGTTCACACCATCGCCGGCCATAACCACAATGTGACCCTCATCCTTCAGACGCTGAATGATCTTGCCTTTGTCTTCCGGCAGTACTTCCGCTTCCACTTCGTCAATATGGAGTTTGCGGGCCACGGCTTCGGCGGAGGTTCGGTTGTCTCCGGTCAGCATCACTACCCGAATCCCCTCCTTCTGCAGAGCGGCTATTGCCGCTTCCGTGGTCGACTTGACAGGGTCTGCAATCGCCAGCAAACCGCATATTTTTCCATCCACGGCCGCAAAGATCACGGTGGCACCGTCTTTTCTCAGCTGGTTAGCTTCTTCCTCAAAGGCCGAGGTATCAACGCTTTCTGATTCCATCAGCAACCGATTGCCAAGCAGAACCTTTTTGCCATCGATTTTTCCGGTGACGCCTTTACCGTTCGGGGAGTCGAAATCCTCGGCGTCCGGCAATTTCAACTCCATGGTTTTGGCTTTATCGAGAATGGCGTGCGCCAAAGGATGCTCGCTGCCCTTCTCCAGACCAGCGGCGTATCGCATCAGATCCGCATCGCTAAAACCGTTTGCCGGCACCAGCTTCGTCACCTGGGGCTTGCCCTCGGTCAGGGTGCCGGTTTTATCCACCACCACGGTGTCGACTTTCTCCATGCGTTCCAACGCTTCCGCATCGCGGATCAAGACACCGACCTGGGCGCCGCGTCCAACGCCGACCATAATCGACATGGGGGTTGCCAGGCCGAGTGCGCAGGGACAGGCGATGATCAATACGCTGACCGCTGCAATAAGCCCGAACGCCATGGAGGGTGGCGGCCCGAAAATGGACCAGACGACAAAGGCAATAACGGCGATGACGATGACCACCGGAACAAACCATCCAGCCACTTTGTCTGCCAGGCCCTGAATGGGCGCACGACTGCGTTGTGCACTGGCCACCATCTGAACAATCTGGGACAGCATGGTGTCGCGACCCACTTTGTCGGCGCGCATGATGAAGCTGCCCTGTTGATTGATGCTACCGCCAACCACCTGGTCGCCCGTCTTTTTTCTGACCGCCAAAGGCTCTCCGGTCACCATGGATTCATCCACATTCGAGCTGCCTTCAAGGACTTCGCCATCCAATGGCACCTTGTCGCCGGGGCGAACCCGTAAACGATCACCCACCTTTACCTGATCGAGCGAAACGTCCGACTCGCTGCCGTCATTATCCAGCTTTCTTGCCGTCGCCGGGGCAAGGTCCAAAAGGGCCTTGATAGCGCCTGATGTTTTCTCCCGGGCGCGAAGCTCCAGCACCTGACCCAACAAAACGAGCACCACGATGACAGCGGCCGCTTCGAAATACACGGCGACCGAGCCATCTGCCTGCCGGAAGGCGTCAGGGAATACCTGCGGCACCAGCGTTGCTATAAGGCTGTAGATCAGCGCGACACCGGTGCCGATCGCAATCAGCGTGAACATGTTCAGGTTGCGGCTGAGGACCGATTTCCAGCCGCGGACAAAGAAAGGCGCGCCGCACCAGACGACCACGGGCGTGGCCAGAACCAACTGAATCCAGTTGGATATTTGCGGCGACACAATCTGGTCAATCTTGAAAAAGTGGCCGCCCATTTCAAGCAAAAAAACAGGAAGCGCCAGGGCCAGGCCAATCCAGAACCGACGAGTCATGTCCGTGAGTTCTTCGGAGGGCCCGTCATTAAGGCTCACTTCTTCTGGCTCAAGCGCCATCCCACAGATCGGACAGTCGCCCGGGCCTTGCTGGCGAATCTCCGGATGCATCGGACAGGTGAACATGGTGCCAGGAGCTACCGGCTCACTCTTATCACCCAGGTACTTATCTGGATCGCCTTCGAACACCGACTGGCATCCCGACGAACAGAAATACCAGGTTTTACCTGCATGCTCGCTACGATGCTTTGCCGTATGGGGTCTACCGACATCCCGCGGACAGGGTCTTTTGCCGAATGTTCTTCGTGGTTTTCATGTACGTGATGGCGTTCACTCATTCGGTGCTCCTGTTTTATCGGCAGGTCAGTCGGCAAAAGCGATAAATACAGATAATCCAGCTCTTGGGTGACGTTCTCTTTTGGCTGAAAACTACTTGAGCGCGCCTTCCACAGCGTTCAGAAAACCTGTCATATCCACCACCTGCTCCGAATTCGGGTCGACGGTTTTGCCTTTGAGATCCGCGGTGACAATACCCTTGTCAACGGTGTCGGTCAGGGCTGCCTTGAGATTCACCGCGTATTCGGCCAGGGGCACGTTGCCTTCGCGCTCGCCCAGGTTTTCCAGAGCGTTAGCGAGTGCAAAAATCAGCGCGGAGGGATTGAAGTGGGCGTCGCGGCCGTCGCTCTCCAAATATTTCAGGTAGAGGTCATGGGCGGTGCCATGGGGCGCCTCGAAAAGCATGGTGCCATCTTTGCTCTCAATGATGGAGCTGGCAGTGGCCAGGCTACCGCCGAGAGCGGCGGAGATGTCCGAGAAAATATCGCCGTCCAGGTTCTGGGACGGATAGAGCGCATTTCTTGGGGGGTCGGTGATCATCTTCTTGAGCTGACTAGAGGGCCGCATGATCATGAAAGACGGCGGTGGCGTGTGCTCCCGTGCCAATTCCCGCCGCACTTCGGTGATCACGTTGCTGAAGACTTCGTCGTATTCCATGTACTCGCGCTTGAGGCCAAAGTAAACCTCTTTGTTCTTGCGGGAAGCGTCACGGAACACCTGTGCCACCCAGTCCTTGATGGCTTCATGATCATTGGTCATGAACAGTATTGGGTCGCCGTTACCGACGCGGCGGGCGTGCTTCTCTTCGCCGTCTACGATCACTTTGAGGATGCCATCCTCTTGTGCCGGCATATTGAAGCTGCCGTACTGGTCGCCACCGCCGGCGCTCATGCGGGAAATAGACACATGGGCACTGCGAACAGGAATACCAACCTCCCGCAGCTGATTAACCAGTTTGAGCAGTTTGCGCCCTGTGGTGTTGTCAGGCACCCCCCAGAGTGCCCGTTTTGGTGGGTTAGAGACGATACGCGCAGCCTGGGCGTCGATGAGCTCGTAGTGGTAGCTCAACCCCAAGCTATTGATTTTCTGACGGTAGTCGCTTTGATAGATGTCTTCAATCACCGTTCGCATGGCGCCGTCGTAGCCAGGGATAACGGTGTCTTTCAAGCCCAGATAGACATCCCGTTTCTCGTTAATGGCACGTTGGAAAAAGCGGTGAGCCCAGGCTTTGACATCTTCAACATCGTTGGTGGCCAACAGCCAGGGGTCTCCCTTGCGAAGCTCACGGCGGTGCAACTCCACCGGGTCGCCGCTGCTTCCCACAAACATCAGCTTGACCACACCCGTGGCCTGAGACAGCTGGTTGAAGCTGTCTTTAATGCCGCCGCACTCCATGGTGTCCACTTCAATGTCGCGACCGATCCAGTCCGGACGGCTGATCTTAAGGTTGCGGAACTGGATGTCTTCACGGGTTATATTGCCGCTGATGCCCTTGCGAATGGCACCGTTAGGAGATTTGGTGGCCAGTGGGTGAAGGTTGCCAGCGTCCACACCGGGGTGCTTGTGAAGCAATTCTTCCAGTTGCTGGCGGTTGACTGTCATGCCGGCGTTCTTTACCCCCACACCATGGCGTTTTAGGGCATCAATGGCATCAATCACCGCTTGGCCGTTGGTTAGCAGGCGGTGTTCCGCGGACAGGTCAATTTCCTCAAGCTGGATGTTCAGGCGCGCAGTCACGAACTTCTTGAGAATCTGCTCGAAAGCAACTTGAGCCATTTCATCGCCGTGAAGGATGACCAAAGGCGACGTTACATTAATCTTGCTGTCCATGGATTGCTCTCCGCAGTGTGTGCAGTTTTAACCGTTTTGGCAGTACTGAAAGTAAAGACCGGTCTTATTGCGCCTTGGGCTGAATCACCCCCAGCTGTTGGTTAGCTGCATCGCGAATCTCCCGATAACGATCAGGGTTGCCGATGAGTATATCCAGATTATCCTCGGGGAAAATCTCACTCATCTTCTCCTTAGCGCCTTCTTTAGCGAAGGCAGACGGTATCAACTGCTCCAGACAGCGCAACATAACCTCAGGCGAAACCGACGCCCCGGGCGATGCACCCAATAAAGTCCCGTAAGTTTTGTCTTTCGACACAAGGATTTCTGTGCCCATCTGCAAATCGCCGTCTCTGATGATCTGCACCCTCTGGCCAGCTTGAACCGGTTTCCAATCAAACTTTTTACTCAAGCCCGGGGCAAAACTGTCCAACTCCTCGAACATGCTCTTTTCGCCCTTAAACGTTTCTGAAATCAGATACTTAACCAAGGGGAAATGCTCTAAAGCGACATTTAGCAAGCCAGGAATATCGTGGAGACGAATTGATCTGAGGTAATCGAAAAACCCTCTGTCTCTTTCAAGACGAAGTTTGAATGAGGCGAAAGGGCCAAACAATAAGTAATGCTTACCGTCAACCACCCGCAAATCCAAGTGCGGCACGGACATGGGAGGCGCGCCTACTTTCGCTTTGCCATAAGTTTTAGCCCGGTAATTCCCGGCTTGCTCTTCACTGATCGACGCCCTGAGAAAACGTCCGCCCACAGGGAAGCCTGCGAAGCGGTTTCGGAACGGCAAGTGGCTTTTTTTCAGGAGGGGAAATGCGCCTCCACCGGCGCCGACAAAAAGCACATCCGCCTTGTGTTCAACCAGTTTTCCGTTGCACTCAGCCTTGATCACCCACCGCCCGGTTGGGCTCTTGTGCACACGTTTAACGTGTGTGCCGTACTCAAATTTCACACCAAGGTTCTGAGTTGCGTAGGCCGCCATTTGCTCCGTTAACGCACCAAAATTAACGTCTGTACCCGTCTCAATAACGGTAGCCGCCATTTTTTCATGGCGTGGGCGTTCGTCCATGGTGTATGGAATCCAGCTCTTGATTTCATCGAAGTCTTCCGAATAACGCATGTTCTCAAAAAAATGATGCGCCGACATTTCTTTGAACCGCAATCGCAGCTCTTCGATATCAGATTCGGAAACAATGGTGCAGTGTTTGGTTTGATTGATGAACGTTTTAGGGTCTTTGATGGCACCCTTTTCGACCAGGTGAGCCCAGAACTGCTTGGCGACATTGAACTGGGCGTGGATCTTCAGCGCTTTTTCAACCGAAATAACTTCTTCATCGACTGGCGTGTAGTTGAGCTCGCAGTTCGCTTCATGGCCCGTGCCGGCGTTCCAGAATGGAGAGGAATTTCCCGCCCCGGCACTGTCCAGTCTCTCTAAGATGGTAATATCCAACTCCGGCGCCATCTCTTTTGCCAAGGTGGCAAAAGTGGTACCCATAATTCCTGCGCCTATGATCACTACATTCATAACGGTCTACTCACCAGCGTCAAATGTTTAGAAGGACCCGCTAGAGTCCTGACTCTGTATCGGTGTTAGCTCAGCTGGTTGCCTACAGGAAGGCGCCGGATGCGCTTTCCTGTAGCCGCATAGATGGCGTTGCACAATGCCGGCGCAACTGGCGGCAGGCCGGGTTCACCCACCCCGCCCATGGCGTCGTTGGGATTGTCGATCAGGTGTACCCTGACCACTTTTGGCGCGTCGGGCATTCGCGGGACCAGATAGCTGTCAAAGTTATCTTGCTGGGCAACACCATCCTTAAACGTCACCTCGCTTTGCAAGGCAACACCAATGCCCATCACGCAAGCACCCTCCATCTGCGACCGGATTCGTTCCGGATTGGCCTGGGGCCCGCAGTCGAAGGCAATGTCCGCCCGATGAATGGTCAACTTGCCCTTATCATCCACTTCCACGTCAAAAACAATAGCTGTGTAGGACACAAAGCTGTTGTGGAACGCCAGGCCCAGGCCGCGCCCTTTTTCAGTCTTTCGCCCCCAGCCCGCCTCTGTGGTGGCGCGTTCAATCACCCGGCGCATCCGGCCGATATCGATCGGGTGCAGGTCCGGATCTTCACCGTAGTTCCAGCCATCGCCAACGGTCAGGTTGTGAACTTTCCGGGCCGGCCCAAGTAAATCCAGAACATAATCACGGTGATCTTTGCCGGCGGCCACCGCCATTTCGTGGGCAAAGCTCTGAATCGCCCAGGCGTGGGGCAGATTGTATACCGATCGGAACCAGCCAATACGCACATGAGCCGGTGCAGGCGGATTTTCCAGCCGGATAGCAGGAATATCGAAAGGCATGGTGTTAAACCCCATGCCCAGCTCGAATTCCCCTTTGTGTTTGGGATCCGGCATGAAGAGCGAGGCGATGCTGGGCGATAGGGTGCGGTGGCGCCAGCTGGTTGCTTTGCCCTTGGCGTCCAGGCCTGCTTCCAGATGATCGACAGAAACCGCATGGAAGTAAGCGTGGTGGATGTCATCCTCGCGGGACCATTGCAGTTTAATGGGCTGTCCTTCGAACTCTTTCGCAACCAGGGCCGCCTCCATCACAAAATCCGGTTTCGACTTGCGACCGAAGCCGCCGCCAAGCAGCGTCTGATGAAGGGTTACGTTGTCCAGATCCATTTCCAACATCCCTGCGATGCCTTCCCGGGCCGCCCTTGGATGCTGAACCGGAGCCCAGGCCTCGGCCTTACCGTTCTTTATCATGACCACCGCGACCGGGGGTTCCATGGTGGCCTGTGCCATGTGGGGCATATAATAGGTTGCTGATATACGTTTTTCGGCATTCTGCAATGCGGTTTCAACGTCGCCGGATTGGCGGATAACTTTGCCGGGGGATTGCGCCGCCTTTTCCAGAGACTCCCGGTAAGCATCAGAGGTGTAATCGGCATTGTTCCCGGCTGGATCGTTATCCCAGTCGATCTTCAGGGCGCGGCGCCCCTCCATGGCGGCCCAGGTATTGGATGCCACCACGGCAACCCCACCTAGAGGATTGAATGCTGCGGGCTGGCTCGCGCCTTTAATGCGGATTACCTTTTTAACGCCGGCAATTTTCAGCGCCTCGCTGTCATCGACGTTTTTCACCTTGGCGCCGTAGACTGGCGGCCGGGCTATGACCGCGTATAGGGTGTTCTCCAGATCGATATCGGCGCCAAAAATTGCCTTGCCGGTAACAATGTCCTCACCATCGATGGCCTTGGGGTAAGCGGATTTCAGCTCACCGTTGATCAGCCCGGATTCCTTGCCAATAAAGCGCAGCTCGTTGTCCGATTTCAGCACCAGATCGTGTCGACCGGGAACATCCAGTGCCCTTGCGGCTTCTGCGAGTTCGCCAAAACCGAGCTCCCGGCCCGTGGCTGAATGCACCACCTTATGAATTTCGGTTCTTACCTCGTGTACCGGCACATTCCATTGATTGGCGGCGGCTTGTTCAAGCATTAACCTGGCGGCAGCAGCGGCACGGCGCATGGGCTCATACCAGTGACGCATGCTGCGCGAACCGTCGGTGTTCTGGTTGCCGTACTTATCCTGGTCACCTTCCGCCTGCTGCGCCCGCACCTGTTCCCAGTCCGCGCCCAGCTCGTCGGCAGCCACCATAGACAGACTGGTGCGAATACCCTGCCCCATTTCGGCGCGGTTGTTAATGATGGTGACTAGGCCGTCCGAATCAATTTGAATAAACACACTGGGGTTATCAACCCAACCACCGGGCATGGCACCGGCGCCAAACTGGGCCTGTTCATTGGCCAGCGCCAGATCCCAGCGAGCTGCCAACAGCAGCGCAGAGCCGCCGACCAATCCTTTCAAAAGACCGCGACGGCTAACATTGGCAAGCAACAGTGTATCGTCTGATCGGCTCATGAGCTGGCCTCCTCTTCGTTCATATCTCGAGTCCCCATATCCCCAGGGTCAACAGCCTGCGTGCCCGCAGCCCGCTCAATGGCCGCCAGAATACGATTGTAGGTGCCACACCGACACAGGTTGCCCGCCATGGCGTCAACAATTTCCTGGGTTTGTGGTGCCGGGGTTCTCTTCAGCAGAGCCGTAGCGTTCATGATCTGACCACCCTGGCAATAACCGCATTGCGCGACGCCCAAATCGAGCCAGGCCTGCTGAACTTTATGGCCAACGGGATCGTCGGCCATCGCTTCAATGGTTGTAATCTCGCCCTTGGCGGCGACGACTGGTGTGACACAAGACCGTATCGCGACCCCGTTCAGGTGAACGGTGCAAGCACCGCACTGAGCAATACCGCATCCGAACTTGGTGCCTTTCATGCCAATAACATCCCGAATGGCCCAAAGCAACGGCATATTGTCGGGAACGTCGAGCTCGTGCTCTTGTCCATTTATGGTCAGGGTAATCATTCGTCTGTCCCTCGTTGTCTGCCATCAGGCTAAAATAGTCGTTAGTACAATGGTGCTAAATTAACAGTTATGAGGACTTGTCACCAACTCGGGTCAGAATGAGTCTTGCGCCAACCACCGCTAACCTGCTTCCTACAGTGATGCCATCCGCTCGTGCGAAATCGGCTGTGTCACGACTCTTTGGCCTAGATTGATTCGAAAAAGCTCAACGGTCGTTAGCACTATTTAATTCGCGCTGGTGACACATTGAAAGATGAGCAGGAAAAAATATAAACCTGAAATCAATCTGAATTACATTTTAATTAACAGTAATTCAGAGCAAGGATTTCAACATGAAAAAGTTAATTATCGCGACTGCAATTACAGCTTTTTTCTCAATGACTGCAAATGCCACCTCTGGTTTGGCGGATCGAATTCATCGGGCTCGAATCATGCAGGACAGCTACGATGTGCTCGGCTATCTGCCTGTGCGCATCGGCGGAGTCATTGCTGATTCTGGAACCTGCATAAAAGCTTTTTGGTTGAGTCTTTGCTCTTTCTGCGTAAAGGGCGCTCACCCGTGTCCGCGTCATACGGCCTGGGCGAAGATGTCAGCTGATAGCGTGCTTGCCGACGCGCTCACCTCTGTCCTTGCCATCATAGCGCTGCTTGCCGGCAAATATGCGGGATGGAACTGGGTGGACCCAATCTGTACGCCGCGATTGTCGCGATCGTTGCCCACGATCCACAGCCTCCCGGCCATTACCGTGACCGAATCCAAACCGGCCACTCGTCGCTCGTCCATTTGACAGTGGAAGGTGAAACCTGCCCATCGCATTCCTAACGGCGCCGCCACCCAAGGGCACGGGATAGATCAATGGCTGAGAGTTAAAGATTGCCTGACAAGATCCATGCGCCAACGGCAATCAGTGTCAGGCCGCCCATAATTTCAGCCTTCTGGCCAAACAGTGAACCCAAGACTCGCCCCAACATAACGCCAGACGTAACCATTACCGTTGTGGCCAGGCCAATGAGCCCAGCGGCCAGAAATATGTTCACCTCTACAAATGCCAGGCTTGCACCCACTGCCATTGCATCAATACTGGTGCCAAATGCGGTCAAAGCGATTTTGAGAAAAGAATGTCTGGTGGGTCTTTCTATTTTTTCTCTACATGGATTCAGGCCTTCATAGAGCATGTGTAAGCCAAGAGCCACCAATAACGCGAACGCTATCCAGTGACCCCAAATATCCACATAAGACGCGGCGATATTACCGATTAACCAACCGATAAGGGGAGTGATGGCCTCAATTAATCCAAAAATGAGGCCCATTCTTAACGCTTCGAAGAACCGGGGGTTTTTAAGGCTTGCGCCCTTGCCTATGGCTACTGCAAACGCATCAGTAGACATTGAAAGAGCCAACAACAGAAGGGCTATGGGGTTCATTCGATGTTCTCCGGCCGGGCATTGAGTCCACGACATATCTACACGCCCGACCATCAGGCATGGATATATCGATGGTCTCGCCAACCGAGAGGTGTTCGCACCATGGCATTTGGCCAGGTATGTTGACACGAACTCTTCCGAATACCGGAAGCAGGCTACTCCCCAAAGAGCGCCAAATCTAACACAGCCGACTTGTAAGTCAAATGGGAATGAGGTCAAAACGCTTCATGACGACAGCCAGGACGCTGAAACACACCACGGCGATAATGGCACTTGCCGCCAGAGCCCCCCAGAAGCCAAGCCGGGATAGCAGGAACGGAAAAACCAGGAACAAGCATGGCCCGGCAACGCTCAAAGATAACGGGCAATCGCTTTGAACTCATCAACACGGCTTTGCTGTTCCGGTTCCAGCGGGCCAATTGCATCATCCAGGCAGAGCTCGATG
>JBALXR010000036.1:0-27657 GCA_036960525.1 Marinobacter sp.
ACCGGGTAAAGTTTCAGGGTTGTTTTAAAGCTGCTGTGTCATCATATTGGCATACTATTTGTCATACAACCGGTTTGGCGACTGCACTATCGACTGTTTCGCTGATAAATTCCGGATTTTACCGTTAGCACCATGTAGGAGAAATATCGATGGAAAAGGGCAATCGCCTGGTTTGGATTGACTTGGAAATGACAGGTCTGGATCCGGAGCAGGAGCGCATTATTGAAATGGCGACCCTGATTACCGATTCTGAACTCAATCTGATTGCCGAAGGCCCGGTGCTTGCGGTGCATCAGTCTGACGCCCTGATGGGCGCGATGGACGAATGGTGTACCCGTACCCACGGCGAAAGCGGTCTGACCCAGCGGGTAAAAGACAGTCGCATCAGCGAAGCCGAAGCCGAGCAGCAAACCCTGGCGTTTTTGCGCGAACACCTGGAACCGGGCGATTCGCCTCTATGCGGTAACAGTATTGGCCAAGATCGACGCTTTCTGGTGCAGTATATGCCGCAGTTGGAAGAGTTTTTTCACTATCGCAATCTGGACGTGTCGACCATTAAAGAGTTGGCGCGACGCTGGCGTCCGGATGTTCTGGGCGGGGTTAAAAAGCAGGGCAGTCATTTGGCGCTGGACGACATTCGCGATTCTATTAATGAACTGCGCCATTATCGCGAGCACTTTTTCAAACTGTAAGGTCGTTTAAGTTCTGTCGCCCTCAAGCTGCAATGGCAGCCTTTCAAGGCATCAGCCCGTGTTGGGCCAGCGCCCATACCACATGCTCGCGCACCATCTCAGACGGATAACCCTGTCGCGCCCGCAGCGCTTCTATGACCGGAATGGTGGTAGGGGCGTTGCCCAGCCCGACCGCCAGATTGCGCAACCAGCCATGATAACCGGTGCGGCGAATGGCCGAGCCTTCCGTGCGCTGCAAAAACTGCTCTTCGGTCCACATCATCAGCGCCGCCAGAGACGTATTGTCCAGACCGTGGCGGGGTTTGAAGTCGTCTTCCTCTGAATGCTTGCTGAACTTGTTCCACGGACACACCAGCTGGCAGTCGTCGCAGCCAAACACCCTGTTGCCCATCAGCGAGCGCAGCTCTTCCGGAATACTCTCTTTCAATTCAATGGTCAGATAGCTAATGCAGCGCCGCGCATCCAGCATGTGTGCGCCTACAAATGCATCGGTAGGGCACAGCTGCAGGCAGGCCGAGCAGCTGCCGCAGTGGTCTGTCATAAAGGGCGCGTCGACAGGCAAAGGTGCGCTGGTATAAATCTCCCCGAGGAAAAAGAACGAGCCTGCTTTGGGGTGTATCACCATATTGTTTTTGCCAATCCAGCCTAGCCCGGCACGCTGGGCCAGAGCGCGTTCGAGCACAGGAGCGCTGTCCACAAAGGCTCGATGCTGGTGGCCTTCAAGGGCGCTGTCGATACGTTTGGCCAGCTGCGCCAGACGTTTACGCATAAGCTTGTGGTAATCGCGGCCCAAGGTATAACGGCTGATGTACGCGTTTTCGCGATTGCGCAGTGCCTGTTGTGGGTTGTCGGGTAACGTCAGGTAATCCATGCGCACGGAAATGACGCGTGCGGTGCCCGGAACCAGCGACACAGGGGTATAGCGCTTATCGCCGTGGTTGGCCATGTAATCCATGGTGCCGTGGTAGCCCTGATCCAGCCAGTGTTGCAAGCGTTGCGCGTGCTCGCCGGTATCGGCGTCGGTGATGCCTAAATCGGCAAAACCCAGCTCTATAGCCCAGTCGCGAATCTGTTGCACCAATGCCTGCAGATTCGCCTCTTGGTGACTGTTTTTTGCGCAGGTTGTTGATGTTGCAGGTGATGCTGTCATTGGCCGGCCGTATGTGTGGGGCGAATCTGCGTTTTGCTGGCGTTGGCGTGCAGATTTAATTTGATTAAGTTGTGACCTTTTTTGTGGTTTTGCTATGCTTTACATAGAGCTGGCAATTTGTCTTAAACCGGTTTCTTTGGCTTGGAGTGTCCGATGTCGTGGTTAGCAAGGCACAGTCTATCAGAGTACCGTCTATCAGAGCCCGGTCTATCAAAGTCTGATCTGTCAGCGCCCACAGGGCACGGTGCTGGCCTGCCACAGGCTTTGTACAGCGCCGGTTCGGTGCGCAATCTGGACCGGTACTTGATTGACGAACAGGGAGTCGATGGCTTTGAGTTGATGCAGGCCGCTGCCCGCAGTGCTTTTCGCCAGCTCCTGCGACGCTGGCCCCAATGTCGCCAGGTGCTGGTGCTTTGCGGGGCTGGTAACAATGGGGGTGATGGTTATCTGTTGGCAACTTGCGCTCTGCGTCATGGGCTGGGCGTAACCTGCTTGGTGTTAACAGACCCCTCCAAACTGCAGGGTGATGCAGGTAAAGCCTGGCGGCGGGCGAACGAACAGACGATCAGTATGGTGACTGCCGCGCAGTTGGCGGACACGGATTTGACGGCTTTACTGGAACAGGCAGATGTAACGGTAGACGCCATGTTAGGCACAGGCCTGAATGGCGCGCCACGGGGTGAATTTGCGCGGGTTATCATGCTTTGCAATCAGTCAGCCGCGGGTGTTTTGGCGTTGGATGTTCCTTCAGGGCTCAACGCCACAACCGGTGCTGCCGCGGGCGATGTCGTTGCTGCGGATGCTACGGTAACGTTTATAGGTTTGAAAGCCGGTCTGTTCACCGGCTACGGCCCGGCTGTTTGCGGTGAAGTGGTTTTCGAAGATTTGGGTGCCGCCCGGCAGCTTGGCGGCTGTACCGAACCGGTGTTGGCGATACGGGCGGACTGGCCCTCCGTTGCTTTGGGTATTTCGAAGCGCGCTGCCAACGCTCACAAAGGCAATTTTGGCCATGTGTTAGTGGTTGCGGGCGATCGCGGTTTTGGTGGTGCGGGGTTGCTGGTGGCCGAGGCCGCTGCGCGCAGCGGTGCAGGGCTGGTTTCCTTGGCGACTCGGCAAGAGCACGTTGCTGCAGCACTGAGCCGGTGCCCGTCGGTAATGAGCCACGGCGTTGTGCATGGCTCTGAGTTGGCGCCTCTGCTAGCGGCGGCAACCGTGGTGGTTTGTGGGCCAGGCCTTGGCCAGTCGGCCTGGGGTCAACAGATGCTGCAGCAGGTCTTGGAATGTAACAAACCGCAGGTGCTGGATGCCGATGCTTTGAATCTGATGGCGGGCAGAGTGTCGGTAGCCGCGGACAATCGTATTTTGACCCCTCATCCCGGGGAGGCTGCGCGTCTTCTGGGCTGTACCGTCGCAGAGGTGGAGATTGACCGGTTAAGTGCAGCGCGCAAGTTACAGTCACGGTACGGAGGCGCCATTCTGCTCAAGGGCGCCGGCACTGTGATTGCGAGCATGCACGGTCAAATGTTTGTGGTCAGCGGCAGCAATCCGGGGTTGGCTACCGGAGGGATGGGGGATGTGCTGGCGGGTATTGTGGGTGGTTTATTGGCTCAGCTGACGGATTCGACCCAGGCAGTCGTGACGGCCACAGCCCTGCACCTGGCGGCGGCTAACATGGCAACTCAGCAGTTTGGCTATATGGGCTTGCAGCCAACCGATGTTATTGATGCTTTGCCACGGGTGTTAGCCTGCTCAGGGCATTGAATTGAACCGTCATTGAACGGAACGTTGTGTAAACGAGTTCGCGGTACACCGGAGGACCTATGACAATTTTTGGCAATGAGCGCCGGCTGTTCCTGGCGGATGACAGTGAAACCGAACGCTTGGGTCGAGAGTTGGCTCGCTTGGTCATGGGTGCAGAAAGCGCGCTGGCGATTTATCTGGATGGTGATCTGGGTATGGGCAAAACCACACTCAGCCGCGGCCTGCTGCGCGGATTAGGGCACGAGGGTGTGGTGAAAAGTCCGACTTACACCATTGTGGAGCCTTACGAGAATTTGCAGCCGCCGGCGTATCACTTTGATCTGTATCGTCTGAAAAACCCGGAAGAACTGGAGTTTATGGGTATTCGTGATTATTTCAGTGATCATAATTTATGCCTGGTGGAGTGGCCGCAAAGGGGCGAAGAGTTACTGCCCACTGCGGACCTGACAGTGCATCTGGAACCCCAAGGCAATGGTCGCTCGGCCGTCTTGCGCGCTGGCTCTCAAGTGGGCGCCGATATGCTGAATGAGCTGGAAATAATCGGCCCAGAAGATGCGCACCATAACGATTCGTGACAAAGGGATGTTCAATGTCTTATTTCTATAACAGGATCTGCAGCAGAACCGTGCTGGCTTTTCTGGCCCTCAACCTGCTACTTCTCATGCAGGTGGCACAGGCAGGTACCCGTGTGGAAGGCCTGCGAATCTGGCCGGCGCCGGATCACACTCGCTTGGTTATCGATACGGTCGGCGAAGTAGATCACAATATTTTCGCGCTGGAGGGCCCAGACCGCCTGGTTATTGATTTGAAAGACACCCGGTTGCAGGCGAGCCTGGACAAGTTGGATTTGTCTGGCAGCCCTATCCGCCGCATTCGCAGCGCGGTGCGCAATGGTAAAGATCTGAGGGTTGTGCTGGACCTGCAAAAAAGCGTGAAACCTCGCAGCTTTTTATTAAAACCGAACCAGCAGTACGGCCACCGTTTGGTGGTAGACCTGATTGACGAGGGCGGCACCCGCGTTGATAGAGCCAAGGCGGCAAAGCCTACCATTACCCATGACCCCGCGGGTAAACGCGACATTGTCATAGTGATTGATGCTGGCCACGGCGGTGAAGACCCGGGCGCTATCGGACCCCGCGGTACTCGTGAAAAAGACGTGGTGCTGAACATGGCCAAAACCCTGCATGACCTTATCAACAGTCGCCCGGGCTACAGCGCCAAGCTGACCCGTACCGGCGACTACTACATAGGCCTGCGTAATCGCACGCTTCTGGCCCGGAAATACAACGCCGATCTTTTCGTGTCCGTGCATGCGGATGCGTTTCGCACGCCACAGCCAAAAGGGGCGTCGGTATTTGCGCTGTCGCAACGGGGAGCAACCAGTGAGACGGCACGTTGGTTGGCGCAAAGCGAAAACCGCTCTGACCTGATTGGCGGCTCAGGCGTTTCACTGGAAGGCCGCGATGATACCCTTGCTGGAGTTCTTCTGGATTTGTCTATGACGGCCAGCATTAACGCCAGTTTGGGTGTGGGTAGCGCAATACTGGGCCAGTTGGGGGGGGTGACCGAGCTTCACAAACCCGGCGTAGAGCAGGCATCTTTTGTGGTGCTCAAATCGCCGGATATACCATCTATATTGGTGGAGGCCGGCTTTATTTCAAACCCTCAGGAAGAGAAGAACCTGTCCACCGAACTCTATCGTAAGCGCTTGTCTGCTGCGATTATGACCGGTATTGATGGCTATTTCCGCAAAACACCGCCGCCGGGTACGCTGCTGGCCTGGCAGAAACAGAACGGCCAGATGCAAAACCGCGTGAGCCGCTACCGAATCCAGCGAGGTGACACCCTGTCTGATCTGGCGCGGGAAAATCAACTGTCCGTGCGTGAGCTTATGCACCTTAACGGCATGCAGAGCGACCGTGTTATGGTAGGCCAAACCATTACCATTCCTGCCAGCTGAGCGATTAGCTGAATGATTCGTTGAAAAAAGAGGTTCGCGCCAGACATGCCCCACATACATTTACTGTCCCCCCGGCTCGCTAACCAGATTGCCGCCGGTGAGGTGGTGGAGCGGCCTTCGTCTGTGGTCAAAGAGCTGATAGAAAACGCTCTGGACGCGGGTGCCAGCCGGGTGGATGTGGACATAGAACAGGGCGGCGTCAAGCTGATCCGGGTGCGCGACGACGGCTGTGGTATCGCCGCTGAAGACCTGTCTCTGGCCCTGAGTCGCCACGCCACCAGCAAGATTACCAGTCTGGATGACCTTGAGGCAGTCGCGTCGCTGGGTTTTCGTGGTGAGGCACTGGCCAGTATTAGTTCCGTGTCCCGCCTGAGCCTGACTTCACGCACCGAAAACCAGGAAGCTGCAAGCAAAGTGGAAGTGGAAGGCCGCGATATGGACGCGCACGTATCGCCAGCGGCGCACCCGGTGGGTTCCACGGTAGAGGTTCGCGATCTGTTTTTTAACACGCCGGCAAGACGCAAATTTTTACGTACTGAAAAAACTGAATTTGGCCATGTGGAAGAATGCGTCCGGCGTCAGGCTCTGAGCCGCTTCGATACCGGCTTCAATCTGCGCCATAACCAGCGTGCGGTGCAAAGCTTGCGACCTGCTTTGTCCGAGCTTGATAAAGAACGGCGGATTGCGTCGTTGTGTGGTCAACAGTTTATTGACAATGCCGTGGTTATTAACGCCGAAGCCACCGGTTTGAAACTCTGGGGTTGGGTTGCTTTGCCCACCTTTTCCCGCAGTCAGGCTGATCTTCAGTACTTTTTCGTCAACGGTCGCGTGATTCGTGATCGCTTGGTCGCGCATGCCGTACGCCAGGCCTACCGTGATGTGCTGTATAACAATCGCCATGCCGCTTTTGTGCTTTATCTGGAAGTAGATCCGGGATCGGTGGATGTGAATGTGCACCCGACCAAACACGAGGTGCGCTTTCGCGATGGTCGTCTGGTCCACGACTTTCTGTTTCGTACGCTGCACAAAGCGCTGGCGGACGTGCGTCCAGACGACCACTTGCGTGGTGCGGTGGCGCAGTCCCTGGGCCGCGAAAACGCGGTTGTAGCCGGCACGGGCCTTGCGGCTTTGGCTGAAGGGTTTCCTTCACCAGGTTCGGTCGCGAGTGGACCGACGTTGGGTTATCCGGGGGGGCTCGAGCGAGCGCCTGGTCAAGTTACACACCCAAATCCGCAACATCAGTGGCAGTCCAGTGACCAGCTGGGATTTTATCAGGCCCTGAATGCCGGGGGCGGTGTGTCTGCGGGCCACCAGACAAGCGTTGCTGCCCATCTTCCGCAAGTGCCCGAAGACAGCGAACAAGAGCCGCCCTTGGGCTATGCCATTGCCCAGTTGCACGGCATTTATATTCTGGCACAGAGCCGCGCCGGATTGATTATGGTGGATATGCACGCGGCGCACGAGCGTATTACCTACGAACGTATGAAACAGGCGTTGGCTCAGCAGGATTTGAAAAGCCAGCCTTTGTTGGTGCCGCTATCGCTGGCAGTCAGCCAAAAAGAGGCCGGGCTGGTTGAGACCCACGGCGATGAACTGCAACAGTTGGGCCTCGTAATCGAGCGCATTGGGCCAGAGACGCTGGCGGTGCGACAAATTCCAGCGTTGTTGCGCGGTGCCGATGGTGAACAGCTGGTGCGGGATGTGCTGTCTGACTTGATTGAGCATGGCCAGAGTGACAGGGTGCAGGCCGTCACTCAGGAATTATTGGGCACCATGGCGTGCCACGGATCGGTGCGGGCCAACCGCCAGTTAACTGTTCCGGAGATGAACTCGCTGCTGAGGGATATGGAGGCCACTGAACGCAGCGGCCAATGCAACCATGGTCGCCCAACCTGGACAGTGATGACGCTGGCCGAGTTGGACAAACTGTTTCTACGGGGGCGTTGATGAACGCTGTCGGTTCTGCCGGTCAACCCGCGGCGGCAGTATTGCCTCCTGCTATTTTCATTATGGGCCCCACCGCTTCAGGTAAAACTGACCTGGCTCTTCAGCTTTGCAAGCGTTTGCCCTGCGATATTATCAGCGTAGATTCGGCGATGATTTATCGCGGTATGGATATAGGTACTGCCAAACCCAGCGCCGCCGAGCTGGCTCAGGCGCCTCACCGCCTGATTGATATCTGCAGCCCTACTGACACCTATTCTGCGGCTGATTTCCGCCGCGATGCTCTGGTCGAAATGGCTAAAATCACGGCAGTGGGCCGCATTCCGCTGTTAGTGGGTGGCACCATGATGTATTTCAAAGCGTTGCTTCATGGCATGTCGGATTTGCCGTCGGCGAGCCCGCAAGTGCGCGAGCAGCTAATGCAGCAGGCTCAATTGCAGGGCTGGGAAGCGCTACATGGGGAATTAGCCGCGGCGGACCCGGTTGCGGCTCGCCTTATTCATCCTAATAACCGGCAGCGGCTGATCCGCGCGCTGGAAGTGCAGCGCCTGACTGGGCAGCCAATTTCGTCATTGTGGCAAGCACCGCCTGCAGTGTTCGCCAACGCTGCTGATAATGAGGATTACACTTATGTCACTCGCTGGCAGGCAGACGCAGGCTCCAGCCTTCCGTATACTGTTGTACAGTTGGCGACAGCGCCGCAGCAGCGAAAGACGCTGCATGAGCGTATTCACCAGCGTTTTTTGACTATGCTGGATTCAGGTCTGCTGAGCGAAGTAGAGGGTCTGATGGCTCGCGGTGACCTTAATCCCTCTATGCCATCCATGCGCTGTGTAGGTTACCGCCAGGCATGGGAGCATCTGTCTGGTGCTTGCGACCACGCAGCCTTTGTGGATAGAGGCGTTGCCGCCACCCGTCAATTGGCCAAGCGACAGCTCACTTGGCTGCGAAAATGGCCTGATGCGCTTTGGCTGGACAGTGATAGCAAAGATATCGTTGCGGACGCCTTGAAAAAAGCCGGTCTTAGCACCACATTAAAACCTTGAATTGATGATCTGACTTACTCAAACAGGAGAATACACATGTCAAAAGGGCATTCTTTACAAGACCCTTACCTAAATGCGCTGCGGAAAGAGCGCATTCCCGTTTCTATCTTTTTGGTCAATGGCATAAAATTGCAGGGCCAGATCGAATCTTTCGACCAATTTGTTATTTTACTGAAAAACACCGTCAGTCAGATGGTCTATAAACACGCTATATCTACCGTTGTGCCAGCAAGGAACGTTCGTATTCCGCCGCAGAATCCTGCAGGCGAGGAGGATGAGGGCGAGCCTGAAGACTGATTTTTCTGTTCTGTTCTGCTGTGCCGGTTCCGGTGGTACACCCGCGCTCCTGACGAACTTTAAGGTTCCACAGGTGTGTGGGTGTTTGTTTATATGAGTTTGGCTTCTTTATTGAGTAACCTGGAGAAACTGCCCATTGTTTGAGCGTCCTGACGTTGGTGAGCGTGCGGTTTTGGTCAATATTAATTTTACCGCGCACGATGGAAATGAAGACCCTGGCGAGTTTCGCGAGCTGGTCATTTCTGCTGGTGTAGAGCCTGTGGATACAGTCACCGGGTCGCGCAAGCAGCCGAGCCCGCGCTTTTTTGTGGGTGATGGCAAACTTGAGGAGATCCGTGCTGCAGTAGCCGCGGCCGAGGCCGACGTGGTGCTGTTCAATCATTCCCTAAGCCCCAGCCAGGAGCGGAACATTGAGCGCGAGCTGCAGTGTCGGGTGTTGGACCGAACTGGCGTTATTCTAGATATTTTTGCACAGCGTGCCCGCACTCACGAGGGCAAGTTGCAAGTAGAGCTCGCACAGCTCCAACATATGTCAACGCGTCTGGTGCGGGGCTGGACTCACTTGGAGCGTCAAAAAGGCGGTATTGGCCTGCGTGGCCCCGGTGAAACCCAGCTCGAAACTGATCGCCGGTTGCTACGCGAGCGCATCAAGTCGATCAACAAGCGTCTCGAAAAAGTGCGAAGGCAGCGTGACCAGGGGCGCAGGGCCCGGGTGCGGGCTGACGTGCCCACGGTGTCGTTGGTTGGCTATACCAACGCTGGAAAGTCTACACTATTCAACCGAATTACCAGTTCTGACGTATATACGGCCGATCAGTTGTTCGCGACGCTAGACCCAACGATGCGGCGCCTGGAACTTCCGGATGTTGGCGCGGTCATTCTGGCGGATACAGTGGGCTTCATCCGCCACTTGCCACACAAGCTGGTAGAATCGTTTCGCGCTACACTTGAGGAAACGAACGAAGCTGCGCTGCTGTTGCATGTGATTGATTGTCACGACGAACGTCGCGATGACAATATAGCCCAAGTAGAAAATGTACTGGCGGAAATCGGCGCTGACGAAGTGCCGGTTCTGCAAGTGTTTAACAAAACGGATCTGCTAGACGATTTTGTTCCGCGAGTGGATCGCAATCAAGAAGGCGTGCCGGTTAGAGCCTGGGTATCGGCTGTTACCGGGGACGGTTTACAGGGGCTTTTTGATGCCGTTGTAGAGCGCCTGGCGCAAGACGTTGTGCATCATTTTGTTGTGCTGGGGCCGGCCGATGGCAGGTTCCGTGCGCTGATTCATGAAGCGGGTTCGGTTTTGAGCGAGTCCAGCCGGGAAACCGGTGAAACCATACTGGAAGTGCGATTGCAAAACCGCGACTGGCATCAGCTACTGAGCCGGGCGGGAGTGCGGGAGGATGAATTGGTATTCCGGACAGGCAGCGAGTGAAAGCCATCGCCTATTGCCCGTAAGCCAATAAATCCATAGTATTTGCAGCCATTCGACATGTTATGAACGGAGAGCACTATGGCCTGGAATGAACCGGGTGGAAACCGCAACGACAACGACCCTTGGGGTAACGGTGGTCGTGGCGGCAAAGATCAGGGACCACCAGATCTTGATGAAGCGCTGAAAAGGGGCCTCGACAAGCTCAACAGTCTTCTGGGTGGTAAAGGCAAAAGCAGCAAATCTGGCGGCGGTGGCAATATGGGCATCGGCGGCAGTTCGGGCGGCGTTGGTGCCATTCTTGCGCTGGCGGGCATACTTGTTGTTGGTTATGTCACTTTTCAATCGTTCTACACCGTAGACGAGCAGGAACGTGCTGTAGTCCTACGTTTCGGTGAGTATGATCGTACCGAAAGCCCGGGTTTGCAATTTAAAGTGCCGCTCATCGACGATGTCACAAAAGTGGGTGTGACCAACGTGCGCACCGCGCAGACAAGCGGCCAGATGTTGACCCAAGACGAAAACCTGGTAACCGTTGAATTGCAGGTTCAGTATCGGGTAGGCGATGCCAAAGCCTACGTTCTGAACGTGCGTGATTCAAACCAGGCTCTGGCCTTTGCCACCGACAGCGCGTTGCGCCACGAAGTGGGCAGTGCCACGCTGGACGAGGTTCTGACCGAAGGCCGTGCTCAGCTCGGTGTGATGGTTGAACAGCGCCTGCAGAAATTTCTGGTCGATTACGGCACAGGCCTGGAAATTGTACGAGTCAACGTGGAAAGCACTCAGCCGCCACCCGCGGTACAGGATGCCTTCCGCGAAGTACAGCGTGCCCGTGAAGACGAGCAGCGAGTAAAAGAAGAAGCGGAAACCTACCGTAACAAGGTGGTTCCTGAAGCCCGTGGTGAAGCCCAGCGCATGATTGAAGAAGCTAACGCTTACAAAGCGCAGGTAACCGAACGTGCCAACGGTGAAACGGCTCGCTTCCTGGAACTGCTTGCGGTCTACCAGTTGTCGCCGGTCGTTACTCGCGAGCGGATGTATTTGCAGACCATGGAGACTGTGTTGTCAAACAGCAGCAAAGTGCTGATTGATACCGAAAGCAGCGGCAATATGATGCTACTGCCGTTAGATCGGTTGACCCAAGGCGCGGCGGCATCGCTCAGGGGTAATGGCGACAGCGCTTCTCGGGCAGATATTCAGGATGTTACCAATCAGGTCATCCAGGAAATGAACACCCGTCAAGACACTAATGCCCGAAGGAGCAGATAATCATGGGACCTAAAAGTATTGTTGGTCTTGCAGGCGCCCTGATTGTTGTCCTGCTGGTATTGTCGAGCGTGTTTATTATTCCGGAGACTCACCGCGGCGTAAAACTGCGTTTTGGTGAGTTGGTTCAAACTGACATTCAGGCTGGCATTCACTTTAAAGTGCCGGTGATTGATCAGGTGCGTGAGTTTGACATCCGTATTTTGACCATGGATCTGCCAACACGGCAGTATCTGACGGTCGAGAAGAAGCCATTGGATGTGGATTCCTATATCGCCTGGAAGATTCAGGACGTCGATCAGTTCTATCGTGCCACCGGTGGCGACGAGTTTCGTGCTCAGTCGTTGCTTTTGTCACGGGTCGACAACGGCCTGCGCGACGAGTTTGGTATTCGCACCATGGTGGAGGTGGTTTCCGGTGAGCGCGACCAGCTGATGTCGAGCCTGGTTGCCTTGGTCAACCAAACCTCCGTTAGCGAGTTTGGCATCGAAGTGCGGGACATCCGAGTGAAAGGTATAGAATTTCCTGGTCAGGTTAGTGAGAACGTTTTCCGCCGTATGGCGACAGAACGGATGAAGCTGGCGCAGGAATTCCGCTCCCGCGGTCGCGAATTGGGAGAGGGCATTCGTGCTGACGCCGACCGCCAGCGCACCGTCGTTCTGGCAGAGGCGTTCGCGCGCTCAGAAACGACTCGTGGTGAAGGCGACGGCCAGGCGGCAAGAACCTATGCCAACGCATACGGCTCGAACCCGGACTTCTACAGCTTCTATCGAAGCCTGGAAGCCTATCGTAATACTTTTTCGAACAAGGACGACCTGATGGTGATCGACGCCAACAGTGCTTTTCTTAAGTTCCTGAAGGACCCTCAGGGCGCTAATTAAGCCCGGGTAGAAAACGAAAAAACCGGAATACTCAGGTACTCCGGTTTTTTTGTGCCTGCCGAGAGTGTAAACTCTGACCGGTTTGGGTTCCGGGATGCTCCCGGCGTGGTTAAAACAGATAACGGAATCTCATGACAGTATCTGATCGCTGGCTGTTGCCAGACGGTGTCGAGGATATTCTGCCGCCCCTGGCGGGCCAGATAGAATCCTTGCGCCGCAACATTATGGACGTATGTCAGCATTGGGGTTACCAACTGGTGATTCCTCCGCTGATAGAGTACCTGGAGTCACTGTTTACCGGCACAGGGCATGATCTGGAGTTACAAACATTCAAGTTGACGGACCAGCTGACGGGCCGAATGATGGGTGTGCGCGCCGATATGACGCCTCAGGCTGCGCGCATTGACGCCCATACTCTGGCGGAGGAAGGTATCACCCGGCTGTGTTACGTCGGGCATGTGTTGAACACACGCCCCCGGCACATGCTGACAGGCCGCACGCCTATTCAGGCCGGGTGCGAGCTGTTTGGCAGCAGCTCTGAAAGCGCCGATATGGAAATTATCAGTCTGGCGCTGGCGGCGCTGAGTGTTGCCGGTCTGCCAGCTATTCATATGGACCTGGCCCACGTGGCCATCTATCAGCACCTGATCGCCGATGCCGGTTTTGACCGCGATACCGAAGCCGCAGTGTTTGACGCCATGGGCCGTAAATCCTTACCCGAACTGAACGTTTTGTTGGGTGACGAGGCAGCGGATAGCGCCGGTGGGCGTCTGCGCCGCCTTGCCGCCGTCAGCGGCGGTCGTGAGGCGCTGGATCAGGCTCGTGATATTGTTCAGGGAGCCTCGAGCGAGCTGGACGCGGCGCTGGATCAACTGGGCCGGGTGGCTGATGCTCTTAGTCAACAGTTTCCGGGCATTCGCTTGGGCTTCGATTTCTGTGAGTTACGTGGTTACAACTACCATACCGGCTTGGTGTTTGCCGCTTATGTGCCCGGCCATGGCGACGCAGTGGCCAAAGGAGGCCGTTACGATGCCATTGGCAGCGACTTTGGCCGTTCACGGCCGGCAACCGGTTTCAGTTTGGACATCCGCGCGTTGGTGGCTTTGGGCAGCAGCACGGCAACTGCGCAGGGCGCAATCTGGGCTCCGGTGGACCCTGATCCCACGCTGGCCCTGGCCATTGCGGAATTACGACACAGCGACACGGTTATCCGCGCACTGCCGGAAGATCACGATTGCGATCCTGGCGCTCGCGGCTGCGACCGCCAACTGGTGAAGTACCAAGGTCAGTGGATTGTTGAAAAACTCGGCTGACGCGGAATCGCGTCGGTATTTATTGGACCTTTAATAGTCAAACTTGCAGGTCGTTCATTGCTGGCCGGCCGCACAGAGAGAGAATCATGGGTAAAAACGTTGTTGTACTGGGTACCCAATGGGGTGACGAGGGTAAGGGCAAGATTGTAGACCTGCTAACCGAAAAGGTGGCCGCAGTCGTGCGCTTCCAAGGGGGCCACAACGCTGGCCATACTCTGGTGATTGAGGGCAAGAAAACCGCCTTGCACCTGATTCCGTCCGGTATTTTGCGTCGGAACGTTCAGTGTCTGATTGGCAACGGCGTGGTGCTCTCGCCGGAAGCGCTGTTGAAAGAAGTGCGGGAGTTGGAAAGCAACGGCGTAGCGGTTCGTGACCGTCTCAAAATCAGCCTTGCCTGCCCATTGATTTTACGTACCCACGTGCGCATTGATGTGGCCCGCGAACACGCCCGTGGTAACGATAAAATCGGCACCACGGGCCGTGGCATCGGCCCCGCTTACGAAGATAAAGTGTCACGCCGAGGCCTGCGGGTGGGCGATTTGTGCAATATGGCTGATTTTGAAGTAAAGCTACGCGAAATTATGAGCTTTCATAACTTTGTGCTGACCGAATACTTCAAAGAAGAAGCTGAAGACGTGGATGCAGCGCTGGAAGAATTGCGTCAAATGGGTAAAGAGATTCTGCCGATGGCGGCTGACGTTACCGACTTGC
Organism: Marinobacter sp.; assembly: GCA_036960525.1. GTDB lineage: Bacteria > Pseudomonadota > Gammaproteobacteria > Pseudomonadales > Oleiphilaceae > Marinobacter. The sequence continues at coordinate 14,454 of JBALXR010000036.1, forward strand.
TGCACGATTACCGCAAGCGCGGCGAGCACATCATGTTTGAAGGCGCCCAAGGTTCTTTGCTGGACATCGATTTGGGCACCTACCCGTACGTAACTTCTTCCAACACTACGGCCGGCGGCACCGCTACCGGGTCTGGTTTTGGCCCACTGTTTCTGGATTATGTGCTGGGTATCACCAAAGCCTACACTACCCGAGTTGGCGCTGGACCTTTCCCCACCGAGCTGTTTGACGACATGGGTAAGTACCTGTCGGTGAAAGGCAATGAAGTAGGTACCACCACTGGCCGTGCACGTCGCTGTGGTTGGTTCGACGCGGTTGCTTTGCGCCATGCCATTCAGATTAACAGCGTATCGGGTATTTGCCTGACCAAGCTCGATGTTCTGGACGGCATGGAGGTGGTTAAGGTCTGCATCGGCTATAAAACGCCGAATGGGGAAATTACCCGCCCGCCCATTGGCTGCGACACATACAAAGACATCGAGCCGATTTATGTGGATCTGCCGGGCTGGCACGAAAGCACCGTAGGGCTGACCGAGCTTGACCAGTTGCCCGAAAATGCACGAGCCTATATCCGCTTCCTGGAAGAACAGATTGAAGCGCCGATTGATATCATTTCTACCGGCCCGGACCGGGTTGAAACGATTGTTCTGCGTCATCCGTTTGGTGAGTAATAGCGTTCTGTTAGAAAAAAACCACCTTCGTCAGGGTGGTTTTTTTATGGTCAGGGCTTATTGGCAATTAACGTTGCCCGCAGCGGGCCGGGATAACCTTCGACGGTGCGTGAAGGGTCGTTGGGATCAAGGAAATCCTGTAACGAATTAAACCGCATCCAGTCTGTGCTGCGTTGCTCTTCGGTGCTGGTGGGGGTCACATCCACCACCCGTGCATTCACAAAACCACAACGGTCGAGCCAGCGCAGCAAAGTCGCGCAGCTGGGCAGAAACCAGACGTTGCGCATTTGGCCGTAGCGATCTTCCGGCATTAGGCTGGCGCCTTCCGGGCCTTCTATTACCAAGGTTTCTAGCACCAACTCGCCACCTTTGCGCAGAGTGTCTTTAAGTTCCAGAAGATGGTCCAGTGGCGAGCGTCGGTGATACAAAACGCCCATAGAAAAAGTGGTATCAAAGGCCTGGAGTTTTGGCGGCAGGTCCTCAATGCGAAGTGGCAACAGATCCACCGGCACATCGGTTAAATAGTTTTTTACCGCTAGAAACTGAAATAGAAATAACAGTCCCGGATCAATACCAATCACCCGCGCGGCGCCGGCGCCGTGCATGCGCCAGCAGTGATAGCCAGAGCCACAGCCAACGTCCAACACCTGGCGCCCGTGCAGGTCAGCAAGAAACGGCGCCACCCGGTCCCATTTCCAGTCTGAGCGCCACTCGGTATCAATCGCGGTGCCAAAAAAATCAAATGGGCCTTTGCGCCAAGGCATCAAGCCCCGCAATCCTGTTTCCAGATCTGCAGATTGTTCCTGAGCCAGGATTTGGCTGGTGCGCAATGTCACGGCAGGTGCATCCAGCCTGGGCTTCACGTTCGGCAGCGGCGGCAGTAAATTCAACGCATTCTGCCAGCGCGGAACGTCACCGTGGGGTGTTTCATCAAAGCGGTGGATCAGCTGCTGACGAATCTGCGTGGCCCAGGCGCCGTGATCTTGCTGTTCAAGGTGTTCGAGCAGGTTGTTATAGCAGGTCTGCCAGTTGAAATTGCTCATTTAATAGCCAGAATCGAGACGAAATTGAAACACTGATACCACACCAACACCCGTTCAAAGCCGGCACTGAGCAGTCGTTGACGATGGGCTTCCAGGGTTTCGGGAATCATCACGTGCTCTATGGCGCTGCGTTTTTGGCTGATTTCCAGATCCGAATAGCCATTGGCACGTTTGAATTCGTGATGTAGGCGGGTTTGTATTTCCTGATCGGTATCGTCGTCAAAGCGCAGTTTTTCCGACAGAATCAGCGCGCCACCCGGGCGTGTGGCCTGGGCAATGCGCGTCAGCAGATCTGCGCGAGCGCAGAGCGGCACAAACTGCAGGGTAAAATTAAGGGTGGTCACTGAAGCGTTGCGAATGTCGGTGCCCAGTATGTCCTCACAGCGCAGACTGACCGGCAATGGGTGGTCATCCAGAGCAATGTAGTGCTGGCAGCGCTCAATCATCGCCGCTGAGTTGTCGACACCGATGAGTTCGCAGTCACGGTATTTGATGCCATGGCGCATGGCCAGGGTAGAGGCCCCCAGCGAACAACCCAGGTCATAGGCGTTGGTGCCGGGCTGAATGTATTGCTCGGTGATTACCTGGATCATTGGAATGATGGTGGTATAGCCCGGCACAGAACGCCGGATCATGTCTGGAAACACTCGCGCTACTGCGGCATCAAAGCTAAAGTCTTCCGTGTTCCGCTCGGTGGCAAACAGTCGGTCGGTCAGTTGCTGCGGTGCCGCCGGTTTAGGCTGTTCAGTCATCACTCTGGTCCCGTTCCCCCGGATTTTCCGGTTCCGGCAGGGCCGACGGTCCGGTCGGAGAGGGGCGTGAGCAGCGCACACCACGGTTCTTGTAATCCACCAGAACGCCGAGATAGGAAGGGTCGATATCAGCGGCAATGGCCAGATAGCCGTTTTCACACCGGGCGTGCAGCTCAGAGGCTTTTGATGACATGTTGAAGGATTCCCCGGGGGTGACCTGAATGGCTGTAAATTCGCCGATGGGGAGGTTCTCTTTATTGTCAGAATGATCAATTTTGCCCGTGATCTCCAGCACCAGTACCGAGCCGATGATGGCGACGACGGCGGTGAGGACCAAACTGCGGGTGGTATAGAGTTTCGAATCCTGAGTCATAGTGGTCTCTGTAAAGTGTCTAAAAAATTTGATCACAAATACGGAAAAGGTTCAGTATTGACCGGGAAGTGAAATCGCCGGTGCCTGTAGGGCTGAAAGTTGCTCGCGCAGAGACAGTATCTGATCTGACCAGAAGCGCGGCTGGCCGAACCAGGGGAAAAACCGGGGAAAGGCCGGGTCGTCCCAGCGCTTCGCCAGCCAAGCGCAGTGGCTGACCTGGCGATAGCAGCGTAGTGGCTCAATCAGGTGGCGTTCGCGGCGTTCAAAGGGCCGGAACATTTCGTAGCCTTCCAATATTTCGCCCAGTTGCGCTCCACGCTCGCTATCTTCACCGTTCAACAACAGCCACATATCCTGAATAGCGGGCCCGCTGCGGCAATCGTCCAGATCGACAAAGAGCATTCTTTCCTCACGGCACAAAATGTTGCCGGCGTGACAGTCACCGTGAAGGCGCAGTGTATTGATGTTGCCTGCGTCGTTAATACGGGTACGGCATAAGCGCAGCAGATCTGCTATCAGGCTGTCCCAAGCAGGGCGCAGATCTCGCGGCACCCAGTTACCCTTTAGCAACAGTTCGTTATTTTGCTCGATACCGGTTGGTATTGACGCCACCGACAGGTCAGGGCGATGGCTGAATTTTCGGGCAGCGCCAACATTGTGAATCTGGCCCAGCCATTGGCCCAGCCTGTACAAGGTGTCTTCTACGCTGACATCCGGCGCCTGGCCACCGCGTTGAGGAAATACGGCGAACCAGAAGGGCCCACTCTTACCCAAGGTGTCGCCATTGGGCAGGGTAAGTGGTGCCACCACAGGAACATCTGCGGCCTCTAGTTCTTTGGTAAAACTATGCTCTTCGCGAATCGAGGCTTCGGTCCAGCGCCCCGGGCGATAAAATTTTGCAATCACCGGTGGGCCTTCGTCCAGCCCGACCTGGTACACCCGGTTCTCATAGCTGTTGAGCGCAAACAGGCGGCCGCTGACTGCGAAGCCTGCGGCTTCCATCGCATCTAAAAGCGTGTCTGGCGTCAGGGCATCGTATGGGTGCCCGGAAATCACAATGTCAGAATGTTCAGTCATGAATTCGCTGCCGCCATGAATTTGCCGGCCAGTATAACCGGTATCGTCGCTGGCGTAATCTTGACCGCGTACCAATGCCTTGCGGTTTGGGCTGATACAATCGCACGGTCGACAAGAAAGTCATTCAGCCCAAGGGAAAATCATGGCCTTACCGTTGTTAATTGCAAAAACCGCCGTAATCGGGGCCGGTGTTGTTGGCTTGGCGGTGGCGAGCCGGCTGGCGCAACAGGGTCACGAAGTGATTGTGGTGGAGGCTGCCGGGCACATTGGTGAGGGCATATCATCACGCAACAGCGAGGTGATACACGCCGGCATTTATTACCCTCAGGATTCCTTGAAGGCGCAGCTGTGCGTGGCAGGTCGTGAACAACTTTACCAATACTGTCGTCAGCACAAGGTGAACGTCAGTAACTGTGGTAAGTGGCTGGTGGCCACCAGCGATACCCAGGCCGAGCGCTTGGTGGGTATTCAGGCCCAAGCTGCTGGCAACGGGGTGGAGCTGGTTATGCACGGCAGAGCTGAGATTGAAAAGGCACTGCCGGAGGTGACTGCTGTGGCCGGGCTGTGGTCGCCGCGTACCGGAATTGTCGACAGCCACGGGCTGATGTTGTCGTTGCGCGGAGATCTGGAAAGCGCTGGCGGCCAACTGGCTTTGCATACGCCGGTCAACATCATTAACAGTGGCGATGCCGCAGTCGGTGGAAGGCATCGGCTGACGCTGGGTGGCGCTATGCCCTGCGTGCTGGAAGTGCAGAACCTGATCAACTCGGCGGGGCTGGGTGCAGTTGCGCTAACCCGCAACTGGCAGGGCTTGCCCTCCAGTCAGCAGCCGCAGCAGTGGTACGCCCGTGGTGTGTATTTTAGCTACAGCGGCCGGCACTCGTTTCGCCAGTTGGTGTATCCGCTGCCGGAACCCGGCGGCTTGGGCGTCCACCTGACAATGGACCTGGCAGGCCAAATTCGGTTTGGCCCGGATGTAGAGTGGATTGAACATGAAGATTACAGCGTGCAGCCGGAGCGCAAGGCCGCCTTCGTTGACGCTATTCGCCAGTGGTGGCCTGAGCTGAATCCGGAAAAGTTACAGCCTGCTTACGCGGGTATTCGGCCAAAACTGGCCGGGCCAGACGGCGGTTTTTGTGATTTCCGCATTGACGGCCCGGCCCAGCATGGCGTCGCGGGGCTGGTGAATCTTTTCGGCATAGAGTCGCCGGGATTGACCGCTTGCCTGGCCATTGCCGATGAGGTCGCCGAGCGCCTCGCTTAATTGGGGTTACCCCGGCGTTCGCGCCAGTGCCCAAATCTGGATATGTTCAGCCCCGGCCTGCTGCAGCGCCTGCGCCAGCAAGCGCGCGGTGGCGCCGGTCGTTACAACGTCGTCGATAATCGCAATTCGTGGCGGAGGCGTGCCGGTTGCCTGGAACACGCCCTGTAGATTGGCTAAGCGTTGTGTACGGTTCAACGCGCGTTGCGCCTGAACCGTGCGTTGACGCTGCACCAAATTACCTGCCAGCGGAATATCCAGCCGTCTGCTTAGTTGTTCCGCAATATCCCTGGCCTGGTTAAAACCGCGCTGGTGCCTGCGCTTGGGGTGCATGGGGGCGGGTATCAATACATCCGGTCTTAGTTGCGGCTGGCGCAGCAAACTTTCGCTGGCTAACTCCCCCAGTGCGGCGGTCAGCGGGCGGCCATAGGCTCGTCGGCCCTGATATTTGTAACGGCCGATCATTGCCGCCACTGGAAACTGATAGCGCAGGGGCGCCAGCGTTAAGTCAAACGCCGGTGGTCGCTGAAGACACTCGCCGCATAGATAGTTGGCTGCCGGAAATGGTAAGGGCAGGGCGCAACATCGGCAATGCCAGCGATTCCAAGGCAGGTCGGCAAAACAACCCTGACACAGACCGTTGCGGGCAACCGGGTTTAGACAGCCGACACAGCGCCCCGCTTGGCGTTCTTTGTTAGCCAAAAAACCGCTTCTGCTGTTAACCAAAAGTTTATTTAGGGTTGACAGCCACTCCGATGGCTTTATCATTTGGCTTCTCCGTAAACCAAGAATCCTTTAAAGGTTAACAGGAATTCCAATGAGCGCCAATGAACTCCGTCACGACTGGACATTGCCACAGGCCCGTGCATTATTCGAGCTGCCATTCAGCGACTTGCTGTTTCGGGCCCAGACTTTACACCGCCAGTACTTTGATCCTAATGAGGTGCAAGTCAGCACACTGCTGTCGATAAAAACCGGCGCTTGCCCGGAAGATTGCAAATATTGCCCACAGAGTGGCCATTACAACACCGGGCTGGAAAAAGAAAAGCTGCTGGGCATTGAGAAAGTCGTCGCTGAGGCACGTGCGGCAAAGGCCAAGGGCGCTTCGCGCTTTTGCATGGGTGCTGCCTGGCGTAGCCCGTCCAAAAAAGACATGCCTTACGTGTTGGATATGGTTAAACAGGTGAAATCCCTGGGCATGGAAACCTGCATGACCCTGGGCATGCTCAAATCCGAACAAGCCGACGAGCTAGCGGCGGCCGGGCTGGATTATTACAACCACAACCTGGATACCTCGGAAAAATTCTATAGTCATATCATTACCACGCGCACCTATCAGGATCGCCTGGATACCCTGAGTAACGTGCGTAACTCCGGTATGAAAGTCTGCTGCGGCGGTATTCTGGGTATGGGTGAGGACGATGACGACCGCATTGGTCTGCTGATGCAACTGGCCAACCTGCCCCAGCATCCGGAAAGTGTTCCGGTGAATATGCTGGTGAAGGTCAAGGGCACGCCATTGGAAAATGTGGCCGATCTAGACCCGTTTGATTTTGTGCGCATGATTGCCGTTGCGCGGATTATGATGCCGGCGTCCCACGTGCGGCTGTCCGCCGGCCGGGAGAATATGAACGAGCAAATGCAGGCCCTGTGTTTTATGGCCGGCGCCAATTCCATATTTTATGGTGAAAAACTGCTCACTACCGCCAATCCGGAAGCCGATGCCGACATGGCCCTGTTCCGCCGTTTGGGGATTCGCCCGGAGCAGCGCGAGCAGTGCGGCACAGAGCAAGAGCACGAAGAGGTGCTGGCAGAGGCCGTAAATCACGAAGCAACGCGTCATCTATTTTACGATGCGACCCGCGAATCGGCGTCGGTTTGATCCGCGAGTGACCGAGTATGCGTGACTTCCAGCTTGAGCTGCGGCAACGCCGCGAGACCGGCTTGCATCGCCAGCGCCGGGAAATCTCGGGCCCCCAGCGGCCGGCGTTAACCGTGAATGGCCAGCCCTTGTTGTCGTTCTGCAGCAACGATTACCTGGGGCTGGCCAATCATCCGGATAACCGCAGAGTGCTGGCTGAAGCGCTTAACGAAGATGGCCTGGGCGGTGCATCTTCCCACCTGATTTGCGGCCATCACCGGGCTCATCAGAAGCTGGAAAACCAGTTGGCAGCTTTTACCGGGCGCAGCTCGGCGCTGCTGTTCTCAACCGGATACATGGCCAATCTGGGTGTGATCTCGGCGCTTGCAGGCCGTGGCGATACGATTTTTTCGGATCGCCTGAATCACGCGTCTATTGTAGATGGCTGCAAACTCAGTGGTGCAAGGGTCAGGCGTTATCATCACGGCGATCTGGATGCGTTGGCGCGAATGCTGGAACAAACCGCAGGCCATAAACTGGTGGTAAGCGACGGTGTATTCAGCATGGATGGCGATGTAGCCGCTTTGGTGTCATTAGCTCATTTGTGCACAAAACACGATGCTCTGCTGATGATCGACGACGCCCACGGCTTTGGCGTGTTGGGTCCTCAGGGCCGCGGCAGTGTGGCGGCGGCTGAATTAAATGAAGACCAAGTGCCGGTGCTGATGGGTACTCTGGGCAAAGCCGCAGGCACCAGCGGCGCCTTTGTAGCAGGCCCTGCGTGGTTAACCGAATATCTGGTGCAAAAAGCGCGTACCTACATTTACACCACGGCCATGCCCCCGGCTCTGGCGCAGGCCAGCTGCAATAGCTTGAGCCTGATCGAAAGCTTTGATTCACAGCGCGCGCACCTGGCGGCGCTGATTGATCATTTTCGCGATCAGGTTACACGTATGGGTTATCATCTGATGCCATCGGCCACACCTATTCAACCGATTGTCGTGGGCTCTAACGAAGCGGCGCTGGCGCTCAGCGGTGAGTTACAGCGCCGCGGCCTGCTGGTGACGGCCATTCGCCCGCCCACGGTGCCCGAAGGTCAGGCTCGTTTGCGTATTACCCTCAGCGCGGCCCATAGCTTTGACGACCTGGATCGCTTGCTGGAGGCGCTGGTGCAATGTCGTCCCGATTGTGTTGTAAGCCCCGTTTTTATTGAATCCGGTGTAGAGAATGTTTGATGGCACGCCCTAGTTTACTTGTGGTGATTGGTGGTTGGGGTGTGCAGGCGGCCATGCTGGAACCGGTGTATCGGCAGTGGCAAGGCGCGGTGGAAGTCGTTTCATTAACCGACGACGGGCTAAGTTCCTGCGACAGCCCCGCACACGCGGCGGCGATTTTACTCCAACGTTACCCACAGTCGTCGGTGTGGCTTGGGTGGTCGCTGGGCGCACAAGTTGCCATGGCTGCGGCTCAGGCGAATCCGCATTCGGTTAATAAGGTTGTGACCCTGGGTGGTTTTCCGCAATTTGTGGCGTCACAAGACTGGCCTTGGGGCGTTTCGACCGCTATTTTCCGGCGATTTGAACGATACTTTGAGCGCCAGCCACTGGCCTGTCGAGCGTCTTTTTTCGCGCAGATGATTGATGGCAGCGAATACCAGACAGAGCTGGCTCAGGCTATAAAACCTTGGTTTAAGAAGGGCTTGCCCGAGCTGATTGATCCATTGGCGAAAGGCGTGCGCTGGCTGCGGGACTGCAGTCAGTTGTGTGCCTGGCAGCAGTGCCCGGTGCCAACCTTACATGTGCGGGGTAGCTGCGATGCAGTGGTTCCGCCTTGGGCCCAGCACATGGTTATGCCCGCTTACAGTCGTGCGGTTACCATCGACGGCATGGGCCATTGGCCCGGGGAGTACTATGGCCCCGAATGCTGGCAAGCCATTCACGATTTTCTAACGAGCTCACATGATGTTTGCCACTAAACAGGCGGTCGCCTCCGATTTTGGCTGCGCCAGCGCCAGCTATGAAGGCGCGGCGCGGCTGCAACGGCAAATGGGTGATGCCATGTTGGCAACGATTACCCAGCCGTTATTGCAGGGCGCCACTGTTGTTGATTTGGGCTGCGGTACGGGTTGGTTTACGCGCCAGTTGGCGCAGCGATTTGGAGCGCATACCGTCGGTGTAGACTTGGCTCCCGGTATGCTGGCATTTGCAAAAGCACAATCTAAAGCGTTATCCAAAACACCATCGAAAGTACTACGTCCTGAAACTATCCACTGGCTAGAGGCAGATGCGGAGCGGTTGCCCCTGGTGGACCAGAGTGTGGATCTGATTTACAGCAATCTGATGATCCAGTGGTGCCATAATCCACAAGGCGTATTGCGGGAATGCCTGCGGGTATTGCGCCCGGGTGGTCAGTTGCGGGTGTCAACGCTTTTGCTGGGTACACTTCAGGAGCTACAACAGGCGTGGACCCTGGCCGATCCGCATCAGAAGCATGTAAACGGGTTTATTTCTGCCGTGGATTTCGCGGCCACCACCGTTGAGATTTTGCCAGCGGCACAATGGCGCTCGCAGATGATCACTCTGGATTATCCAGCGCCCATGGCGTTGATGAACGAGCTTCGGCAACTGGGGGCGGGTTATAAAGACATTCAGCGGCGCAAGACTGCCACTGCGCCCGGACGATTAAAACAGATGTGCCAGAACTATCCACAACAGCCCGATGGCAGCATTGTTGCGAGCTATCACGCGGGCTGGCTGGAATGGCGAAAACCAGTGCCAACCCCGTTAATTCGTGACTAAACACTCACCCTGTCAGGGCATTTTCAATGGCCAAAAAAACCTATTTTGTAACGGGTACCAATACTGACGTAGGCAAAACCGTGGTGACTGCTGCGCTGCTGGAGGCCGCGAAGCTGCTGGGTAAACGTACCCTGGCGATGAAGCCGGTTGCCTCTGGCTGCGTGCAAACGCCAGATGGTTTGCGTAACAGTGACGCGCTTATTCTGCAGGGCGCGATGACTGAACAGTTGCCTTATGACGTGGTCAACCCCGTCGCTCTGGAGCCTGCCGTTGCGCCCCACGTGGCGGCGGCGCAAGCCGGGCGTAACCTGAGCGCTGATCGGCTGGCCGGTTTTTGTCGCGGTATACAGCTGCGCCCGGCAGACCTGTTGCTGATCGAGGGGGCAGGTGGTTGGCGGGTGCCTTTGAATGATCGCGAAACCTACAGTGCCCTGGCGCAGCGATTGAATATTCCGGTGATTCTGGTGGTCAGCTTGGAACTTGGGTGTATCAACCACGCGTTGCTGAGCGCCGAAGCCATTCGCCGTGATGGCTTGGTACTGGCCGGCTGGGTGGCTAACCGGCCGCGGGAAGCTGTGATGAGCTGTGAGAACGATACCCTGGCGTATCTAAAACAGCACCTGGCTTGTCCATGCCTGGGTGTTATGCCCTGGTTGAGCGCCCCCCGGCCACAGGCTCTGGCTGAATACGTGAATGTAACGCCGTTGATTGAAAATTGAGCAGCATTGTGGCTTACTAGTTGTGTAGTTCCATTACTTGGCAGGTGACCATGATCAACACTACTCTTCCCAGTGCTTTCAGTACCGGTATGCAGGGCATACAGAGCGGTATCGCCGGCATGGACGATGCTGCCAGACGTATCGCCCGCGGTGGTGTGGATGGCCCCCAAGGCACTGGTGGTCCAACTGGAGGTGGGATTATCGAGCCCATGGTTGATTTACAGCTGTACAAGCGCAGCGTTGAAGCGTCGGCGCAGGTGGTAAAAACCGCGGACGAAACGCTGGGTTCGCTCCTCGACATCATGGCTTAAGGCCCTCGCCCTGTTAGGTAGGGTTATATTCCGACACCATGAATATTTCGTCCGCTGCTCCTCAAACCTCAGCCATAACGTCGCGCCCGTCGCCTGCTAACGCGCAATCGCCACGCCTGAATGAATCCGACTTAAAACTGCTGACACAGCTGAAAGCCCGTGACCGGGAGGTGCGTGCTCATGAGGCAGCTCACCAGGCAGCGGGCGGTCAGCATGCTGGTGCAATGGCGTTGACCTATGAGCAAGGGCCAGACGGCGTGCAATACGCGGTGGGCGGTGAAGTGCCTATCAGCGTGTCGGCGGTTTCGGGTGACCCCCAGGCCACTGTTGAAAAAATGCGCACCGTGCGCGCGGCCGCGATGGCGCCGGCCCAGCCTTCATCGGCAGATCTTGCTGTGGCTGCCCAAGCCATGCAAACCCTGCTGCAAGCTCAAGTGGAGCTGGCCGACCCAGCCGTACAAGAGCCACTGGGTGCTCGTCAGGCCCGTGAGACCTACGCAAGAGTGTCCGCCTTTGGCGACGACAATAGCGCTCGCGCAACAGGATTTCTGAACATTTCTGTCTGAAATTTTCTTTATTCTCCGCCCTCGTAAGACACCCGTTAAATTCTTTAGGCGACTCGCCGCACCTTACGATAGCAAGCTAATGGTAAGCGCGTATCTTAGGCTTTCGATGGCTGTGGGATGCCGGATTGACGTGGGGGGAGTTGACGCAGAGCAAGTTATTTTTAACACGACTCTTGACAATTCTGTGCTTCGAAACGTATGTTTCAAACAAGCGTTTAAATAAACTCGAAGCACGTCACCGGAATCGTTCCGGTTGCATCGGGTTACCAGCTGCCACGATTTAAGGCGGCCACCACTGAAAATCGAGGTCGATTACATGCCTGACTACAAAGCACCCCTGCGCGACATCAAATTTGTAATGAGCGAGCTGCTGAACAGCGATAGCCATTACGCCAATCTGGAAGGCGCCGAAGACGCAACGCCGGATATGGTCGATGCGATTATTCAGGAAGGTGCAAAATTTGCAGAACAGGTGCTGTCGCCACTGAACCAAAGCGGCGACCGTGAAGGTTGTACCTGGAGTGAAAGCGGCGTTAAAACACCGGCCGGCTTCAAAGAAGCCTACAGCAAGTTTGTTGAGGGTGGCTGGCCGTCATTAGCGGCTGACCCTAACCACGGTGGGCAAGGCTTGCCTAGCTCCCTGGGCATTGTGATGAGCGAAATGAACGGCACCGCCAACTGGTCCTGGGGCATGTATCCGGGTTTGAGCCACGGCGCTATCAATACATTGGAAGAGCACGGTACGGCAGAGCAGAAGCAGACGTACCTGACCAAGATGATCAGCGGCGAGTGGACCGGCACCATGTGCCTGACCGAGGCACACTGTGGTTCAGACCTGGGTACCCTGCGCACCAAAGCCGAACCCAATATGGACGGTTCTTACAGCATCACGGGCACCAAGATCTTTATTTCGGCAGGTGAACACGACCTGACCGACAACATCGTTCACATTGTGCTGGCTCGCTTGCCCGGCGCACCGGAAGGCACCAAAGGGATTTCCCTGTTTGTGGTGCCCAAGTGCCTGCCCGCGCAGGACGGTTCAGCTGGCGAGCGCAATGCGCTGTCTTGTGGTTCTATTGAACACAAAATGGGCATCCACGCGAACGCCACCTGCGTGATGAACTTTGACGGTGCTAAGGGTTGGTTGGTTGGCGCGGAAAACAAAGGCCTGAACGCCATGTTCACCTTTATGAACGTCGCGCGTATTGGCACCGCTATTCAGGGTCTGGGCGCGGCAGAGCTGGGCCTCCAGGGTTCAGTGGCCTACGCCAAAGATCGCCTGGCCATGCGTGCGCTGAGTGGTACCAAAAATCCGGACAGTTATGCCGACCCGATTATTGTGCATCCGGATGTGCGCCGCATGCTGCTGACCCAGAAAGCCATCGCCGAAGGCGCCCGTGCGCTGATTTACATGACCGCACAGAAAGCCGACATTGTTCAGCGTGGTAAAACCGAAGAAGAGCGCAAGGCTGCTGACGAACTGCTGGGCTTTTTGACGCCCATTGCCAAAGCGTTCCTGACTGAAATTGGATACGAATCAGCCAGCCTGGGAATGCAGGTATTCGGCGGTCACGGCTATGTTGCCGAGTGGGGCATGGAGCAGAATGTGCGTGATGCCCGTATTGGCATGATCTATGAAGGTACAACCGGCATTCAGGCGCTGGACTTATTGGGCCGTAAAGTTCTGATGACTCAGGGCGAATCCTTGAAAGGCTTCACCAAACTGGTGCACACCTTCTGCAAGGAAACTGCCGATAACGAGCAGATGAAGC
>JBALXR010000037.1:0-27254 GCA_036960525.1 Marinobacter sp.
TGATCCGGGCCATGATGCGCGAGGTGATGGAGGTGGCTGCAGCAGAGGGCTATCCAATGGATGAGGCGTTGATCGATCAGAACATCGACAGCACCCGTAAAATGCCTGCCTACAAAAACAGTATGGCGCTGGACTATCTGAACGACCGCCCGATTGAACGGGAGGCAGTGTTGGGGAACGTGGTGGCGTTCGCCAAGCGCCGTGGCATTGCAGTACCTCATCTGAATACGGTGCTGGTTACTCTGAAAATGCGCGCAGCCTTGGAAGGGAGGGAATAGTGTTTAGAGGGTATTTAGAAGGTTTTTAGACAATGTTCAGGGCCCGCTTTCCGGGCTCTGAACAAATCAGTCTTGCTCAGACCACGTACATAGCGAGATTTTCTGCTACGCAGGCCGGTTTATCCTGGCCATTTATTTCTACGGTGGTTTTGTAAGTCGCCAAGATTCTTTTGTCGTCCACCGGTGCAACATCCACCAGTTCAACTTTGGTGCGGATATCCGAACCCACCGTCACCGCCGCAGGAAACCGCAGTTTGTTCAGCCCGTAATTGATAGTGGCCTTGGTGCCTGTTACCCGAAGAGCCTGAGGGTTGAGCCGAGAGATCAGGGACACGGTCAAATATCCATGGGCGACCGGGCATTTCCAGGGCGACTCCCGTTTTGCCCGCTCCACATCCACGTGAATCCATTGGTGATCCCCCGTGGCATCGGCAAACGCTCCGATCATGTCTTGGGTGATGGTAAGCCAGGGACTGAAGCAACACAGGCTCCCTTTATGGCCAGCCAGCTCATCTATTTGTATTTCCACCATATTGAGCCCTTCTTATACCGCGTAACCGGGGTTTTTGCTGTCAAGAAGCCGCAGCAGTGCCGGCCAGGTGAGCGCCGCTGCGCTACCGAGGGATTGTGACTGTTCTGCAGTCGTCCGGATAGCCTGCTCGGAGGGCATATACACTGGGCCGCAGCTCTGTGCTTTGACCTGTATCTCGCATGCTTTCATCAGGAAGTACAGGTACGTAAATGCTTCCGGTACGTTTTTGCCAGCGGTCAGAACACCGTGATTGCGCAGCATCATCATGGCTTTATCCCCGAGGTCCCTAATCAGGCGCTCACGCTCATCCAGGTTCAGAGCTACACCTTCATAGTCGTGGTAACTCAAGTGCGCTAAACAGAGCATGGCTGTCTGGCTCAGCGGCAGCAGGCCGTCTCTGTGGGCGGAAACCGCCACACCATCTGCGGCATGAAGGTGCATGACAGCACCGGCATCGTCGCGCCCCATGTGTACAGCGCTGTGTATGGTAAAGCCGGCGGGATTCACCCTGCTAAGACCTCCAGATTCTATAACCTGTCCGTCTTTGTCTACTTTTACCAGAGAGGACGCTGTGATCTCGTGGAACAGCAGGCCGTAAGGATTAATAAGAAAGTGGTGATCGGGGCCAGGTACCCGGGCAGAGAGGTGGGTGAAAACCAGGTCATCCCACCCGAACAGGGCGACAAGGCGGTAGGCCGCAGCTAACTCCCGGCGAACCTGCCATTCTTCCGCTCTCAGCGTATTAGCATCGGCATTCGAGGCGTTTGTTGTCATATTGTTCACCTTCTTCCTGACTTTGAGTAACAAAGGGGGCGGCGCGCGCCCCTGAAAAAGTCCCCTGGCTGATCAGAACGAGGGCCCGGACTCACTGATCAAGGCGTTTAGCTTGCCTGTAAAAGAGACGCATAGCGCTCCAGGTGGAAGTCATCATCACCCAGCTGGTGGTTGATCATGATCAAACGCTTGGCGTAATGGGCAAAATTGTATTCCCATGTCATGCCAATGCCACCGTGGGATTGTATGCCCTGTTCTGAAATGAACTGCCCGCTGCGGCCGATTACGTTTTTCGCGGCAGAAAGCGCGCGACGGCGCTCATCGCTTTGTTCTTCGTCTGCCACGCTGGCAGCCAGAATAGCCATTGAGCGGGCTTGCTCAAGTTCAGACATCATGTCGACCATGCGGTGCTGCAGCACCTGAAACTTGCCAATGGGGACGCCAAACTGTTTGCGCTGTTTGAGGTAATCGAGAGTAAGCTCGTTGGCGACTTCCATAACACCGACGGCTTCCGCGCATAGCGCCGCAATTGCACGACCTGCCTGGTACTCTATTACTTCACTGGCGTCGCCGTCTCCGCCCAGCAGGGCGTCAGTACCCACTTGAACATTGTTCAGCGTAATATCACAGCCTTTTGAACCGTCAATGGTCGGATAAATGCGGCGCTCAATGCCTGCCGTATCCGGCTTCAATACAAACAGGCTGATTCCGCTGGCGTCGCGAGTGTCGCCCGAGGTGCGAGCGGATACCAGAATGAGGTCAGCACAGTGCCCGCCAATCACAACCGCCTTGCGTCCATTAAGTACGAAACCGCCGTCTTTTTTCTCAGCGCGGGTTTGCACATCGTTCAGGTTGTAAAAGCTCTGGGGCTCCTGAAGTGCCACAGCTGCTTGCAGTTCGCCGCTGGCAATACCGCTCAACCAGAGTTCTTTCTGGCTATTGTTTCCCGCCTGGCTGATAAGGCCGCCGGCAAAAACGACCGATTGTAGGTATGGTTCAAGGCACAGGCCACGGCCCAGTTCGGTCATAACCGACTGTATTTCTACCCCGCCACCGTCGAAGCCGCCCAGCTCCTCGGAAAATGGAATCGCTGTTAATCCCAGGTCACTGAGTTGCTTCCAGAAATCCACGCTGAAGCCAGCTTCGGTTTCACTGAATGCCAGGCGCTTTTCAAAACTGTACTCACCGCGCACAAGGCGGGCCACGGTGTCCTGCAGCATCTGCTGCTCTTCATTGAGTCGGAAATCCATGGTCGTCTCCTTAAAGCCCGAGAATCATTTTCGACACGATATTTTTTTGGATCTCGTTGGATCCGCCGAAAATCGAGAGCTTACGATTATTGAAGTACTGAGCTGAGAGGGGTGCGGCATTTTCGTCTGATAGAAACTTCCCTTCATGATTAAGGTTCAGTTCTTCTTCCACAAACGGAATGGCATAGGGCCCAATTGCTCTGCGTGCAAGGTCGTTAATAGCTTGGCGAATTTCTGTGCCCTTTACCTTTAGCATGGAGCTTTCCGCCCCGGGCATGCCGCCCCCCTCAACCGCAGCAATAATGCGCAAGTTACTAATAGTCGCCGCAGTCAGGTCAATTTCAACCTTGGCAATACGCTGGCTGAACGATGAGTCTTCAATCAGCGGACGGCCATTCTTGATGCAACGAGATGCCAGCTGCTTCAGGTGAGACAGCGCGGCTTTGGACAAACCGATGCCGGCCAGGCCGGTACGCTCATAAGTCAGAAGGAACTTGGCGTAAGTCCAGCCTTTATCTTCCTCTCCTACCCGATTTTCAACCGGCACTTTCACGTCTTGAAAGAAGACCTCGTTCACTTCGTGCTCGCCGTCAAGGGTAATAATCGGGCGCACGGAGATGCCTGGCGTGTTCATGTCGATCAGCAAGAAGGAAATGCCTTCCTGAGCTTTAACCTCGGTGTTGGTGCGCACCAGGCAAAAAATCATGTTGGCGTACTGGCCAAGTGTGGTCCAGGCTTTCTGGCCATTCACCACATAGTAGTCGCCTTCGCGCACTGCGCGGGTTTTCAGCGATGCGAGATCGGAACCTGCGCCGGGCTCGGAATATCCCTGGCACCACCAGTCTTCCCCGCTGAGGATGCGCGGCAGGTACGTCTGCTTCTGCTCTTCATTGCCAAACTTGATGATAACCGGCGCCACCATGTTCACGCCGAACGGGACAGAGCGGGGCACACCGTAGTGGCAGGATTCTTCATCCCAGATGTGCTTTTGAACCGGTGTCCATTTCACGCCGCCGTACTCTTCTGGCCAGTGTGTGGCGTACCAGCCCTGTTTGCAGAGAATCTGCTGCCAGCGCTGGTGATCTTCTTTAGTCAGGTGACGGAAACCCTTCACTTTGGCAGCAATGTCGGCCGGTAGTGCCTGGTTCAGAAAAGCCCGGACTTCATCCCGGAAGGCAAGTTCGTCCGGCGTGTAGTTAATGTTCATGGGATAACCTCTCTGTTCGTTCTAGCGAAAACGCATACCGCATAGCAGAATAGGGTAAGAGTGAATGATCTATCCTTTTCTGTCAATTCCTTGTAATTCGATTAAATCATTCGTTTTTACGGCGTTTGGCAGAATTTAGTTTTATAAGGTTGTTGTATTGAATGACATTGCCTATATTCGGTTTACGGAAACTAATGCTGCAATGCGAAATGTAAAAAAGATCAATACCGCAGTGCGAAATTATAGTTGCCGTTAATCAATAATCACAACCCGAGGTTTTCAGTGATAAAAACAACAATTTTCACAAAACGTCTGCCCATCCTTGCGACGGCTGTGGCGGCGGTGCCGTTACGGTCGTTTAGTGCGTCGGTTACGGTTTCTTTCAAGGGTTTAGGTGTGAACAACTCTTCGGACATCCAAAAAGGACAAGAATAATGCGTAACATCCACAAGAGTCTGCTCATCGGTGTTTTGAGTACAGCTCCATTTTTTGCCCACAGCGCTGAGAATATTGAGCTGCCCGCCACATTGGCCATGACGGCCTATGGTACCGGGTCAGCGGGTTATACCCAGATGGTATCCATTGGTAACCTGCTCAAAAATGACTACGGCACCTCGGTGCGCATTCTGCCCGGCGAAAATGACGTGTCCCGAATGACGCCCCTACGTATGGGGCGTGTGCCACTCTGTGCCTGTGGCATTGCCAGTTACTACGGCTCCGAAGGAGTATTGCTGTTTGCCGATCCGCAGTGGGGGCCGCAGCCTATTCGCCTGATTAGCACCTCTACCGCCAGTTTTGGTCTGGGTGTCGCGGTTGCAGGTGACATTAATGTGAAAACGCCGGCGGATTTGAAAGGCAAGCGGGTGGCTTACATCCGTGGTGATGACGCCCTGAATATTGGCACTGAGGCCTTTTTGGCGTTTGGGGGCCTGACTTGGGATGACGTTGAACGGGTCGAGTTTCCGGGCTACGGCCGTTCTTTTGAAGGCATCGTGGCCAACCAGGCTGACGCCGCGTTTACTATGAGCGTGGCACCGCCCGCTCAGCAACTGTCCGCCAGCCCAAGGGGTATCGTGTGGCCGGAACTGGCCCCAGAGAATAAAGAAGGCTGGCAGCGGCTTCAGACAGTGGCGCCGTATTTTCAGCCCCATAAAGTTACGTCTGCTGCCGGTGAGAACTATGGCAAGGACAGTCCGTGGATCGGCGCCACCTACCCGTATCCCATCTTGGTCGGCAGTGATAGCCTGGACGATAAAACCGCCAGAAATCTGGTCCGTGTGCTGATCGAGGATCATGACAAGTACAAGGACGCTGCTCCTGGCAATGCTGGTTACTCGCTAGAAAATCAGAACATGCAGTGGGTGATTCCTTATCACGATGCGGTTGTTGAGTATTACAAGGAAATTGGACATTGGACCGACGCCATGCAAGCGCACCAGGATGGGCTGGTTAAACGTCAGGGACTCCTGAAGACCACCTGGGACAGCTTCATGGAATCCAGCCCGCCGGAAGACGGAGACGCATTCCGTAGCGGCTGGATGGAAGCACGAGCTAAAGCACTTGAAGCAGAAGGCATGAAGGCGGTTTTCCGTTAGGATCGGTCCCATTGCCCCGGCGTATCGCTGCTGTCTTGGCAACGATAAGCCGGGGGTTTCCGTTTTTATCATCATCGCATCGGAGCCTCTGATCTTATGAGCTTGCCTCAGAAACAACCCGTTAATGCGGGCGAAATATCAGGTATCCGCCAGTTATCTGGGTTCTGGCTTTGGGTGCCCCGAGTGGCGACTCTGGCGCTGACCCTGCTGGCAATTGATTACCTGTTTAACCTTCGGTTATTCACTGCGGTGACGTCGGTGGAAAGCCAGTTCTTTTATACAGTGGTAGCATTGATGTTGCCGCTGGTTTTTGTGCTTTGGCCCGCCTTTGGTAAGGCTTCGCGCATAAAAGTACCCTGGTACGACGTGGTGCTGTTCTTGTTCGCGGTCTCGGTATGCGGCTTTTTCGTGTTTAACGCCGAACAGATTCTCGACAGTGGCTGGGAGTACGACGCGCCGGACTACGCGATTGTAATGAGCTTCCTTTTTTGGGGCGTGGTGATCGAGGCGGCGCGACGGGCCGGGGGCTGGCCGATTGGTCTCATTGTCGCGGTTGCAGGTTTGTATCCGATTTTTGCCGATGTCGTACCGGGGCCGATTCAGGGCTTTCCGTCATCACCTTCCCAAACCGCCATTTACCATGCCATGAGCCGTGAGAGCGTCATGGGTATTCCGCTGCAGGCGTTCGCCAATCTGGTAATCGGCTTTTTGCTGTTCGGCGTTGCGCTACAACAAACCGGCGGTGGTAAGTTCTTTATCAATCTGGCGTTTGCCCTGCTCGGTCATGTCCGGGGTGGCCCGGCCAAGGTTGCGGTATTCTCCAGCGGCCTGATGGGATCTATGAGCGGCAGCGTGATTACCAACGTGCTCACCACCGGTGTGCTGTCTATCCCGGCTATGCGGAAGGTGGGTTTTGGGCGGTCTTACGCCGCCGGTGTCGAAGCTTGTGCGTCTACAGGTGGCGTGCTGATGCCGCCGGTGATGGGCGCGACGGCGTTTATTATGGCAAGCTTTCTGAATATTTCTTACGGCACGATTGCGCTGGCGGCAGCGGTTCCGTCATTCCTGTATTTCATGGGTCTGTTTATTCAAATTGACGCGTACGCTGCGCGCCACGAACTCAAAGGTTTGCCAGCGAGTGAACTCCCTTCCCTGCGCCAGACTTTAAAAGAAGGCTGGTACTTCATCTTTGTCTTTGCGCTGCTGATCTGGCTGTTGTTTTTCCTGCGGCGGGAAGCGATTGCGCCTTTCTACGCCACGGCGTTGCTGTTGGTGATCAATCAGGTGTTGCCATACCAACGTTGGGGCTGGGAGGATGTGAAAGGCTTTTTCTCCAGCGCCGGTAAGTTGTTTGCGGAACTGATTGCCATTCTGGCGGGCGTGGGTCTGTTGGTGGGAGCGCTTTCGGTAACCGGCATGTCTGGCACCATCGCCAATGATCTGATTTTCCTGGCCGGTGGCAATACCCTTGTACTGCTATTTATGGGGGCAGCGACCAGTTTTATTCTGGGCATCGGAATGACCGTTACGGCGGCCTATATTTTCTTGGCAGTGGCCCTGGCTCCGGCGTTGATCAACGGAGGTGGTATGGACCCGTTGGCGGTTCACCTGTTCATCCTGTATTGGGGCATGCTGAGCTTCATCACACCACCGGTGGCACTGGGTGCCTTTGCAGCTGCCACGGTTGCGGGTGCTCGGCCAATGGAAACCGGCTTTCAGGCCATGAAGCTGGGTAGCGTAATTTACTTTATTCCGTTCCTGTTCGTACTGAACCCGGCGTTGATACTCCAGGGCTCCTGGGATGAAATCCTGGTTGTGCTGCCTCAGGCCATTGTGGGTGTGGCGCTGATTGCAGGCGGTATGCAGGGTTACCTGCTGGGCATTGGCAACCTTTCGCTTTATCGTGTGCTCCAGTGGCCCATCCGTCTGGCGTTGATTGCCGGTGGTATGCTTTTGGCGATTCCCGGGGGCGGCCCGGTACCCTTCACCAATCTGGAGTTGACGATGATCAGCGCGATGCTGATTTTGCCAGCTCTTGCGCTGGTGTGGTGGTCTAACCGGGTCGAGACTGTGTTGGTGTAAAGGAAACTTTTATACAGAGCAGATATAAAAAAGGCAGGGCCGTATAGCCCTGCCTTTTCTGTTTTACCTGACCCGTCCTGAATAAGGTTTCCACCTATTTCAGGACTAGGCAACGTAAACGTTGATGTTAACCGAAAGCGGCAATGCCGGTCTGTCCGCGGCCTAGAATCAGGGCGTGGATATCGTGAGTACCTTCATAAGTATTGACCGCTTCCAGATTCATTACGTGGCGGATGACATGGTATTCGTCTGAAATACCGTTGCCTCCGTGCATGTCACGGGCGACCCGCGCTATGTCCAATGACTTGCCGCAGTTGTTGCGCTTCATCAGGGAAATTGCATCCGGAGATGCTTCACCAGCGTCCATCAGGCGGCCAAGCTGTAACGCACCTTGCAGGCCAAGGGCAATGTCGGCCTGCATGTCTACCAGCTTTTTCTGGATAAGCTGGTTTGCGGCTAATGGCTTACCAAACTGCTTGCGTTCCAAGGTGTAATTGCGGGCTGCATGCCAGCAAAATTCCGCTGCGCCGAGAGAGCCCCAACTGATGCCATAGCGAGCTTTGTTGAGACAACTGAACGGACCTTTCAGACCTTCTACGTCCAGTTTATTCTCGTCAGGGCAGAACACATCGTCCATAAAGATGGATCCGGTTTCGGACGCACGTAAGGAAAACTTGCCTTCAATTTTTGGGGTATCCAGACCTTTGGCGCCGCGCTCCAATACAAAGCCGGTGACCTTACCTTCAAGTTTGGCCCAAATCACGAAGACATCCGCAATGGGGGAGTTGGTAATCCAGGTTTTGGAGCCGCTGACCAGATAGCCGCCATCAACTTTCTTGGCGCGGGTTTCCATGCCGCCAGGGTCAGAACCGTGGTCGGGCTCGGTCAAACCGAAACAGCCAACCAGTTCACCGGAGGCCAGTTTTGGCAGTACACGCTTTTTCAGTGTTTCCTGGCCAAATGAGTAAATCGGGTACATAACCAGCGAGGACTGAACGCTCAGAGCCGAGCGGTAGGCGGAATCGACACGCTCCACTTCCCGGGCAATCAGGCCGTAACACACATGGTTCAGACCAGCGCCACCGTATTCTTCCGGCAAGGTAGCGCCGAGCATGCCCAACTCACCCATGTCAGTGAAGATAGAACGGTCAAATTTTTCGTGCCGGTTTGCCTCAACAATGCCAGGCATCAGGCGTTGGTCACAAAAGCCACGAATACTGTCCCGAACCTGACGTTCGGTTTCATCCAGTTGTTTGTCAAAGTGCAATAGGTCATCCCAAGAAGCGGACGCCATGTTGTTTCTCCTCAGTGAAAATCAGTTGTCAACTCGTTCAATCACAGCGGCAATGCCTTGGCCAACGCCAATGCACAGGCTGATAAGGGCGTAGCGTCCACCGCTGGATTCCAGCTGACGGGTGGCGGTAAGTGCAATCCTTGCGCCGGATGCTCCAAGTGGGTGGCCAATGGCAATAGCCCCTCCGTTCGGGTTCAGCCGGGAGTCAGTAGGGTCTATGCCCAGTTTAGTGATGCAACCCAGAACCTGGGCTGCAAACGCCTCATTAATCTCGATGACATCCATATCATTAAGCCCTAAACCAGCGCGAGCCAGGGCTTTTTCGCAGGCCAGAACCGGGCCCAGACCCATTACTCGTGGTGAAACACCTGTAATGGCGGCCGACACAATGCGGGCGCGGGGCTTTATTCCAGCGCGTTCGCCGGCTTCGCGGGAGCCGATGATCAGGGCAGCTGCACCGTCGTTAATGCCGGAAGCATTGCCTGCCGTCACTACGCCGCCTTCAACCAATGGACGGAGCTTCGCGAGCGCCTCCACGTTTGACTGGGGGCGCGGGTGTTCGTCTTCGTGGACTGCAATCGGGGGGTTTTTGCGGCCATTAAGCACATCAATACTCAGGATCTCGTCTTTATAGAAACCTGTGCGGCGGGCCGCTTCATAACGGGCCTGACTCTGGGCAGCAAACTGATCTGTCAACTCGCGGCTCAGGCCAAGATCGCGGGCAATGTTATCGGCGGTTTCAGGCATGGTGTCCGCGCCGAAAGCACTCTCAATAAGCGGGTTCGGGAAGCGTGCGCCAATGGTGCTGTCGAAGGCACGGAAATCCCTGCTGAAAGGAGTCTCCCCCTTGGCAATCACAAAAGGGGCACGGCTCATGCTCTCGGTGCCGCCGGCCACAAACAATTCCCCTTCGCCGCAACGAACCGCTCGGGCAGCGTCTATGATGGCCGCCAGTCCGGAGCCACAAAGCCGGTTAACGGTCAGTCCGCCTGTCTCGACTGGAAGGCCTGCCAGCAGCCCAGCGTGACGTGCCACGTTGCGCGCATCTTCGCCCGCTTGATTGGTGCAGCCTGCAATGACGTCTTCATAGGCTTCCGGGGCGAACGCATTACGCTCAACCAGCGCGCGGATCACATGTGCCAGCAAGTCATCGGGCCGAACCCGGGAAAGAGCGCCCGCGTGGCGACCAAAAGCGGTTCGAAGACCATCATAGATAAATGCACTCATTATTTTTCCTCTGGGGGGTGCACAAACCGCCGGGGTTAGCGTGCAGGTTTGGGGGTAAAATATCCCGGGACGCTTTGTCGTTTATGCTAGTATAGTTTCATCAAGCGAAACTTGGTTTTGTATTTAATTAGCAAAAGACTAATCCGGGTGTATATGAAATGCAAGCAGAGACCACCCCTGTTAGCGTGAATCTGGCAAGGACGGAGCAGATATGAATACTGTAGACCGGTGGCTGTTACCGTTGGCAGTTCTGGCTCAGTTAATTGCTATATGCATTTCCAGCCGTCAGCTCAGTGCGATCGCGGGCCTGTTGTTCATTTTCTGCTTTCTATGGGCGGGTAGTCGCCTGCAGGGATATTCCCGCATTCTGTTGTTGGTTTCTTTGGCCGTCACGGGGTGGTTTTATGTTCACGGCCAGCTGGGCATGGACCGGTTAATCAAGGCGTCTGCGGATGCGGCATTTTACGCCGCCTTTCTCGGCAGCCTGGGAATGATGCAGTGCCTGGTCAGGCGTTTTGAAGTGCTCCGCCGGATTCACGATGTCTTGTTGGGTGGTCGCGCGGTCTGGTTGTATCCGAAATACGCTCTTGTTAGTTGTGGTATAGCGTCTGTGCTGAGTTTTGGCATGATGAACCTGCTGTGTGGCAGTCTTTCGGAAACCCTCAAGGAGCGGGGGATTACCGGCGAGTCCAGACTCCAGTGGCTGCGCAGTGTTTTGACCAGCGCGCTTCGCGGTTTTGCTCTTGTTCCCTTGGTGGCGCCTACCAGTGTCGCCGTGGCCATACTGACCCGGGAGCTGCCTCAATTAAGCTGGTCTTTGCTTTTGCCTTATGGCCTTGCTGCGTCCGTGGTTCTGATTGCGGTTGGATGGTTGCTCGAACAGCGCCGTTTTCGGCAGGTCAGTAGTGATCGAGTGGCTCTGGAGCAAACGCCACCGGGAACTCTGCGGCTGCTTGGACTGGTTTTAATCGTGTTTGCCATGATGGCTGTTATCGTTGCTTTGACTGATTTTAAAGTATCAGTTGCTGCTATGATGGCCGTGCCAGCGGTTACGCTTCTTTATATGGCGTGGCAGGAAAAATCGCTTGGAGTTGTGCTCAAGGAAAGCATGGCTCAGGTTTCAGCGATGAATAATGAAATGGCGATTTTTGCCGCTTCGGCGATTCTGGGGGTATCCGTTTCCAGCGTGATTCCAGCCGATGCCTTAAGTGGTCTTGCAATCTCCCCTAGCGGAATGTGGGTACTCGCAGTCGTCGGCATGCTGAGCCTGCCGCTGCTATCAACCATTGGGATTATTCCGATTACGGTGCTCAGTATTCAGGCGGGTTTACTGCCGCAACTCATTGCTGAAGGCATGGATCCGATTTTGATATCGGTAGCTCTGGTTATCGGTTTTTCTTTAGCAATGATGCTTTCGCCTTTCGGACCGTCTGTCATGTTGCTTTCCCGTTTTGGTCAAGTGCCGCGTCGGGTCGTGGCATTCCGCTGGAATGGCGTGTTTGTATTGATAGCAGTGCCACTACTGCTGGCGCTGCTGGCTTTAGAGATCGTTGTTTTACCTGCAATTCAGTGAGGAAAGATTTCTGCAGTTTTTGGAGCTGCAGGATGCAGCTTGACAAGCACATGTGTCATTTTTGACGCGGGGTTTGGTCTGAGTTTGTGGTACTTGCATTCGTCAACGATTAGAATGCCGTTTACTTTGTATATACCAAACTTATAGCCCGGAACTGGGGCAGATGACGTTGTTTGAGGGCGCCACATTATGTCAAAAGCAGAAGCTACTTTACCGGAGCTGGTGACCGCTTCCGGTAACGGCGAGCCAGTGAAGCAGGAGAAAGATCGGAAGTTCGTCGAAGCGCTGTCCCGCGGCCTGGATGTGCTGCGTGCTTTCAGTCAGGGTTCTGTCATTCTCGGTAATCAGGATATTGCCCGACTTACCGGCCTGCCCAAACCAACCATATCCCGTATGACATACACCCTGACCAAGTTGGGATATTTGAGCTACAACAACCAGTTGGAAAAATATCAGCTCAGCTCCGGGGTGTTGGCATTGGGTTATGCGTACGTGTCCAACCTGAAAGTGCGCCAGTTAGCCAAGCCTTACATGGATGAGTTTGCTCGCCAGACCAATATGTCTGTGGGTTTGACCTGTCGTGACCGGCTTCATATGATCTACGTCGAAAACCGCCTGCCTCCGGAAGCGTCCTTGCTGCGTATGGATATCGGTATCAAGTTGCCCATGGCGACCACGTCTGCAGGCAGAGCCTATTATTGTGCTGTTGCAGAGAAAGGGCGTAAGGTTATTGAAGATGCGATGGAGGTGAAGTACGGTCCCGAATCCTGGCCTGAAAAAAAGGAAGGGCTGGACCGCGCCATGGAAGACTATAAAAAGTATGGTTTCTGCCTTTCAATCGGTGAATGGGATCGCAATATCAATTCCGCCGGTGTGCCCGTTCATCTGCAAGATGGCACTATTATGACACTGACGTGTGCCGCGCCTTCCTACTTGGTGCCCGCTGAGAAGCTTCGTGGTTCTATTGCCCACCAGTTGGCCTTGCTGGCAAGTGACATTGAGACGCTCGGCGTTTAATCCGGTCCCGGAGCGCCAAG
The DNA here is from genome assembly GCA_036960525.1 of Marinobacter sp. Classification (GTDB taxonomy): domain Bacteria; phylum Pseudomonadota; class Gammaproteobacteria; order Pseudomonadales; family Oleiphilaceae; genus Marinobacter. The sequence continues at coordinate 12,850 of JBALXR010000037.1, forward strand.
CCTGGCGCATTATCCCGAGCCTCACATAAAACCGCAGGATTCGTTCTGCGGTTTTTTTGTGCCTGCTTTTAAATGGTGGTTGAAACCCGGAGAGAACTTGTATTAAATCGTATGCATGTTTCGCGTGTTAAAACTATATTTCATATAAAGCGAGGAAGAGGTTATGTCTGAGGTCGTAAATTACATTCGTGAAGGCAGTATTGGCGTGATTACCGTGAATTACCCACCGGTCAATGCCCTCAGCCACGCGGTACGTTCCGGACTGATTGCTGCGCTGGAGCAAGGGCAAAAAGATTCAAACGCCAAGGTGCTTTTGCTGGTGTGTGAAGGCCGTACCTTCATTGCGGGTGCAGACATCCGTGAGTTTGGCAAGCCCATGCAGAAACCGGGGCTGCCCGCAGTCGTTGAACAATATGAAAACAGTGACAAGCCTCTTGTTGCAGCGATCCATGGCACAGCGCTGGGTGGTGGGCTGGAAATGGCTCTTGGTTGCCATTACCGGGTTGCATTAAGCAGTGCGAAGGTTGGCTTGCCGGAAGTGAAACTTGGCCTATTGCCAGGCGCCGGTGGTACTCAGCGCTTGCCTCGCCTGACCGGAGCGCAAAAAGCGTTGGAAATGATTACCTCAGGTGAGTTTGTTGGTGCTAAAGACGCTCTTGCGTTCGGTATCGTAGATGCCGTTGACGACGGTAATGACGTGAAAGCTGCAGGCCTTGCCTACGCACAGCAGGTTGCTGATGAGGGTAAGCCGGTGCGCCGGGTCCGTGATTTGACGGACAAGATCGTGGCCGATAAAGGCAGCGACGTGTTTGAGCAGTTTCGTGCGGTGTTGCAAAAGAAAGCTCGTGGTCAGTTTTCTCCGTTCAAGTGTGTAGATGCCATTGAAGCGGCGTTTAACTTGCCGTTCGCCGACGGCATAAAGCGCGAGCGTGAGTTATTTATGGAGTGTATGGACTCTCCCCAGCGCGATGGTCTGATTCATTCGTTCTTTGCCGAACGTGAAGTTTCTAAAGTAAAAGGTCTGTCGAAGGATACGCCGGTACGCGATGTGAATAACGTCGGTGTCATCGGCGCCGGTACGATGGGCGGTGGCATTGCCATGAACTTTGCCAACGTCGGCATCCCCGTCATTATCGTGGAGATGAAGCAGGCAGCCTTGGACAAGGGGCTGGGCATTATTCGTAAGAACTACGAAAGCTCTGCGAAAAAGGGGCGAATCACTCAGCAGCAGGTCGAAGACCGGATAGCGCTGATCACCGGCAGCCTGAGCTATGACGATTTTAAAAGCGTGGATCTGGTGATTGAGGCTGTGTTTGAAAACATGGCGGTCAAAAAAGAGATCTTCGCAAAACTGGACGGCGTCTGTAAGCCCGGGGCCATTCTTGCCTCCAACACCTCTACTCTGGACATTGACGAAATCGCGTCCGCGACCAAGCGTCCGGAAGATGTTGTGGGTATGCATTTTTTCAGTCCGGCCAACGTGATGAGATTGCTGGAGAATGTTCGCGGCAGTCAAACCTCTGATGAGGTGAAGGCAACAGTGATGGCGGTGGCCAAGAAGATTAAAAAAGTAGGTGTGTTGGTGGGCAACTGCCACGGCTTTGTTGGTAACCGCATGCTGCACAAGCGTGGCACCGAAGCTATGGCTCTGGTTAATGAAGGCGCCACGCCGCAACAGGTAGACAAGGTGTTGACGGACCTGGGCTATCCCATGGGTCAGTTTGCAATGTCTGATCTGGCGGGTATCGATGTTGGTTATCGGATTCGTGAAGAGCTTCGCAATGCCGGCGAGCAGGTAGCGCGCAGCTGGATGGATAAGCTTGCCGAGCAAAATCGTCTTGGCCAGAAAACCATGAAAGGTGTGTACGCGTACGAAGAGGGCAGCCGCACTCCTATTCCCGACCCTGAAGTGGAAAGGATCATCGAAGATTTCCGTAACGAACAGGGTATTAGTTCACGTGAAATTACGGATCAGGAAATTCTTGAGCGCTGCATGTATGTGATGGTGAATGAGGCAGCTAAGATTTTGGAAGAGGGCGTAGCCGACCGCGCTCTGGATATAGATGTGGTCTGGATCTACGGCTATGGTTTTCCGGCTTACCGTGGTGGCCCGATGTTCTGGGCGGATCAGGTTGGTCTGGATCTGATTCTGGCGGCGGTTGAGAAGTACCATGGTGATGTTGGAGGTGAACAGTGGAAACCTGCCAATTTGCTCAAGCAGTTGGTTGCTGATGGAAAGAAATTCGGCGACTTGTAAGTCTGCTAACGACCTTTAACCGGCAAGCACTCTATTTTTATTTCGAGGCAACTTTTATGTCAGACGCCGTTATTGTTTCTACCGCACGTACCGCTCTTGGCAAGTCTTACCGGGGTGCTTTTAACAACACGCACAGTGTAGACCTTGCCGGGCATGTTATTAAACACGCAGTGGCACGTGCTGGTATCGATCCCGCTAGTGTTGAGGACGTGATTCTTGGCGCCACTTTTCAAGAAGGTGCCCAGGGCAAAAACATCGCTCGTCTGGCCGCTATTCGTGCCGGCTTACCGGTAACGACCGCCGGGTTGTCGATCAACCGTTTTTGCAGCTCCGGTCTGCAATCTATTGCCATTGCTGCGCAGCGCGTCATTTTTGAAAAAGTACCGGTCATGGTTGCCGGCGGCGTGGAGTCGATCTCAATGGTGCAGAACGATAAGCTTAACAGCTTTCATGCAACCAACGAGTGGCTGATGAAGCACAAGCCTGAGCTGTACATGTCGATGATCGAAACTGCGGACATCGTTGCCCAGCGCTACAACGTCAGCCGGGAGTCTCAGGACGAATACGCCCTGATCTCCCAGCAGCGTACCGCCGCCGCTCAGGAAACCGGGAAGTTCGACCAGGAAATTGTGCCGTTCGATGCCACCATGCTGGTCAAAAACAAAGAAACCGGTGACATCAGCCAGAAAGACGTCACTCTCACCCGCGATGAGTGCAATCGCCCTAACACCACGATTGAAGGCCTACAGGGCCTCAGCCCAGTGCGTGGCGACGGTCACTTTGTTACGGCCGGCAATGCCAGCCAGCTATCCGACGGTGCATCAGTGTGCACGGTGATGAATAGCACCTATGCCGAAAAACACAACATTGAGCCCATGGGCATCTTCCGTGGTTTCGCAGTAGCCGGATGTGAGCCGGATGAAATGGGCATTGGCCCGGTCTTCGCGATTCCGCGTCTGCTGGAGCGCAGCGGTTTGACCATGGATGATATCGATCTCTGGGAGCTGAACGAAGCCTTCGCCTCGCAGGTTGTGTACTGCCGTGACCGTTTAGGCATTCCGATGGAAAAACTGAATGTTAACGGCGGCTCAATTTCTATTGGTCACCCTTACGGTGTCACGGGGTCTCGCCTTGCCGGCCACGCTTTGATTGAAGGTAAACGTCGCGGCGCCAAATACGTTGTGGTGACCATGTGCATTGGTGGCGGCCAAGGGGCCGCAGGTTTGTTTGAAGTGGTTTGATCGCCAATAGCGCTCGGTGGCTAACCGTCAAAAATAACAAGCATGGTGAGGGTGGCAAAACGTGCAGCAAAAGATCATCAACCCGCAGGATTTGGCGTTCCAGCTTTACGAGCTTCATAACGTAGAGCAGTTTTTAAGTTTTGATCGCTATTGCGATCACAGTCGGGAAACTCTTCAGTCCGCGCTTGATCTGGCATTGAAGGTTGCTGCAGAGGAATTTGCGCCCCATGCGCGCCTGGTGGACGAGGACGAGCCGCGCTTTGAAAGCGGCCGGGTGACAATGCGTCCGGAAGTAAGAAAAGCGTTGGATGTGTTGAGAGATACAGGCCTGATGGCGGCTGGTCAAGATTACGAGCTTGGTGGTATGCAGCTGCCCGCCGCCGTAGCGCAGATGTGTGTGGGAATGCTTAAAGGCGCTAACGTTGGCACTCAGGGCTATGCTGGCCTGACCATTGCTGCAGCCAATCTTATAATGGTGCAGGGTTCGCAAGAACAAAAGGTTCGCTTTGCAGAGCCTATGATGGCTGGCCAGTTCTTCGGCACCATGTGCCTGACTGAGTCCCACGCGGGCTCCTCCCTGGGTGATCTGCGTACCCGCGCAGAACCCCAGGCGGATGGAACTTACCGTCTGTTCGGTAGCAAAATCTATATCTCTGGTGGCGATCACGAATTGAGCGAGAACATTATTCACATGGTGCTCGCTCGTCTACCGGGTGCACCTTTGGGTGTTAAGGGCATTTCGCTATTTTTAGTGCCTAAAATTCTGGTTAATGAAGACGGCAGTCTTGGTGAGCGAAACGATGTGGCGCTGGCAGGTTTAATTCACAAGATGGGCTACCGGGGTACTACCTCTACGATGCTCAACTTTGGTGAAAAAGATGGTGCGGTCGGTTACCTGGTGGGCGAGGCTGACAAAGGCCTGGCGGCCATGTTCCATATGATGAACGAAGCGCGCATTGGTGTTGGTTTAGGCTCTGTCATGCTTGGCTATACCGGTTACCTGCATGCGCTGGAGTACGCCAGGGAACGCCATCAGGGCCGGCCTGTCGGGGAAAAAAATCCGGGTACGCCGCAAGTGCCATTGATTCGCCATGGGGATATCCGTCGTATGCTGCTGGCGCAAAAAGCGTATGTGGAAGGCGGGTTGGCTCTGTGCCTGCAAGGCGCGATGTGGGTGGATGAGAAGAAATTCGCCGCCAGCGAAGATCAGCGCAATCTGGCAGCAGGACTACTCGATTTACTGACTCCGGTGATCAAATCCTGGCCTTCGCGCTATTGCCTTGAAGCCAACAGTTTGGCGATTCAAGTATATGGCGGATATGGCTACACTCGAGAATACCCCGTGGAACAGTTCTACCGGGATAACCGGCTTAATGCTATTCACGAAGGCACTCACGGTATTCAAGGGATTGACCTGCTGAACCGGAAAGTGTCCGTGGCGGGAGGCCTGTTTTATCAGGAGCTGATGGGGCGCATTGAGGCAACCATTGGTGATGCCAGGCAGGAGTCGCGGCTTGTAGAATCTGCTGGCCGTCTTGAACAGGCGATGAAGGCCATTAAGGAAGCTACAGACGTTATCAACCACGAGAAAACCGAGGGCAACAAAGATAAAGCGTTGGCGAATGCTACGCTTTATCTTGATGCTTTTGGGCAGGTTGTGGTTGGTTGGTTGTGGCTTCGCCAAGCCCTTAAAGCGATAGCAGGGCTGGCTGGCACAGGCGAACAGACGCCGGCATTTTACCAAGGCAAGATCAAAGCTTGCGAATACTTTGCCCGATATGAGTTATCCGGCGTGTTGAGCACTGCGGAACTGCTGAAAGCAGTCGATTCTACCGCTCTAGAGATTCTTGAAGATCAGTTTTAGAAACCCGGAAGCGAGTACCGACAATGGACAAAAAATCAAAAGCCTTGGTCTGATGATCACAATAACGCGAAAAATAATTGGCGAACTGGGCATTAGGCTGACGTTTAAATCCACTCTAATGATAAAAGAAGAAACCCGTTATGAAGACCAGGATTACTGAACTGTTTGGTATTCGTCACCCCATTATTCAGGGTGGCATGCACCACGTGGGCTACGCTGAGTTGGCTGCGGCTGTTTCTAACGCAGGTGGTTTAGGCATCATTACAGCGCTGACACAGCCGACACCGGAAGATCTGGCGCGGGAAATTGCGCGATGCCATCAAATGACCGATAGGCCGTTTGGGGTAAACCTGACTTTTTTACCCTCCTTTAATGCACCCCCTTACCCGGAGTATATTGATGCGATTATTCAAGGCGGTGTAAAAGCAGTTGAAACAGCAGGGCGCAGCCCGGAACAGTACATGCCCCAGTTTAAGGCGGCCGGGATTAAGGTCATTCACAAGTGCACGTCTGTGCGGCATTCACTGAAAGCGGAAAAAATTGGCTGTGATGCTGTCAGTGTCGATGGTTTTGAATGCGGCGGGCATCCGGGCGAAGACGATATACCGAATTTTATCCTGCTGCCCCGAGCAGCTGACGAACTGACAATTCCGTTCGTCGCGTCAGGTGGCATGGCTGATGGCCGAAGTCTTGTAGCTGCCATGGCGCTGGGGGCTGAAGGCATGAACATGGGCACCCGTTTTCTAGCGACCAAAGAAGCGCCTGTTCACGATAACGTTAAACGCGCGATTGTTAAGGCCGACGAACTTCAGACCCGCCTGATCATGCGCAATCTGCGCAATACAGAAAGGGTCATGAATAATGCTGCTGTGCAGGAAATTGAAAGAATTGAAAAGGAAAAAGGTGAGTCTGAAAGCATCGATGATATCCGTCATTTGGTGACCGGAGCTAAAGGTCGCCTGGTTCTTCAGGAAGGCAAGATGGATGAAGCGGCGTGGAGCTGCGGCATGGTAGCAGGACTGATTCACGATATTCCCACCTGTGATGAGCTTATCCAGCGCATTATGTCCGAGACCGAGTTCATTGTACGTGAGCGCCTGGCCCAGTTTTTGAACGGCTAACGCCTCTAAGGATTCTTGATATAAGCATCCTTGCGCAGGTAAAACCATCAGTTCACCACCAAACACAGGGCATAGAACACCGCGAAGCCGTACATGGCGTGCTCTAGGGTACCGGCCTGAATCTGTTGACCCAATACTTGGGCGCAATGAAGACGCCATAGGCGGCAACCGCGCTAGTCCAGCCAAGTACCGGGCCTTTCTGCTGCTGGTCGAAAATGTAGCCAATGCTGCGAAAGGTAGAGCCGTTACCGATGCCCCTGGCGGCAAAGATCACGATGAACAGAATCATGAAAACCAGAAACAGGCCATTGAGGTCGTTGGAGTTGTAATCCAGCATCATCAAATAGCCGGTGGCGATCGACGCGAATACCATAATCACCGAGATAATCTGGGTGACAATGGAGCCTCCCACTTTGTCGGAAATCCAGCCGTCCATCGGCAATCTTGATCATGAAAGATGCAGGAATACGCAGTGTCGCGCCGGCTAAGCCGGCGATGGCCGACAGGGTGAAGAGCTGGTCGATGGTAAAGTGGAAACCCAGACTTTTCATCTGATTGGTAATCATGCACCACATTAACCAAACCACAAAGCCCATCCGCAAGCTGGAGATAGAGATCCACAGGTTGCGCGACGCAACGCTCTTGCCAGTTTGTTCCCAGAAGGTTTTGTTTTCGACATCCAAGTGTTCAATGTCGCCGTTGAGTTTGCCCATAATTGTGTAGAGAGCGGTGGGCAGTCAGACTTGAGAAAGATCAAGAACAAAATTCGGTTTCCTGAAGCGTGTTTTAAAAAGACGTTTGAAGCTTTTTTTTGAATTTTTTATTGCTATAAATCAATATTTTGAACGAGTAATGCCTAGCGTGAGGTAGTTGCCAGGTCAGGCTGGGGCAGTAGAGGTAGCCACTCTTTTTCGGGCCATTTTGCCCAGTTGCAGCAGCTCAAAGGCCATCAAGCGCGCTGCCAAGTCGGTTTCAGTATTACGCTGCCGGCAAGAAGCGCGGCGGCAGGAAAAAACAGCCAGAAATCCTGGGGGCTAGGGGTTGGCATTGGAACATCCACAAAGTATTTGGGAGCAAGTGCTAAGGTTACTAAAATCGAGCCGCCACAGTCGAACGATCCGCCAGACCGCCACTAGTCAGTAGGATATGCGCAATGTTGCAGACTCACTCTCCGCAGCTGATAATTCACGTTCTAACTTTTCAGGTATTCAACCATGTCTGCATTTAACGCGGTTTTTCTTGATGTTACATCTCTGAACCAGAACGATCTTGACCTGGAACCTTTGCGCGCCGTGTTTTCGAAGCTTGACTGTTACGAGCACACATCTCCCGCTGAGATCATTCCGCGCCTGCAAAACGCGCAAGTGGCTATTGTGAATAAAGTGGTTCTTAGCGCCGATGTGTTGAGGGCTTGCCCGGATCTGAAACTGATTCTGGTGGCGGCCACGGGTTTGAATAATGTGGATTTGCAAGCCGCCGAAGAAGCCGGCGTTACGGTGTGTAATTGCCAGGGCTATGGCACCGCCACTGTTGCTCAGCACACTCTGATGTTGCTGCTGGCAATGGCGACACGCCTGCCGGACTATCAGAGTGCGGTTCGAGAGGGACGCTGGGAAACGTCTACCCATTTCTGCTTTCTGGATTTCCCGATTGTGGAGCTGGATGGAAAAACCCTGGGTGTTCTGGGCAGCGGTGAGATTGGCAGCGCGGTGGCGCGCTTGGGCGAAGCTTTGGGCATGCGGGTGATTGCCGCCAATCTACCGGGTCGCCCGCCAAAAACGGGACGGGTAAGCCTGGACGAGTTACTGCAACAGGCCGATGCCATTACGCTGCACTGCCCGTTGAATGAAAACACCCGGCACCTGATCGGCGAGGTAGAGTTGGCGAAGATGAAACCCCACGCATTCATTGTGAACACCGCCCGCGGCGGTTTGATTGACGAGCAGGCGTTGGCGGATGCGCTGCGCCGGGGCCACTTGGGTGGCGCGGCAACGGACGTGCTGATTCAAGAGCCCCCGGTGGATGGCAACGTGTTATTGGCGCAGGATATTCCACGGCTGATTGTGACACCACACACGGCCTGGGGTAGCCAGGAAGCGCGGCAGCGGATAGTGGGCCAGGTGGCAGAAAATGCGGCAGCGTTTCGTGCCAGAAAGCCTATTCGCCAGGTGGTTTAAAGCTTTATTGATCACAATTTGGTGTGGGTGCCCGTGCGACCTGACGCCGCGCTTTTCAGGCGCGAAAAGGTAGCGGGCACAACCCCGAGCCAGGCAGCCAACTGGTTGTCTGGCACCCGTTTTGTAAGCTCCGGGTACTCGTCCTGCATCAGCGCATAACGCTCGCTTGCGGGCATGGTGTGTTTTCGATACTCGCGCATACTGGCTAGCTCGGCCAATTCTTCCGTCAATGCCAGGGCAAATTTGGGCCATTGGCCCTCACCGTGGCTTTGCACTTCTGAGCGGAATGCGGCGAAATCTGCCACCCACGCGGTGACCGGCATACTGCTGTTCAGGCATAGGGTATTGCGCACGGTACGGCTGCGACCGAACACCGGCCAGATAATATCGCCTTCCGAAAAAAAGTGGTGAATGGCTACCTTACCGCTCGCGGTTTCGCGAAACATGCGCACCACGCCGTGTTGAATCAGGTAAACATTGGCCCAGGGACGGTCGTGTTTTTCCATAACCGCCTCCGCGTCTATTTTTCGCACGCGGAATAAACGAGCCAAATCACTTAAAAGCAAGTTTTCTGGCGCCGTATTGTCGTCACTTGGGCGTATACCGAAAACCCGGCTTAAGCTGTTAATCAAAATCGTTTCCGGGTGTGTGTGCGGCATCGTAACCATATCCAGATGTTGCTCCGACAACAAACCAGGCGGTGAGGACACATCGGGCAGAAAAATACTGTTCATGGTGTTGCCTCCTCATTGATGCAATTACTCAAACAGCCTAGCAGAAAACGTGTATCCAAAATGACTCTGATCGTTAACGTTTTTTGATATCAGTTTGGTATTAATTACGATGTCTTAAATACGCAAAAATCCGCCAATAGTTCAGCTTTGTACTTCTTTTCGAAGCTGTCTTGGGGTGACTGCGATGCTAGACTTGCCCGCTTCAAGAATCGGGATGGAGTTTTCATGGCAGCGGCGTTGGCGCTTTTCTTCAAATTGACACCGCTCTATGTCACCGTAGTGCTGGGCTGGCTGGCTGGGCGTTATTTACAAGTCAGTGGCCGCCACATCGCCGGGATGATGTTGTACATCGTAACGCCGTCTATCGTGTTTTCCGGCGTGATGGCAGCACCTTTATCTACCGAAATCATTTTATTGCCGTTTCTGGTGTTCGGTTTTTGCTGTTTTCTGGGTATTACCCACCAGGCATTGGCCCGGCGCTGGCTTGGCGACAGTAGCGCTGCGCTTATGCCCCTGTGCGTGGGTAGCCCGAATGGCGGGTATTTTGGCGTACCGGTGGCGCTGCTGCTATTCGGCGAAGAAGGGCTGGCGATTTATATTGTGTGCGTGCTTGGCACGGCGCTTTACGAAAGCTCGGTGGGTTTTTATCTGGCGGCCCGGGGCCGTTACAGCGTGCCCGACGCGCTTAAACGGGTGGCACGGTTGCCGTCTGTGTATGCGTTTGCGCTGGCGGTAATGCTGAATCTGTCAGGTGTTGATATTCCGCTGGTGTTCGAACCGCTGTTCGATAATTTGCGCGGCACCTACAGTATTCTGGGTATGATGATTATCGGCATGAGCATATCCAGCTTTCACGGGCTGGCGGGTGACCTGCGTTTTACCGCTTTGGCATTTTTTGGCAAGTTTGTATCCTGGCCGTTGCTGGCCAGCGCCTTCTGGTGGCTGGATGCGACCCATACGGGGGTCTATTCAGATGCCGTGCACAAGGCCATTTTCCTGATTTCCATTACCCCGATTGCGGCCAATACGGTGGTGATTGCCACCATGCTGGACACATCGGTAAAACAGGCAGCCGGCACCGTGCTACTGTCTACGGTAGTAGCCCTGGTAACTATTCCGCTGATGGTGGCTCTGGCGTTTTAGGTGCTGACTCCGGCGTCAACATCATCATCAACCTCGTTGGGGCAGCGGCTGTGGGTGCGTTCCCATTGAACGGTAACGTGAGCAATATTGAAATCCTGCGCCAGCATGCGGTTGGCTTTTTGAATGATATTGTCATCGTCGAGACTGTCGGGTTTTACCAGGTGCACGGTCAGCGCGTTTTCGGTGGTGCTTAAAGCCCATATGTGTAGATGGTGTGCAGACTCTACTCCGGGTAATTGGCTGAGCGCCTCTGCGACGTCGGCAGGGTTTATAGTCCGCGGAACGGCGTCTATGGCCAGGCCGATCGAGTCTTTCAATAATTGCCAGGTCCCGATGAAGATCACCGAGGCAATCACCAAGCTGACCGCCGGGTCAATCCAGTTTGCACCGGTCGCCATAATAAGCACGCCCGCCACCACCACGCCTACCGATACCACGGTGTCTGCCAAAAGCACCGCGTATGTTCAAGTGGCCTTTCTGGCCCTTCAAAAACAGCAGCATGGTCACGCCGTTAATCAGCACGCCAATGCCCGCCACAACCATGACGGTCATGCCAGCCACTTCGGCCGGGTCACCAAAGCGGCGTATGGCTTCCCAAGCTATACCGCCCACTGCGGCAATCAGAAACAGGGCGTTGAACAGGGTCGCCAGAATGGTGGTTTTCTTCAAGCCATAGGTGTTGCGTTCGGTTGTTTTACGTCCGGCCAGCCAACTGGCGACCCAGGCCATGAGCAAACCCAGTACGTCACTCAGGTTGTGCCCGGCGTCCGCCAGCAAGGCCAGTGACCCGGACAGCACGCCAAATACCACTTCGATAATCACAAATCCCAGATTCAGCGCAACGGCTATGGCGAAGGCGCGGTTGTGAATGTTGAAATGGTCGGCGTGGCTGTGTCCATGACTGTGGCTATGAGCATGATTATGCATGAAGTGGTTCTGTCGGTTGTGGGATAGCCGATGAAAGTGGGGTGATGGCTAGTGGCGCAGCGCCTGAGCCTTTCACCTACTAGTCTATGGTAGGGGAGCTAGAAAAGCTTTGCGCATGCGATAAGGAGAAACATCGTAATGAACCGGCTGCAGCGCCTGCTGGGACTGCAGACCATTCCGGGGGGGGCTCTGGCCGCTGCGCCGGGCGACGGTGGAATACGTTACCGTGAATGCGTCCTGCGCGGTGCTGGTCATGCCGTTTGTGGCTGCGGCGGAAAGCTCTGGCGCCACCAATAACCCGTCTGGCAGTGAGGAGGTTGAAGAAAACCGCTGAGCCATTGTTTCAAAAGCGCTTTTGGGGCCGGTTGCAGGGTTGGTTTCAAGAACAGCTTCAGGACCGGCTTTCCTGAGCCAGCGCGCTAATGTCCTCGCGAATTTGCGCCACGGTCAGGTCGGGCCTTAGCAAAAGCCGTGCCTTGCCACGAGTATCGAACACATACACACCGGCGCTGTGAGACACATTGTAGTTGTTGTTCTCATCCGGCTCGTCGTAACCGAAGGTGGTGCGGTAGCGCTTTACCAGCTGCCTTAGCTGGGGCTCGCTGCCGGTCACGCCGGCAATCCGGTCACCGTAGAACTGGGTGTAGGCGGCAATCTGTTCGGGAGTGTCACGGTTCGGGTCTACGCTGACAAACATAATGGTTACCCGTTCACGCTCGTTTTCCGGCAGTTTGCCTACGGCTTGGGATAACCGTGCCAGCGTGGTGGGGCAAATGTCCGGGCAATGGGTGAAACCAAAAAATACCAATCGCACCTGGCCCTCAGAGTCGCTGGCGTTGATTGCCTCGCCCCGGGTGTCTATAAGCTCGAATTCTAAAGGCGGCATTAAACTGCTGATGTCTTTGCCGTGCCATTCGCGGACGCTCTGGTTGCAGCCCGCCAGCGCAAAGGCCGTCAGCAATAGCGCTATTAGAACGGCAACTCTTGTGCCTGAAATAAAAGTCGGCATAACGGTGTGTTCCTCTCAGGTGTTCATGTGCCCGGATGACGGGCCCAGCTCTGCGCCCTGTTTTGGGTAACGGCCATCTTCGTACATGGCCCTGCGTAAAATAATCAGAATACCCAACACGCTCATCATCGCCGGCGGAATCCAGGTCAGCAAGCCGCCAAGTAGCTGGTCGGTCTCTGGCGCCAGTGGCCAGGCGCGGCCGCACACCTCGTAAACGTCGTACACCATGCCCCGAGAAAACACGATCCAGGCGCCCAGCAACATTTGCGGAACCGCCACCAGAGCCAGTAGCAGCATCCGTTTGCCGTAGCCTAGAGCGTTGGTTATGTAAGGGGAGCGCGGGTCGAATATCAGCCACCAGAACAGTAGGCCGTCGAGCAACATGCTCCAGTTCATGACCCAATACAGCTGGCGGCTAAGCATGGCGTCAAAGTGGATTCCGGGCGACAGCCAGAAATAAACCAGGCCCACGAACAACACAGGCGCTACGACCGGATTTTGCAAAACCCGGTAGCTGATCCGCACGGGTTTCAGCCACGGCAGTGCAGCCTGGGGAATTTTTCGGCCCCAGAAACGCATTACCGGTAACGGGTTAGATAACGCGATTAAAAACGGGCCCAGGTGATGCAGTACCAAGTGCTGGCCCCGGTGAACAAAAAACATGTATTGGGAATAGTAATCGAAAGCGGTTTGCATCACTGCATAGCACATCACCACGCCCAGCACGAACGTAATAATGCGCCCGGGGCCGGGGCGCTCGCTAGCGGGCATGCGTAGAAGCGCCACGCCATAAAACACCATTACCAGCATATAGCTGGTAATGGTCAAAGGTGAAAAATCGTAGGGCAGCAGGGCATTAACGCCGTTCATAGATGCTACTCGAAATGGCTCTGTTGCAAGCGCTGGCGCTGGCTTGTTGTTTTCGTTAGTAGAGTGTTAACTGCCCTTGCTTTTATTTCAAGTTTACAGCCTACCTAACTGGCGGGCATTTCCAGTTCAGGCTGTGAAGTGCGAGCTTTCAATTAGCGGAACACAGTCTTCACGTCGGTGCCAGCGGGGCTTTTGGCCTCAGAAATATCGATTCGAGCATGGCGCACAACGCTGATGCCGGCCGATATGGCCAGGGTGCCCATAATGGCGGCAACACTTAAGTCCGGCCAGGCGCTTCCCGTTCCGAACACGCCCAGAGCGGCTGCCATCACGGCCAGGTTGCCGATGGCATCATTGCGGCTGCAGAGCCAGACCGAGCGCATATCAGAGTCGCCATCCCGAAACCGAAATAGCACCAAGGCAACGCTCACGTTGGCAATCAGAGCCAGCAGACCAATCGTGCCCATAGTAAATGGTTCGGGCGTAACGCCCTGTTCCATCACCCAAAGCGCACGGGCCCACACCACAAGGCCGAACACCGTCATGGTAATGCCTTTCACCATGGCAGCGCGGCCGCGCCAGAGCATGCCGAGGGACAGAACCGAAAGCGACAGAATGTAGTTGGCGCTGTCGCCAAAGAAATCGATGGCGTCCGCCATCAGGGAAACCGATCCAGATTGCAAACTGGCAGCACCTTCCACGAAAAACATGGCCAGATTAACCCAAAGGGCGATCCACAGTGCGCGACGAAAACCCGGAGCCGGGGATTTTAATACTGGGCCAGAACAACCGCACGCCATAAACACCTCCTTTTATTGGGTAGGTGTGTATTAAAAACCCTGTAGTTGCTACAGGGTCAATGTCCGGTAAGCTGCTTTCGAAAAGTTTTAGTGGTTACTCGGTTTAGTAGTCACATGGTTTAGTGGCTACCTGGTTTATGAGTCCCGGGCACGTGATTGCACTGGTCTGTGTTATTGCCAGACAGGTCGCCCAGTTCTGAACTCAGGCCCCCCATAATGCCGCACTGCTCAACGGTGCCTGTCTTTGAGCAGGTCTGTTGCA